>JAEZIB010000192.1 GCA_023416275.1 Bacillota bacterium | reverse complement strand
GAGCTGAATAGCAGTATCATAATCATTATATTTGTTTAAATAATCATCTATTATGTCTTTAAATGGCTGATACGGATTTTTGTTCTCATTATTTATACATCTTCCTTTCAGGAACATCCCATTATTTTTATAGACATAGCTTCGTATTTCTCTGACCAATCTACTTTTTCCAATACCCGATTCACCAGCTATTAATACTGTACTTCCCTTTTTACTAGAGGCATTTTTTATTGCCTCTAAAAGTACCTGAGTTTCTCGGTCACGCTCTATCATGCTGATATAAAAGCTTACTTTTTTCTTTTTATCTTTACACCCAATATTGAAGTTTCTACCACCATTAATGTACCTGTTTATATCATAAATAAGGCCCGATACTGTTGAATAACGTTGCTCTGGATCCTTGGCTATCAGTTTTAAAATAATTTTCTCTAGGGTACTATCAATAGCCGGATTAACTTCACTTGGATTTGGTGGATTAAAAGCCGCATGCATATGGATAATCGTATTTATGTCATCTCCAAAAATAGGAGCTTTACCTGTAAACATATGATAAATTAATATTCCAAAAGAATATATATCACTTCTCTCATCTAGCACCTTATTTACTATTCCTATAGCCTCAGGTGACATATATGCCCACGTGCCAGATATTGCTAACGGAGTTTTCAACTCTGTTGAATCCATCAGAATAGAAACACCAAAATCAAGAACCTTAACACTTTTTGAGTAGTCTACTACATTCTCAGTAATAAATATATTAGCCGGTTTGATATCTCTATGGATGATTCCTTTGCTATGCACGTATTCAAGTGCCTTTGCAATATATAAAGTTATTTCTAAAGCCTCATTTATTTTTATGGGTTTATTGTCTATTAATTTAGAAGATAGATTAGTTCCATTAAGTAATTCCATAATTACATAAGGATATCCTTTAAACTCTCCAATACCATATGTTTTCACGATATTGGGATGGTCAAAGCTATTGATAATAGCTGCTTCTTTTTTAAATCGTATAATATGTTCAATGTAGCTAGATGTAATCTGAGGCTTTAATACCTTTAAAGCAAATTCTCTGTTCGAACGAATGTCATAAACTTTCAGAACAAAACTGGTTATTCCCTCTCCGATTATTTCTAAAACCTTAAATCTCTCATCTATTGTACTTCCAATATCAAACACACTATACCCCATTTCAAGTCAAAACTAATATTCTAAGTCTGGGTATGCTACCTTGCAGATTAACATAAGTAATATCATAAAAATATTGCTAAATATACTTGTATTATAGCATGATTATGCATTGTTAACAATATCTTCAAATCTTCATAAAGGTGATATAGGTCACTATATATGCAGTGACTTATTTCACCTTTATTTCTTAATTGTTTTAGTATAAACTTTATAAGAGAGTATATTTCATATCAAAAGTATGTCAAGCAACAAAACACAAAGATGTATCAAGGTAGTGTTCTATAGATTTTAAATATTGAACACTACTTTGATCCCCAACTTATTCTTGAAATATACACTGCTTGTTTTGTGTGGTATACGTATATTTATAGTTTATCCTTCTATATACGTTTTTAATAATTATCCTATTTATAGGATGAAATCTGCCTATATATTTGTAGATTTCGAAAACTTCAAAGGAAATGAGCATCGTGTAAGCGATACTCTTTTTCTTTTATTAAAGATTTATTTTGCTTGGTACAATATTATTCTTTAATTCAAGGTTTCTAAACATTCTAATCCAGACAAATTTACTATTATATAAAACATTCGACATTTTTTTGCAGATAATATATCATTTATAAATAATATATTATAAGGAGCAATTAATAATGTTGAATTTGGACAAATTAACTACTAATTATCTTGAATTTTGCAAATACCAAAAAAACCTAAATGAAAAATCTTTGAAGGCTTATAAAATTGACCTAAATCAATTTACATACTTTATGAAGGATACTGATGGCGAATTAAGCAAATCAAATGTATCAAATTATATAACTAACCTACATAAAACATATAAGCCCAAAACAGTAAAAAGGAAAATTGCTTGCTTAAAAGCTTTTATTAATTATCTTGAATATGATGAAATTATTGAAAAGAATCCTGGCTGTATGAATATGCCACATATACTTGATGCATATAATTTCAAAGAACTTCAGAAAGAACAGTTTTACCTCTAGTCTTATCCCCGTCTAACCATTGCCAATCTTCATGTAGTTCTAATTTATTGTCACTTGTTATTACCGGAACACTATGGCATTTTCCAATTCTGATTTCCCCATCAATATTAATATGATGATAAAAAAAATCCAATGTAAAATCCGTATTTACATTTCCCAAAATATTTCCCTTTATAATATTCCCACCACTATACTCAGCCCAAATTATATTTTTATTTTGATGATAGAAAAAAATTGTATCGGGACTAACATCTCCATTATCTGTATTAGTCTTAATAACAAATTTTTTACCATTATATTTAAAAGCTGTTTGTTGTAACTCTTTTTCCATTACTTCATATACAAGAAATACACCATTTTCAACATTTAGTTTATGATGTTCAATAGTTTTATAGCCTCTACGAGAATATAACGAACATGCAGGTAATGATGCATCCAATATAGCTCTATCATATTTATTGCTTATTTCATTTTCCAAACAATCCATTATGTAACTTCCATAGCCTTTTCCTTGAAACTCGGGAGAAACATAAACTCTAGTTATATGGTTTTCTTTAATACTACCTGTTCCAACCAGTTCATTATTGTCATATAAAATCCACGCTCTACTTTGAATTATATCTTCGAGAATGTTTTCCTTTCTGTGCCAATCTAAAAAGAAATCAACTATTTCCTTAGGATAATATTTAGGATAAATTGACGCAATAGTCCTCTTTAGCAAACTGTAAACTTCATCCACATGTCCGATATCAGCTTTTATATAGTTCATATTTTTGGTCCACGCCCTTTAAATTGTGTAATCATTTTGCTCTAAATTCAAGTTTATCTCATTTTAATTAATAATATTTGCTTGTCCTATTGAGATAAGCAACTTTATTTTATCATCGTATGGTTATTGTTTACAATATAAAAACAATATTTTTGTAAACATGTTATTTCTAGCAAAATAATTTTCAAATAGCATGGACATTAAGCTCTTCAAAATATCCTTTTGTAATACATAATTTACAAGCTGCAGCTTGATTAAATGGTTATAAATTTCTCACAATTTTTAAGAAAACTCATTTATCAACCTCGCTAATGTTTTTATTCCCTGCTCAATATCTGTAGTACGCGAATTTGTAAAGTTCAATCTCAAAGTATTATTGGGGTTTTCCTCAGCAATTGCATAAAAAGGAACTCCTGGTACAAAAGCTATATTACGCTCAATAGCTCTTTGAAGTAACGTTGTTGCAATTATTCTATTTGGCAGCCTCATCCACAGAAACATACCACCTTCAGGTTCCGTATACGATACATCGGTGGGTATATATTTCTTTATCATATCTACCATATAATCTCTTCTTTTTTTATACGCATTACAGATTTCACTAATATGCGTATCAATATTATTATCTAATAAATATTGGTATAGCACTCTTTGGCTAAAATAATTGGTATGTAAATCTGATGCCTGTTTCATTACAACTAATTTGTCAATGATTTCATTACTGGCACACAGCCAGCCTAATCTCATCGCTGGTGCAAACACTTTTGAAAAAGAGCCTAAAGAAATTACTTTATCTCCAAGTAAAGCTTTCATCGAATAACCTTCTTCGCCCATAAATCTTAATTCACCATATGGGTTATCGTCTATCATCATTATGTTTGCTTCCTTAATTATGTTGGAAATCTCTTTTCTGATTTTGTTAGAATAACATACTCCTGTTGGGTTTTGAAAGTTAGTTACGGCATAAAACAGTTTTGGTTGGTTTATATTAATTTTAAACTTAAATTCTTCAATATCTATACCATCATTATTCAAGCCAACCGTAACAAAATTTGGCTGAAACATTGAAAAACATTGAATAGCACCCAAATACCCCGGCCTTTCCAGCATGATACAATCATCTTTATTAATTAAGACTTTTGCAATTAAATCAAGCGCTTGTTGTGAGCCGCTGGTAATCAATATATTACCTTCCGTTACGTTGCAATTTTTGTAATACCTTTTAGCAATATATTGTCTAAGCGGCAAGTATCCCTCTGTTGTACTATATTGGAGTACTTTTTTTCCATCTAGCTTTAATACTTTTTCTGTAGCGTTTGAAATTTCTTCAATAGGAAATAATTCTGGATTAGGTAACCCACCTGCAAAAGAGATAACTTCAGGTCTTTCTGTAACCTTTAGAATTTCTCTTATAAATGATTTAGGTACCACTTCCATTCTGTCAGAATAACTAATGTCCATTTTATTTTATAACCTCCTTGGGTCATAGTAGGTTCATATCCATGCAGCTAAGCTAAACATTCTAAAAATTATCTTTTTGTTATAAAAATAGTTCTTTCAGTGCCTTTTTATCTATCTTACCAGAATCTTTTCTCGGGATTTGATCATTTGTAATGCAATTTATCTGGCTAGGCATCATATAAGCCGGCAGTTCATCAGCTATTTTAGCTCTTAATTCATCAAGATTATAATTGTAACCATCTTTAATCACCACACATGCATATATCTTATTATTAAATATTTCATCATCTACCGGAAATGCAATTGCATCCTTTACAGCATCAAAAGTTAACAGTACCTTTTCGATTTCAGATAAGTGTACCAAATTGCCTCCACATTTTATCATGTCATCGTTTCTGCCTATATACCAATAGTTCCAGTCTTCATCTAATGTGACAATATCGCCAGTTTTATAAACAATTTTACTACTGTCATCAATATCCTTAAGTAATACTTCTTTATTTTTCACTTCGTTAGCACAATACCCGAGCATTAGCTGAGAGCCTCCTATATAAAGTTCTCCTTGCTCACCCTGTTTTATTTTCTCACCTTTATCATTAAGGGCATAGACATACACCGACGGTAGTGCTTTTCCAATAGGCATATAGCCGATTATGTTTTCTGGTATATTTTCAAATCGATAAAGCAAGGTGGTATGAGTCGATTCTGTAGGACCATATCCATGAATAAACTTAATATGAGGCAGCTTTTCTTTTATAAACCTTAAAGCTTCCACGGAGCAGCCTTCAGCCCCATACCAAATTGTTTTTAAGTATGATAAATTATATGAATCTATTTTAGAATATTTTGTCGTTAGTAATTTAAGGACAGATGAAACCAGCAATGTATCAGTAATCTTGTATGACTCTAGAGCTGTGAGCAGCTCCCTGGGGAACATAAACTTCTTTAACAGAACAACCGTTCCACCAACATTAAAAATACAGAACAAGTCCAATACACATGCGTCAAAATATAAAGGTGCGACATTTAAGAATCTGGTAGTATAATCATATTCCATAATTTTCTCAATGTCATTTACAAAGGTCATAATACTATTTTGAGGAATCATTACCCCTTTAGGTATACCTGATGAACCAGAGGTATAGATTATGTATGCTAAATCATTCTTATCAGAGTTGTTAATTATGTTGAAATCATTAGCATCATATTCTTCGTATTCCCCATCCCAACATACAATCCCTTCCTGCTTGCAATGTGTTTTTTGATTGAATTTTTCTATGCAAATAATAAGTATATCTGATCTTTGTTGAAATTTTTTTACTCCTTCTCTATTCGTTATCACTACTTTTGCTTCAGAATTAGTAATGACAAACTCAACCCTATCCTTTGGCAAAGAATAATCAATGGGAATATATGCAGAACCATGAAACAGCGCTCCATATATAGAAATTATTGCTTCGATTGATTTGTCCATATAAATAGCTATATTAGAAGCATTTGGGATTGCTGATTGTTCAAGTATCTTTTGCATTTTCATACTATAGTTATTTAGCTGCTTATATGATAGCTCCCGCTCGTCTTGTATCAAGGCTATATCATTACTTCCATGCTTATGTTTTATAGTCCAATCTAAATACCTCATAAATATTCTCCTTGTAACGTATGGTAGATACCTTCAAAATCTAAGAAACCATACCCAACAGCCAGATTATTATTTTCTTCACTTGCATAATCTCCCATAAAGCTTTTCCCTGATCTAACCTTTTTACAGCTCGCTTTTAATAATGAGATTATTTGAGAGGTTTCTATAATTTCAAGTTCCTTCATAATAGCAATAATTCCTGATATGTACGCAGCCGCTGCAGAAGTACCGCTTGAAACAAACCAGCCATCATCCTGTTGCGTACCGTCCCTCTTTCCGTTTTCAAAGTCAAATAACGCAGATGGCTGAATAGGCATTAAAATTACCTGCGCATACGGTAACTTACCACAAATTCCACACAAATCTGGCACATGTCTATTGTCATAAATATCAGACCAATAACTGCTTGAAATGTCTGAAACCTCGATTTCTTCATTTTCAACCATACACCCGCCTATCGTTAAGATGTCAGGACATGCAATTGTTTGGAATATTGATTTACATCTGTCACTTGCTCCGTTGCCTGCAGAAAAAACAACAGTAATTTCTTTATTTATAAGATTTACAATTTCTAAGTGTGCCTGAGGTTCGTATCCTATAATTCCCCAACTACAGCTTAAAATTTCTATGTTTAATGACGATGCCTTCTGTAGTGCAGCAACAGGAAAACTATAATTCAAGTTTGCAGCTTTTATCATGGTTAATTTTGAATTGTCAGCAATAGACAAGAGGACTGAAGCCATACCAGTACCGTGACCTCTTTCATCCTTAGTTGGATCTAAAAATGAAACGGCAGGTAAAACCTTTATATCATATCCATGCTTTTTAAAATGCTCATGGGGATATAGCCCAGTATCAATCATAGCCACTTGACATTGCCTCTTACGTTTACCTATTTTGCTGATAAACTCCGACTTTACCAGCTCCCTTATTCCATTTGGAACTGTATAATGATAATACTCCAAATCAGGCATTGTTTCTTCACTTAACACAAATAACTGTTTTGGAAGAAATATTTTTTCAACGAATTTCAATGCTTTAGGAATGATTATCTCCTTCGTATTTTCATAAACAAAATACTCAATATCTTTAATTCCACGTATTTTTTTCTTTTCAATAGCAGTACCGAAATATTCTTCAAATCTCTCTTTAGTGCAGGAACAGGATAGTCCAACTTCCGATAATGCTTCAATACTCATACCAGCAGCTTCAAGTATTAATTTCGTTGCTTCTATCCATTCATGTTCTGGTACAAATTGTTCAAAAGTGCTCTTATTAAGCAATTTTAAATCACGATAAATAGACAATCCGCCTCTCGAAAAAAAAGTCATGGAATATACAATTAGCTCCAATTAATCCACTCCCTTTTTACTACAAAAAATACCGTAACCTATCTTTTTATCAATAACTGCCTTATAAAACTCTTTTTCGTTTTCGGAAGCCATTTTCATTCCCTCTGCTCCATATTGTTTCATGATTTTTTTGGAAATAAATAGCTTCTCCATAGTAGTATAAATATTATCATAGGTTTCTACGGTTCTGTCATGTCTGACATCCCAAAAAAATTCCGGTCTGGACCAGGGTTCTATCTCGCATTCTGATACAACAACACCTGCTAATTCAATCATCTTGATCCAGCCTGCTCTGTCCTGAATATTATTGCCGTACCTCTGGCAAATTTCATACTTCTCGTCCTCATCTAGTCCATCTGAAAAAATAGATTCTCTAAAGATCATTACTCCACCAGGCTTTAGTACTCTAACCATTTCATTTAAAACCTGCTGAGGATTTTGGGGTATACCAACTGCACCTTCGTCAGTAACTATATCAAAGGAGTTGTCTTGAAATGGAAGCTTCTGTGCATCTCCTTCGACATAATTAATTTGAACTTTGTTCTCTTCTGCAATTCTCGTTGCATACTCAATCATACTCTTATCAATATCAAGTCCACATACATTTGCACCAAATTCTTTAGCATATATTGCAGCTTGATACCCTCTATGACTGGAAACCACAAGAACTTTTTTACCCTCTGACATACCGGACATTATTGCCATTCTTCGTGCAATATCCAACCTCCCTGGAGGCAACGTATCTATATTACTTAAAGCAGTAACATCTTCAATTGTTGGTTCATATTTACTTATCATATTTTCCAAAATGATATCAATCATCTTCTCCTTTTTCTAAAATAAAGTGTTGCTAAATTAAAGCTGTAATTGTCTAATTCCATGCTCCGTCGTTCCAAAAGTAAATAACATGCTTGGAGCGCCAAACTCCTTTAAGGTATTTAGTCCATATATTTTTCTAGCAGTTTCCGTAGTAATACAGGCATCAGTTTCACCATAAAAGCACTTTCTGGCTGCTGCTGCATTGGAGTCGGCCATACAGATATTATATTCCGTATTTTCAAGCAATACCGATGGTGAGTAATGTGATGCAATTGTTGCATTATTTGGCATCGTTTCATTGATATATTTTTTTGAAGCTAGCTGCATTTTATCCAGCCTCATATAGAAATGATGTAAAAATGTATAATTACTGCCATATTTAAAAAACAGTTTACATAAATCATTATACACTGCACATAAAGCGAATATCGGAACTACACCTTTTTTATCTACTTTCATAGCTTCTTCCACCTCGTCTTCAGGTGTAGCACACAAAATCATTTCAGTTTTATCCAGTATTCTCAAATGTTCTGCCCACAATTTAGCAGCTTGCGATATATTAGTTCCCTCAGGTCCCAATGCAAATAATTTAACCCTGGCTACTTTATCGCTTTTTATTAATTGGGGAACCATCTCACTTTCAATGTACGTGTCACATAAAATATTGCTACAATACTCCATATTCCATTACCTCTTCACTCTTATATCCTGCCGGATATGTATAATTACCTAACTTATTAATTTTATTTCCCCACCTTACCAGTTTTTTTCTGAACTCAGCAACTTCTGAATCGTTCAATGAAAATTCCATTTTAAAATAATCATTCTGCGTTTCATATACATCTAAATTATCAATATTTATATATTTTTCCGGCATATACTTCGCTAGCTTTTTAAATGCTGGTGCTCCTGGATTAATCTCAATTATGTTTGCAATAATTTCTTGTGGATTTTTACCAAGATACTTTAATGCCAAATTTTTAATTTCTAATGCCTGCTGATAAGTTTCATTTAAGGTTTTATCATTTTCGCCTGGAAGACCAAGTACAAAACTAGCAATAGTATCAATTCTGTTTGAGAAAAGCAATCTTGCAGCGTTAATGTTATCCTCAGGGTTTACTTTCTTATTAATGTTATTTAGTATTTTTTTACTTCCTGATTCAAAACCAATTGCAACCTCATCAACATTTAGCTCCTTAAGGATTGGTATGATTTCTTCAGTGATTCTATTAGCTCTGGCAAAAATCTTTAAGTGTACACTGCTAGGTATCTTATATATCTTAAACAGCCTTACCACTTCATTTAGCCACTCCTGATTTTGCAAAAAATCATCGCCAATCTCAAATATGTATTTTACATTAGGCAGATTACTTAAATAATGAATTTCTCTGACATAATCTTCTGGCTTTTTAAAACGTACCCCCTTGTCAGCTCTACCACAGAAGAAGCAATATTGCGAGTTAGTCCTGTTACTGCATCCTTTATGGCTATAGGAACGAAAACTAATAAGTCGTTCCGTTCTTTCTAAATCTCTTCCTATATCCCGTTCATATTGTTTAAAAACCTTATCATCAATATAATCAATAACGCCATATTCTAACGGAACATTCTTCTGATTGGTATGATTAGGTTGTCCATTTTCATAATAAGCAAGGTTTGGTATACTTTCTTTTATGTCCTTCCTAATAATCCCTGCAAATGCCTCTTCTCCATCTCCTGTGATTATGTAATCAACAAAGCTGTGTCTGTTGATTAATATAGCATCACACAGCTGGGTAGCATGGTGTCCACCCATAAAGGTAATCATTCCTTTGTGTTTGGAATATTCTAATAGTTTCAGAGAGTTTCTATAAGATGCCATCATAGTCTGAATACCTATCATTTCATAGTTTCCGGAATTAATCACATTTAAGATCTCGTCCATGGTATAATACTCACCATCAATAATTTCAATGTTTACATCTAATTTCAAATGTCTCCTGATGTAATTCTGTAATACAACCAGACCTAATGGAGGACTATCATTCGCACCCTTCATGTAATACTCAATATCAATGGGTGGATATACCAGTAACACACTTTTAACCATTTAATCACATCCTAAATGTCTATTTAGTAAAATTCTCAGCAATAACATTAATTAAGGCACTAATATCTTTAAAGTTTTCTTCGGTAAGCATATCTCCATCGAATTCTGCATCATAGAAAGTTTCAATTGATACAGTTAACTCTAGTAATTGAATTGAACTTAAATTTAGACCTCCATTAAATAGAAGAGTATCAAAATCCACAGCATCTCTATTTATTTTGAAGGTTTCATTAATTATGCTCTTCAAATTATCTAATATTTCTTCCTTATTTCCCTTCTCCATTGATACTTTTCCCTCCTAGTATTTTACTTTCTTTACTCATATTCATATTATCCTGATTAAACGAATTTGAATTGTTTTTTATTGAATAGTACATAGATTTTTGAAATTTTTTAATCTCTTCCTCAGCATAAAACATGTTCCCAATATCTCCCGCCCACAACTTACCTTTTTTAGTTAAAATTATTCTGTTCTGGCTTTCATATACGTAATCATTTTCAATCAAAAAATTTATCCTATCTTCAAATTGCTGATAATCTTCCATTTCTGATTTGTAAACATAAGTAAAGTTAGGGAAATATACCATTAATCTGCTAGTCATTACTGAAGAACTCGAAATATTTCCTGCTTCAATTGGATATTGATTATTTTTTATTCTATTAATATAACTCTTTATTGAGCAAACAGAACGATAATTCCTACTTGCTAAGAAGCTTGAGGCACCCGGTCCAATACCCAATACAACACTTGATTTTTTCTTATTGTTCCCCATAGTATATTCCAAACCCGTTGAAATGGGGCTCTTGTCCTTACTAAAAAGATTGATAAGCACATGCTTATCATATTTATTCTGGTAAAGCTTATCCATAATATATTCAAACATCTGTAATTCCTTCTCATTGGAGGGTGGGTCCTGAAAATAGCCTCTTTCAATTTTTTTCTGTAAAACTGTATTATAGAACTGATTAAATCTATAGGTTTGTATGTAGTTTGGTTCAATTTCTTTTATAATCTTATTCAAATCATTATCGAGAATTTGAATACTTTCATTTGGAAGATTATACATTAGGTCAACTGCGAAGGAATCAAAGCCAACCTTTTTGATATTATCAGTAGCTTCATATATTTCACTCACCTTTGCCTGAATACCCAGGCTCTTACGAATCTCTTCATCAAAAGTCTGTAACCCAAAGCTAAGGCGATTTACACCAACACTTTTTAAGGCCTTTAACTTACTAATATCCTTTAAAGTCATAACATTTCCTTCAAAGGAAATTACACATTGAGCGTCCAACACAAAATTCTTATAAATAGCTTCAAAAATCATTTCTAAAAACTCATTATCCAAACATGAAGGTGTTCCTCCTCCAAATTGAATATGATTTAGCTTTTTCCCTTTGAAGTAAGGCTTTGTTGCATACAGTTCAATCTCCTTGATCATCATATTTACAAATTCTTTTTTATCTTCATATGAATAATTATGTAATAATTCTTTAAAGCAAGCACAATATGCGCAGAACGATTCACAAAAAGGAATGTGCAGATATAGTAATACCTCTCTATTATCAAGTTCAGAATCTAAAAATTCAAAATATTCTTTATCACTTTCTATTTTATCCTGATATGCACATATTCTGGGATAAAACCAAGTAAGATTAGCTCTTTTGCTGACATCCTCCGTTAAGTATTTCATTGTTGCTCCTTTCAAAAACTATTTGATTATGCAATTTTCTTATATCTTTATTAAAAACATAGAATGAACCTCTTTGGTGACTGATAGTAATCTGAATTCAGACGATTAATACTATTTGCCATGATTCATCCTGCCTAATAATTCTTTTTTTTAAAGACATTCCATCCCATTGAAATCTCACCAAAATCTTTGATAATCATAAACTTATATTGCTGGGCACATATATTTGTAGTTATACAAGCATCTACTTCTCTTTCATATAACATCCTTGCTGAAAGGCTATTACTGCCTGACAATATTAGCTCTGCCTCTGGATAGAAGTTTTTTGCCAAACTAAAGGGAGAGGCATGAGTAGCAATCTTCCTTAATTCGGTGCAGCCTCCAGGTTCGTCTAAAATAGCCGTAACCAGATTTGGTGTACACAATTTGAACACATCAGAAATTTCAATCTTGTCATACAAGTCAAAAATCAAATTAGCTAGATTTCTATATGCTGAAGGAATAATAACTAAATCAGCATAGCCTTCTACAAGCTGTTTAATTGCTTCTTCAAACGTATTACAAAGAATATTACTTGCCTTTTTATTAATTACCGTAGCATAATAATTGGCTGCAAACTCACTACATGTCCCCTCTGGACCTAACGTTGCAATAATAACGCTGGACTTTGTGTCACAATTATGTGCTGCTGATTTATTTAAATCACTCATTTTGTACCTCACTACCAAACTTTGTGTCTTATTTCACTCTCTTTGTAAAACCACCAAATGATAATTCATATCCATACTTTCTTCGATGTCTAACGTGTATAAGCATATTTTGTGAGTTGTACTACTTTTGTTTTGCAATATATAGTCCTTCAGATTTCGAATCAAGTCAATATCATTAGCGTGACCTCCATTTCCGACATTATTAAGAAAGAATATGTCTGGAGTTACACCTAAAAGCTTACTGTATGAATTGTAAAAAACATCATATCTTACATTAGAAACTATAAATTTCTCTAAATCATGAATATTTACATGAATACGCTCTAGAGACCTTCTAATAAAGTTTGCTCCTTCTTTTATCATGCTTAATCTGTTCAGCACCGGAGCTTTATTATAGTCACCGCTATTTCCGATATCATAACTTGATAAGCCATAGTTACTATAACTCCAATCGCATATTCTCAATGCTCCTTCATGCCGCTTTTTCCCTATCAGCAGCATTCCAATTGCATCTCCCATTACAGTAAAATTCAAGAATCTATGCGACAACTCCTTATCGTTATTTAAGCCGCTCCAGTCATTAGCACACAGCACCAGCATGTATTCATTATTATTCAGTAATTTTTCTGCTAATCCCATGGCAAATAGAGAGGTAGTACAGGACTGTTGTATTGGAAGTATGTGAGCATTTTTCATATTGAATTTTTTATGCATGTAATGAATGACTGACATCGTACCATAATGCATTACCGGATCCGGAGTACAAACAAGATAGCTTATTGCTGATACATCAATTCCTGTTATTCGCAGCATCTTCTCAATCATTTCACCAATTATGGAGACAATATCCTCTCCTCCAAATATGTTGATATGATTCAGCTTAGTCAATTTTTTAAATTCATCTTTGTCAATTCCATCGTATACGGCCCTGCTAACCTGCTTAAGATCATTAAAGATATCATCAACAGTAACAGTGTTTTGGGGCAAATAATAATCTATATAGTCTAAATACACTTTATCATCCATGTAGGACTCCTAAACACTTATTTTGAATTTTTCAGATTTTTGAATTTTTCAGATAATTCATAAGACCTCCTGCTTGTACCAAGTCATAGACTACCTTTGACTTCTCGCAGGTATAATAGTACTCTGTTCCTGTTACTGTCTTTACTATTTTTTGGTCTTCCTCGAATATCTCTACCATATCGCCGTCTTCACAATTATCACAAAACTTCCTACATTCGATTAGCTTAAGCCCGATATTTATGGAATTTCTATAAAATAGTCTTGCAAATGATTTGGCTATAATATACTTAATCCCACAGGCTTTAATAGATATTGGTGCTACTTCACGAGAGGAACCGCACCCAAAGTTCCAACCTCCTACAATTACATCTCCAAAAGCTACTTTCTCATAGAACTTATCACAAATATCATGCATACAATTTTTCATAAGCTCAGCTTCATTAATTGTATGGCAATACCTCCCAGGTATAATCAAATCTGTATCAATGTTATCTCCAAACTTATGTATGGTTCCCAACCCATTCACCTCTTGAAATTGTAATAAATTATCAAAGAATTTGAATCCTCCCCGTAATGGCAGAGCAAGCTGCTACTGCCGGACTACACAGATATACTTTGGAGGATGCATCTCCATTTCGTCCAAAATAATTACGATTTGTGGTAAACAGCCCAACTTGATTTTTTCCTAATACTCCCATATGGAGCCCAACGCAAGGTCCACATGTTGGCGGACACAATACTGCTCCGGACTTTACCATCTCCTCTGCAATACCTAGCCTTATCAAATCTGATACTACTTTTTGAGATCCGGGCATTATTATTAACCTAACCTCAGGGCTTATTTTATTTCCTTTCAGATAATGATATGCTATTATAAAGTCCTCTGTCCTTCCGTTGGTGCACGATCCAATCACGATTTGGTCAACCTTAGTACCCTCAACCTCATAAATATCCTTTACATTATCCGGTGAACATGGACATGCAATCTGTGGTCCCATATCTGAAATATCAAGTTCAATATATTCTTTATATACAGCATCATTATCCGAAATTATAAGTTCCTCGTTCTTCAATTTATATTGAGAACAATAACGCTGGGTCATCTGATCATAGGGCATAAAACAACACTTTGCGCCCATCTCGGCTACCATATTGCATATTGTCAATCGCTCACTGATACTCATATCTGAAACAATATTGCCTGAAAACTCAATAGAACAATAATTAGCACCATTCACACCTATCTTTTTTATAAGCTGCAGAATAATATCCTTGGCATAAACATGCTCCAGTTTTGTTCCAATTATATTCACCTTTATCGTCTTAGGAACTTTTAGCCATAGTGTACCTGTAGCCATTGCATACGCCATATCCGTGGAGCCTATACCTATTGCTAATGCACAAAGAGCTCCATAGGTGCATGTATGGGAATCAGCACCTACAATAATATCAAATGGCTTGATTAGCCCTTTTTCAGGTAAAAGTATATGGCAAATACCGTTATGACCAGTAGTATAGTATTTAGAGATTTTATGATAATGTGCAAATTCTCTCATTTTTAAAGACAAATTAGCTGAAGCAATGTCTCTAGCCGGGCAAAAATGGTCTTCAACAAGCACAATCTTGTCGGAATCATATACATTTTTAATCAGACTTTTTTCAAATATGTCAATTGCCAGTGGTGCTGTTGCATCGGTCCCCATAACTAAATCAACAGGACACCAAATTTCTTCTCCGGCGAAGACCTTTTCACCAATTCTTTTTGATATTAACTTCTCAATAATGGTCTGTCCCATTTTTTCTACCTTGTCATTAGTCGGTAACACCGGCCTTCATGACCTCATCCATATAAGTATCGTATAAAATTCCGCTGAAGTCTTCGAAAGGAGGCATTATACCAGTATTCTCCATCAGCTTCAATATATCTTCATAATCGCTATAAAGCGGATTCAGATTATCAGTTAGCTTAGAATTTACATTGTTCTTTGCAAGGTTTACTTCTTCAATTGCAGAAACCTTCATAAAATTATCAAAATATCTCTTATCTGAACTGAACCGTTCACCAAAAAGATATCCGCATACGTCAGGAATAATGGGCAAATTCAATCCTGTTGCATACTCCCTTGTTTCTAGATCACTAAAGACAATAATGGGTTCAATAGTATATACTGTTTTGCCAGGAATACCAATATCAAGCTTAGGTATTGGGCTAAAGGTCGCGAAATGCATGCAGTCCATTCTATATCTCTCAGGATCCTGTTCTTTAACTTCTTTCCATGTACGGCCATTAGCTCTGATGATATGAGACATAGCAAGATAAATCATATCCCATTTTGTTAAACCAACAGCAAGTCTTACTGACTCTGCATCCTCATGATTTTCTATGTAATGAAATAACGCTTTTTTCTGTGCCACGAAGCAATGTGTACAAGGTATAGAGGAATTATATATATCATAATCGCTGCTACCAAAAACATGATCTAGGTAAACCGTTTTAATTCCCCTATCCTCCCAGAAGTTCTTATGCTTTTCAATATATTTTTGCTCTTCAAGAAGAGTCTTCTTTTTTTCCTCATCATCAAGTTTATCAATAAACTCATCCGGCAAATACTTCCATTTTGGAATAGCAGCATTCGCTAACTCTAAGACTAAATCAGGTCTATATTGCTGCTGGTATTGATAAAGTAATTCTGTCATGAAATTTGCATCCTTACCACCAGAAGTAGCAATAATTACCTTCTTTGTATCTTCTGATACCAAATCATATTTATTCATATTATTTAAAAATTTCTCAAACACCTTATCAAACATTTATTTGTCCTCCATCATATTTGCACTTTTTATAAAATCATCTTTAATGGGAGAGAAAATATCAAAAGATTTAAATGGAACCTTCAAAATTGATACCTTGTGTTCTACATTTCCAGGTATTATACAGCATTCACCTGCTCCTATATTTTTTTTCTGTCCGTTATATTCAATATACATTTTTCCTTCTAGCACTACTGTAATTTGTTCTTGGGGATGATAATGAGGACTCATGTCCATTACCTCATTAATTTCCGCTTTTCCCACCGTGACATTTTGCGATGTAATAATGCTCATTTCCCCAATTTTATCTAATAGAGGGTTATTAATTTTCTGCCATGTTTCAATGTTATTAAGCAAATCTGGATTTGAATTCATTGATAACATCCTCCTCAGAATAATAAACACCCAATTCCTCTTTTATCTTCATACTCTTCCATAAATCACTTGCCTTATCATCATCAATATCAATGTCTCTTTCGCTTAAAATGTGCTTGATAAGATGCTTTCCTGCATGCTTTCCCATTACGTACTTTCTTTTGCGTCCAACCATCCCCGGGTCAAAAACTTCATATGTATTAATATCCTTAAGCATCCCATGTATATGTATGCCCGATTCATGTGAATAAACATTTTCACCTACTATCGGTTTAAAAATATCTGTTTTAATACCCGAGTAATCTTGTACCATTTGTGACAGTTCAAATAACATCTTGGTGTTATACTTTATGTTCTTTTGATATAAGACTTTTAAGGTCATTAGGACCTCTTCCAACGCTGCATTTCCTGCTCTTTCCCCAAAACCATTTACAGTAGGTGAACAATAGCCACCTCCCGCTAGAAGACCTGCAATAGTATTTGCAGTAGCCAATCCAAGATCATTATGACAATGGACTCCTATCGGTTTATGCAAATGATCTGTTAAATTCTTAATAAATGAATAGGTCCTTTCAGGCGTTAAATACCCTATTGTATCTGTAGTTCCAAGCGCATCAGCACCGGCTTCTTCTGCCTGTGAGAAAATATCAATAATAACATTGCTGTCTGTTCTTGTAGAATCTTCTATTCCAAATTCCACAAACAGTCCATTATCTTTTGCATACTTTATCATCTGAAGTGAACTCTCAAGCAATTTTTTTCTATTTGAGATAATATCTCCATCAAACTTAGATTTTATATGTATGTCCGAACCTGGGATGAATAATATTACTCCTCCCACCCCACATTCAAGGGCATAGTCAATATCACTCTTGACAACTCTACACATGCTCATAATTCTCATGTTCAAGCCTAGCCCACAGACAGCCTTAATGGCAGCCCTCTCTTCTTTTGAGGTAGCTGCGAAACCGACATCCATGGATTCTATACCAACCTCTTCCATTTTCTTTGCAATGTTCACCTTTTGTTCTGGAGTATATCGTATACCAGCAACCTGCTCGCCATCTCTCAGCGTTGTATCGCAAATATAAAAATCAGTTACATTATTCTTGTTAATTTGTTCAGAAAAGTACCCCATAATATTTATCTCCAATATTATTCTTTCATTAATTCTTGAAGCTCTACCTTCTGTCTTCTGGCTACATTATAGATTTCTATATTTTTTTTATACAATTCATTTATCTTCATTTTGAAAAATCTTTTCTGCGGAAAATCATCTCCGCTGAATGAAGCTATCGGAGGTGCAAATTGCGCTCTTATCTCATCATTTGGTATATGCTTAATAAAGAATTTCCTATAAACTTCATCAATCTCTCTGTTATCAATCTGCCCTATAATACCTTTTCCCTGCAAACCATCAATTTCTGAAAGCATTTGGTTAGAATCGTAGATAGAAAAGCTTACTGCCGGATTTTCTTTAATATTTTCAATATGTACGCTGTCTAGTGCCGAGTGGAAATATATATTTAAGTTATCATCTGCAACATAGGTCATAGGTGCAGTCCAAACATTCCCTTCTGTATCACTAGTCCCTAAGCAAAAATACTTTGTGTCTTGTATAAAACTTTTAATTTCTTTTAAACTATTCATTAACATTCCTCCTGATATAATAAAGTCATAGCAAATGGCTATGCTGATTTCATATTAATTTCTGCGTGAGTGTAATCCTATGCAACATTTTCTGCTATCCATACCCTATTGTCATAAAGTCAGCTTGTCTAGCATATCTAAAACAGCTTCTACATCTACTTCGTATATATAGTCGCTATTTTGACAAATTGGTTCATCAACATTTAAGTTAACGCTCACTATTGTATCGCTACCACCAATACCAACCATATGTTCATTGGCTCCTGATATACCCATTGCAAGATACACTTTCGGACTTACGATTTTACCTGTTAAACCCACTTGATATTCATAAGGCATCCACCCTTTATCAACAATCTCACGTGTGGCACACATTCCATACTTATTTTTCCTACAAATGTCTATAATTCTGTTAACGTTTTTTTGATTTCCTACTCCCATTCCAATGCCAATAACAACTTCTTCATCAATAGTCACACAGTTGGTTTTGTTCATACTAATATCACTATTTGTACCAATTTTGTTTTGGTAGATAATGTTTTTTGTTTTAATTTTCTGTGACCTATATTGCTTTTTATTTACAAAAGGCTTTACTGTAGCCATTTCATACTTTGAATTCTTTGATATGATTTCCGCATTGATATTGCCACCATATGCAGGTCTTGTCTGAAACAACATACCATCATTAATGTCTAATTCTATGCAATCTGCTGTCAGACCTGAAATTGTCCTTGTAGCAACATACGGAGCCAATATTTTACCTCGCTCGGTACAGGCAAATAAAACTATTCTTGGTTTTACCTCATTAAGAATATTAGTTACCTCGTTACTAATTAAATCTGCTGCAGTGGAATAGACATCCTCAATATTCAACTGATAATTAACACTCACTCCTCTGAGCGATAAGTCCCACAGCATCTTGTCATTGTCATCCGTCCTAGTTGATATGGTAACAATTTGTGAGTTGAGCTTATTTGCCAGATAATTAGCAGTCTCTATCACATCTAAGCTTTCCTTGCATATGCTCCCATGTGAGATTTCGCAGAATACTACTATTTCTGTTTTACTATTCTGGTATAGATCAATTATTTCTAAACATTCTGCTTGTTCTCTTTCATACACCCTAGTCTTTTCAAAACATTCTAATAAATTCTTTTTTATATCGTTTTTATCTCGGTATATAATGTTATTTCTTGTTTTTCGGTTATTCACATTAGTAGTTCTTATAACATGGGTCAGTGACCCTATGATTCCACATTTATCATTTTCAAGCTGCAAAAGTTCATTGGAAATAACTTTAACATTATAATTCTTACTATAGGCCAATCTTTCAACTGTGGGTATTCTCGGTGTATTTGCCTCAGTAGAAACAGTAAGTAATGCAGGATAATATAGAATTCTTTTTACTCGTATTTCTTCATATTCTTCAAAACATTCAATCCCATTAGGTATTAGGTTAAATTCACTAACATTTGCAGAAAAATTAATATCTAGCATAGCTGCTATCTCAATTGGAACCTGAGATGTGGAACCATCTGTAGACCTTTTTCCACATATAATCAATGACGAATTATACATTTTTTTAATTGTTTCACTTAAAATATGTGCAGTTGCATATGTATCAGATCCACGGTATTTATCATCGCAAATTAATACAGCTTCATCAGCACCCATAGCTACAGCATGTCTTAATATATTTTTACTTTTTTCACTTCCTAAAGAAAGTACTATAACCTTTCCTCCAACTATCTCTCTTATTCTTAGTGCTTCTTCGATTGCAGTTTGATCGCTAGGATTTATAACTATTTTTGCTTCCTGACGAGATATTGTAAAATCGCTGTTAAGCTTTGCATTTTTTGATTTTGGTACAGTCTTTACGAGGACTATGATATCCATTTCATTTTCTCCATAGAATATAATTTTAAATTCTGAGCTATTCCATAGCTCTTCCATTCACTATATCAAATCAAATATTCTATTAATTATTAAATTAGGTGTATTATTGGGATTTTTATTTTGCATCTTTTTTAACTACTGTCTTTCATCTTCGTTACTCTTATAGTATTATTATCATTGGTATGTTCCAAGCTTATTGCTATCGTGGCACATCAACAATTAACAACAAATCTTGTGCTTTTTCTTCTCTTATCATGATTGAATTTTAAAGGTAATATTTTTGAAAGTAAACCAATTTACTGTACTTTTCACTAATTTATTGACAGAATTCCATTTTAATTGAATAATTTGTTGTCCCATTTATAAGCCTAAAATTTGACGAAATTCCTTTATGTATCTTCTGCTTACAGATACCTTATCCTTTAATCCTTTAAACGTAACAAAGCAAGTGTTGTCAAAGAAAGGCGTTATCTCCTTTATCTCTTCCATATTAATCAGGTAGCTGTTATGACATCTAAAGAAAAAAAAGTCCTTAAGCTTCTGTTCCCAATAATTAAGAGAATAATTACTTATATGAGTTTCTGCTTTTGTAACAACAGATACTTTTCCATCTTTTGCTGCTAAATATACAATATCTGACGGTTCTAATATAGCTATATTTTTTCCCTTCGATATACAGACTCTGCTCAAAGTATGTCCAGGCTCACGTTGTTTCATAGGATTAATTATTCCTGCTACTTCTATGTCCTCATATTTTGTAATAATATTAAAAAGCATATCCATTTCAAGCCCATTATTATTTATAATAATTGCCCTAATATTCTTATTCGCATCAGACTTTTTCATATTTTTATAGCGCTCCTGTTCTGCAATTTTCTTAAGTTTACAACCTTTTAAAAATATTAGGTATGCAGAATGGGTATATTACCAAAAATTCAAATTTACTAATTGCCGGACAAGTATAGCAAGCCATCTGGGATAATTCTTAAGAAAAGATATTAAAATTATGCAAGTATATAACCCACACTTCATTGTTTTTTTATCCAGATTGGATAAAAGAAAAGAAAGTATTCTTATTAGTAAATTATTAAACCAAAGCTTCCAGCGGTAAAAAGTAGAATCTTCTGCCGGAGTATTACTTCTTTCTGTATCAACAAGCAGATTTTCTATACTGATACTTTCATAGCGTTTATATGGTATCAAAATATCTGGTAATTCATGGTGTATCCTTTTACAGTTCTTGCATCTAAGCCTCCTGATAATTAAAGTAACCTTTTCTCCAGCGCTATTAATATATTTGCGCTTACGACTTCCAATTACCTTTAGCAGGCCTCCACAGTGTGGACATTGCACATACTCCTTGCATCTAATATAATAAAGTTGCTCTGATATTTGATCCATATCATATTTTGATAAAATAATCATCATTTTAAAAACAACAGGTTTATCTCTAATGCAGACTCCCCATTGAGTTATCACTTTCTTAATACTCATATGTAATATTATAGCTTAAAATGTGTAAGTCAACTCTATTTTCTATCATTTTATCCATAAATTTCTTTATATAAATTGTTTATATATACGCTTTTGGATATAAATGTCATATATTGATGCATCTACGCTAAAACAATTATTGCTAAAGCTGATATAATATTAAATCAAATAGTGAGGAAATATTTAATAACGGGCAATAACAAACAAGAAAAGTCTGATTTCGCTGAAAAAGAACAAAAAAATAAACCTCGAAAACAAGCAATAAAAGCTGTTTTCAAGGATATATTTGGAGGTCATATCTAGATTGGAACTTGACCTAATCCGTACCATTTCTATTCTGGGTATTGTACTTAATTATACCAAATGCTAAAGAGTGCTTAAATACTGAATTTTACGTCTACAGGCTATATCTTGTGTTATATCGAATTATACCCTTTTTAACCGGGTTAGTGTATGGAGACATTTTTGCTCTTCGTGCCAGCTCCAATTGACTAAGGCCTTTTTGTTCCATGATTTCATGAAGCTTTGATTCTGTTGACAATGTACATTCCTCCTTTTTTTAAGGAGCGGTCCTGGTTCAATCAATTGATTATGACTTTATTTTATAGTAGAATGGACTATAGGATAACCTTACATATTGGTAGGAATTTTGTTAAAAAAGGTTACATAGAGTTACATCTTTTAAATGTGGTGTGCACAAAATGGACTTGACAAGGGAATCAGCATTGCTACTTAAAGAGAGTAGTAATCTATATCGATTTAGTGAATATAGTCCGGTCCAAAATACTGAAGGCATTTTTTATGTAATGCCAACAAAAGATGCCACTCAAATATTTTATAATCCTTGTGAATGTATCGGAGAAGAAGATATTACGACAAATGAGATCTCGGGGTTATATTTATGATTTCTTAAAACTAGGGGATGGTTATCCTAAAGAACTAAGATATTCGAAATAATGAACTCAGGAAGCAATAGAGTAAATAAAAGTACAATCGAAAAGGTTATGAAAGAACTTAATTTGTGAGGTTATATATGGATGATAAAGTGCTAATAAGTGAAATGAAGGCTATTGTAAAAGAATTTTGTGAAGCGAGAGATTGGGATCAGTATCACAATCCAAAGGACCTATCTATCGGGATTGTAACTGAAGCAGCTGAGTTAATTGAACATTTTAGATTCAAATCCAAAATGGAAATGATCGATATAATGGAAGATTCCGATAAGCGAACTGCAATATCTGAAGAACTGTCGGATATTCTTTTTTTCATTTTCAGGTTTGCGCAAATGTATGATATAGATTTATCAAAGGAATTTCTAAGAAAAATATCCTTGAATGAAAAGAAATATCCAGTAGAGAAATTTAAAGGGTCAAACAAGAAATACTCGGAGGCTTAGGTAATGAGACTATATGCAGGCACATCAAAGCAGTTTATCCATGATACGATTCAGAACCAAATAGCTGAAAAACTGCGTTTAGGTTTTTTTGATTATTATAGATACTATCCAAGTGACGGTGAAGTAAAGTCATGGCGGAATTCACTTAAGGCACTTTCTATGACTATACAATATTCAAATTTACTTGATCATGGGATAATTCTCGAATATCAGCTGCCTATGACTTCAAAAAGATTAGATTGCTTAATAGCAGGCAGGGACTATAATAATAGGGATAGTGCTGTTATTGTAGAACTCAAACAATGGGATAAGTGCGAGAAATCAAATGCTGATAATGAAGTTATGACCTTGCTAAATGGAGCTATACGTGATGTGCTGCATCCCTCTGTTCAGGTAGGACAGTATAGGATGTACCTTGAGGATACACAAACTGTATTCTATGACGGCGCTAATCCGGTAAAACTGAACTCTTGCTGTTATCTACATAATTATCCTTATGATCCTGATGATGTTATCTTTGCTGATAAATTCAGTGAATCAATAAAGCTTAATCCTGTTTTTACAGCTGATGATGTTGATAGGCTCAAGGATTATTTGGTATCAAATCTTAAGAACGGAGCAGGTATTGATGTCCTTAACAGAATCGAAAACAGTAAATACAGACCCAGCAAAAAATTAATGAATCATGTAGGAAATGTAATAAAAGGTAGGTCTGAATACATCTTGCTGGATAATCAGAAGATTGTTTATGATAGAGTATTTGCAGAAGCCAGAGAAGGTTTTCACAATAAACAAAAATCCGTATTAATAATAAAAGGTGGGCCGGGTACCGGTAAATCTGTTGTTGCCATAAACTTAATGGCAGATCTTCTTCTCCAGGGTTACAATGCCCATTATGCAACCGGATCAAGAGCGTTTACCGAGACGTTGAGAGACGTTATTGGTAGAAGGGGTTCTGTGCAGTTTAAATATTTCAATAGTTATATGGACGCCAAGCCTAATGAGATTGATGTTCTCATATGTGATGAAGCACACAGAGTTAGAAAGACTAGTAATAATAGATTTACACCTACAGCAAAGAAGTCTAATTTGCCACAGGTAGATGAGCTAATACGTGCATCAAAGGTATCTGTATTTTTTATTGATGACAACCAGGTTGTGAGACCTGATGAAATAGGTTCGGCCAAATATATTACTGAAAGCGCTTTGGAAAACAGGTGTAAGGTTATTGAGTTTGACGAATTGGAAACTCAGTTTAGGTGTAACGGTTCTGATGGGTTTGTAAACTGGGTGAATAACACCTTAGGTATAAAACGTACTGCCAATGTAATGTGGAATCAGAGCGAGGAAGCATTTGACTTTAAAATATTTGATACTCCTGAAAGTCTGGAGAATGCAATTAAATCAAAAGTACATGAAGGCTACAGTGGTAGAATGACTGCAGGTTTTTGCTGGGGCTGGTCTGAAGCCAATAATGACGGAACTTTACCTAATGATGTTATTATTGGTGATTATCAGAGACCTTGGAATGCCAAACCGGAAGCTAAAAAACTTGCAGCAGGCATACCAAAAGCCACTTTATGGGCTTATGACACTAATGGGATAAATCAGGTTGGATGCATATATACTTCACAAGGATTTGAGTTTGATTATGTAGGTGTTATCTTCGGTGAAGACCTTGTATATGACTTCGATAATCAGGAATGGAAAGGTAATAAGGAAAAGTCATCTGATGGAAGTGTTAAACGAGCAAAAGAAAAATTTGTTGACCTTGTAAAAAATACATACAGAGTGCTCCTTAGCCGCGGAATGAAGGGCTGCTACGTATACTTTATGGATAAGGACACCGAAAGATTCTTCAAATCTAGAATAGAGAAATCTGAGGAGAAGGCTATCTCCAATAACACTCCTACGGCTATCGTTGATATAAGTGGAATTTTGCCGGAGATAGAAGAGGAAAAGCAGTACAAAGAGTATCTACCTGTATTCTCTCTAAAAGCGGTTGCCACAGCTTTTGGTAATGAGGAACATGTCGAGCAATCTGGATGGATGAAAGTCGATACTTCAGTCAGATTAAGCAAAGATATGTTTATTGCCCAAGTCGTAGGCAAATCTATGGAACCAACGATCCCGGATGGAAGCTATTGTGTGTTTCGCTTTGAAAGGGGAGGCTCAAGAAACGGTCTGGTGGTGCTGGTTGAATCTAGACTTGTGAGTGATCCGGAATCATACCAGAGGTTCACTATTAAGAGATATAAGAGTAAAAAGGAAATGAATCCGGATGGGACCTGGCGACATACAAAGATCATACTTTCACCCGATAATATAGATTTTGAGGATATTGTTCTAGAGAACGTATCTGAGGATGATTTTAGAGTTGTTGCTGAATTTGTCTGTGTATTGTAAGAATTCATGGGAAAAAGGTTGGTACAAACTTTTAAGCTTGTTACTAGTAAATTTATAATGCAAGTGTATATTTGCATTTAACTTGCAAGCTAATATTAATAGTAGGGGATTCTACCGCTTAACAAAAAAGGCCAGAATCAAGAATGTCAATTTCCACTGTCTTCGTCATACATTTGCCACCAGAGCTTTGGAGGCTGGAATAAATCCGAAAGTTGTTCAGGAAATATTGGGACACTCAAGCATATCAATGACACTGAATATCTACAGCCATGTTATGCCAGATACCAAAAAAGAAGCTGCTGAAAAGATTAACAGCTTATTTGAATAAACCTATAAAGACTTTAATAGTACATACATTTAATATCTTATGAGATATATGTATTAAAAGAATTGACTTCAAGAACTAAAAGTTGCAAAAAGAAATAGGATATCGAAAACCGATATCCTATTTCTTTTTGGAGCTCCCATCCAGATTCGAACTGGAGACCTCATCCTTACCATGGATGCGCTCTGCCGCCTGAGCTATGGGAGCATGTGGAGCGGGTGATGGGAATCGAACCCACGCAGTCAGCTTGGGAAGCTGATATTCTACCATTGAATTACACCCGCGAAGCATTCGATTGTTTTAACTCATGTAGTATAGCACGTACATAAAACTAAGTCTAGTATCATAAAAACCAATAATTACAAATTAGCTTTTTTGTTCTTCTAAATATTTCTCTAATTTACGTTTTACTCTTTGTAACGCATTATCGATTGATTTTACATGTCTATCCAACTCTTCCGCAATCTCCTGGTAGGATTTACCCTCTAAGTACAAAGTCAAAACTTCCCATTCAAGTGAGCTAAGTATTTCACTCATTTTGCTCTCAATTCCAAGAAACTCTTCCCTATTAATGACTAATTCCTCTGGATCACTGATACATTCCTCACTGATAATATCCATGAGAGTTCTATCGGATTCCTCGTCAAAAATAGGCTTATTAAGTGAAATATAAGAATTTAAAGGTATGTGCTTTTGTCTTGTAGCTGTTTTGATGGCTGTGATAATCTGACGTGTTATACAAAGCTCAGCAAATGCTCTAAAAGAAGAAAGCTTGTCCCCTTTATAATCTCTAATTGCCTTAAATAATCCAATCATGCCTTCTTGAATAATATCTTCGCGATCAGCTCCAATGAGGAAATAAGTCCTTGCTTTTGCACGAACAAAGCTCTTGTATTTATTTATAATATACTCAAGTGCTCGCTCATTACCAACCTTTGCATCAAGTATTATATCTTCGTCAACCATATCGCAATATGTTTGAGAAACATTGACCATTAAGTTCGTTTTCAATACTATTGCCCCCAGTTTTTTGCTTGTAAAAGAGTGGAAAATCAGAATATAGACCTATTTAAATTATATGCAAAAAGCCCCTATGTGTCAAGTTTTACTTGCCCTTTCGAATTTTATCCAGTTTTTCAAATATATCCGGAGACATATTTGAAAAACTGCATTTATATTATCAAACTCTTGAATTCTTTACTGACCAATCTTTTAAAGATATGCATCAAACACCACTATAATCTTGTTTTATAGCCCTGATAGTTTGACAGCATATTCAAAAGTCTATCACGACAGTCTTCTAAAGACTCCTTTGAAAAATCAAAAATGTCAGTCCATTGATTTATCACATTGTATCCATCTATTACAAGGTACTCAATCTATTCTCAACTACAGCACCTTTAAAGCTTAACACTTGCCTCTTTGCTTTAATATCTCATACATAACTATTGCTGCTGCAACTGAAGCATTTAATGAACTTATTTCACCTTGCATTGGAATATTAACTACAAAATCGCATTTCTCACGTATCAGCTTGCCCATACCCTCGCCTTCGCTTCCTACAACAAGAGCAATTGCACCTTTTAAATCACTATCGTAAAACGCCTTTTCACCTGTAGAATCTGTACCTACAACCCAAACGTTATTTTTCTTTAGATATTCTATTGTCTGTACAATATTTGTTACTCTAGCAACAGGAACATACTCAATTGCGCCAGCAGATGCCTTTGATACAGCTGAAGTTAATCCTATTGCTCTCCTCTTTGGAATAATTACTCCGTGAGCTCCTACAGCATTAGCAGTTCTGAGAATTGCTCCAAAATTGTGTGGGTCTGCTATTTCATCAAGAATAATTATAAATGGGGGCTGTCCTTTGTCTTGTGCTATCTTCAGTATGTCATCAACCTCAACATACTCTTTGACAGCAACAAAAGCTATAATGCCCTGATGTGACTTAGTGGATGACATACTCTCAATAACATTATGGTCAACCTCAGTTATTATTATCTTCTTTTCTCTTGCCATCGCAATTATCTGACGAATTGAGCCTTCCCGTTCTCCCTTTGACACAAATATTTTGTTTATGGTTCTATTAGCTTTAAGAGCTTCCATTATGGGATTTCTACCCTCGAGCTTGTCAATTTCTCCAACAGCTTCCTCCTGGGCTTCTACATCAGGCTTATATTCATACTTTGGTCCTCCCGGATATGGACTCTGCATGTCTTTATTAAACTTATTGTCTCTTTTCCCACCATAAGGCTTTTTACCTGCACTAAACTTTGAATCCCTTTTTTCTCCATAAGGTTTTTTATCAGCATCAAACCTTGAATCCCTTTTTTCTCCATAAGGTTTTTTATCAGCATCAAACCTTGAATCCCTTTTTTCTCCATAAGGTTTTTTATCAGCATCAAACTTTGAACCTCTTTTATCACCATAAGGTTTTTTATCAGCATCAAACTTTGAACCTCTTTTATCACCATAGGATTTATTATTATCATCAAATGACCTTGCTCCACCATCCCCATAAGATTTCTTCTTACCGGAAAATGATTTAAATCCACCTTTATTGTCGTTGTTCGTCCTACTACCAAATTTATTTCTTCCTTCAGCCATTACGTAAACCTACTCTTTCACTATTATTATATTTTTTATTGCTCAGCCTTCCCAATCTATTTTGTTAGCTAGAACCATACAAACTAACACATTATTCACAGAAATATAAACTCCTTTATAGCTTATTTTTATAATGAATTTGTTTTGTCCAGCTCCGCTTTTTGAGTAGAAAAGTTGAAAGTTATATTTTTACTAGGAGATGTATTTACTATTCTTCAACAGACAACCTCAATATATACGTTAGTCTCTCTATATCGTTTGTAAGATACAAATAGCCTATTAATGCCTCATATCCAGTAGAATACCTATAATCAGTTATTTCAGCATGTTTGGGAGCTGTAGCTGATTTTGCATTTCTACCCCTTCTGACTACATCCTGCTCATCCTGAGTTAGCTTGTCCATTATTCTATGAATAATATCTGACTGTGCTTTTGCATTAACATACTTTATTGACATCTTATGAAGCATATTAACATTAGTCTTCTTATTTATCACAAGCATAGTGCGAATATATACTTCATAAACTGCATCACCTATATATGCCAAAACCAATGGCTGAAGATTCAGTACCTCCATTGGTTTTATATCAAAGTCCTTACGCATATTGCTAACAATATCTTCAAACATTATCTTCTCCAACCTTATTACTCATTCTGTCTTACATATACGAGCCTGCATTTAACCTTGTCACAAAAGAAAACCCAGAAGCCCTATATGCTTTAATCCTTTAGTCTAAATTTTATATACTCAACTAATTGGGGCAAGCAGAGCTTTTTAAACTGTAATTGAACGCGATAATGTTGCAAATGCAGACTAAGTATAATTATACACTAAACTTTTGTTTGATAAAACATTTTCTTGACTCGTTATAAACTAATATAATAAACTCAAATAAATATTATCCACAACCAAAATCATAAATTATGCCTTTAGAACATTGGTTTTTTAATAATCGCCCTACTTATCCACACTTTTTCCCCTTTGTGGACATGATTTCTGTGGATAATGTGGACTAAACTGTGTATATATTAAAAATAGGCTTATCCACCCTGTGAATAAATTGATATTACTTTATAACTAAACCCACAGGACAGTGATCAGAACCCATAACCTCACTATATATTTCAGCTGACTCTATTCTGTCCTTCAAACACTCAGATACACAGAAATAGTCAATTCTCCAACCAGCATTTTTAGCTCTAGCACTAAACATATAAGACCACCATGTGTATGCGTCTGGTTTATCAGGATATAAACTTCTATAGGTATCTATAAAACCTTGAGATAATAATTCTGTAAGCTTGTCCCTCTCCTGAGTAGTAAAGCCAGCACTATTTCTGTTGGTTTTTGGATTTTTTAAATCTATATCATTATGTGCAACATTCATATCCCCACAAAAAATAACAGGCTTCTTTTCCTCTAATTTCTTAAGATAAACCCTGAAATCATCCTCCCACTTCATTCTATATTCTAGCCTCTCAAGCTCACGCTTTGAATTTGGCGTATAAACATTCACCAGAAAATACTCTTCAAATTCCAGTGTAATAACACGCCCTTCATTATCGTGCTCCTCGATCCCTATTCCACAAAAAGATGAAAGAGGCTTTATTTTAGTAAAAATAGCTGTTCCTGAATAACCCTTTTTAGAAGCGTAATTCCAAAATTGCTCATAACCATCTAATTCAAGCTGTAATTGCCCTTCCTGCAGCTTGCTTTCCTGTATGCAAAATATATCTGCATTTACCTCATTGAAAAAATCTAGAAACCCTTTTCCTATACATGCTCTTAGCCCGTTAACATTCCAGGATATAAGCTTTGTCATATGTTTCCCCCCATTTTTATCTTCAAAATTATCCACATATGTATATTAGTAATTTCACAGTATATAAAATCCACAATTACAAGCACCAATTTGATTATTGTACAACCTATAATCTAATATCAATGGATTTTCGCTTAATTGCCTTAAATTTGCTATAACTATAAATCAGCTCCAAAACTCTTTGCTATCTTTATAAAACAAACATCCAGCCATTTGAGGTCTGTTGCATGTTTATACCAGTATTCCTTGCTGATTCCTGTTTTCTCACTTAAGAATTCAAGAGCCTCAAGTAGTTCATCATAATCCTTAAGGGCTGATAATTGCACATATCCCTTTTTATTGTCTATAGCTACCAAATACCAGTTGTTATCAGTCTTGCCCTCTACAGTTGCCAATTTGCCTTTTGCAAGTTTTCCAATACTAGCTGATTGTTCGTGTGGTTGTTCATATACATTAGTATCAAATACAACCTTTTTTATTGCACTCATAAATGTAATCTTAACATCTGGAACTTCATTTTCAAAAAATTTTAATCTTCCAAACAAGTTAAAAGAACTAAATAGTGTAGTATTTACCACTCCATAATAAGTGCCTCTTGCATGGGTCACCCTATCATTACCCATATATACTCCTACATGAACTATACCCGAATTAGATTTTTGAAAACATAAATCTCCGGCTCTAAGCTCACTTTTAGGTATCTTCCTGCAAAGCTTAACATATATATCATTTGATGTATAGTCAAAATTCATGGGTATAAGACCTATTTTGCGCAAAGCGTACACAATGAGCCCCGAGCAATCGTAATATTCTTTTCCCAACCATCTTTCTGCCGAGTAATTACTAAAATAATAATGAGTTTTGCCATACGTTTTAACAAGTTGGTTTAAGGCTTCTCTTGTAAGAGGTATACTATTTTGACCACCGTATACATATCCCGAACCAATTTTGGAGTTTATTAAGGCTATAAATTCTCGGAGCCTATTCATAAATGCTCATCCTTAATTTGTAATTCTATTTACATAATATGAACAAACTGAACCGTATGTGTATCTGAATTTACTAAACAAATAAAAATTTTGAATATTCAAATCTTAATTAAAAAATGCATGTTTCTGTAGTATCAAATACAAATCCATAAAAAAAGAATTGGCTAGAGTATTTTATGTTCCAACCAACCCCTTAGTATAAGCATTCCTTACCTTGAATATATTATTAAAAATATTTTGTAACTTTTGTATTTGAAAATTGTAGGTTGGTAAACTTATCAATGTAAAGTTGGGTTAAAAACAAACCATTGATAAGCCTACCGCACTGATAGAATTTTTATGTGTAAAAGTTGATTTATACTTTTTATAAATACTTTACCTTTGCTCCGTTAGCAGTATCTTCTATCACAATACCTAATGCCTTGAGCTCATCTCTGATTTCGTCTGAACGCTTCCAGTTCTTGTCCTTACGAGCTTGCTCTCTTTCATCTATAAGTGCTTGTATCTCTGGAGAAACCTCAGGTTCGCTGCTTTCAACCTTCTTTTTATCCAAGTCAAATCCAAATATCCTGTTCATCCTTGTAAGAAGCTCAAATATCTGTTGTGATTTCTTTCCATACCTCACTGCATTCCATGCAACACCTAGTGCCTTTGGAATGTTTAAATCATCATTAACAGCCTCCTCAAAGTCACTGAGAAAACCATTTATAACAGCACTGTCCACATTATCTGTGCCATCCTTATGTGATTGGCAGCCCTCTACAAATCTATCGTAGGATACCTGAGCAGACTGCATTACATCCCATGTGAAATTAAACTTATTTCTATAGTGAGCATTCAAGCACATATACCTGAATGCAAGGGGGTCATATCCCTTTTCTCTTAAATTATCAATTGTATACGTGTTTCCAAGACTTTTTGACATTTTACCGTTATTAACCATCATAAATTCACTATGCATCCAATAGTTAACAGCAGGCTCACCAAGTAGAGCCTCTGACTGAGCAATTTCATTTTCATGGTGAACCGGAATATGATCTACACCGCCAGTATGAATGTCAAATACATCTCCGAGATATTTTCTTCCCATTGCGGAGCACTCTATGTGCCAGCCTGGATATCCCATACCCCATGGACTTTGCCACTGCATAATATGTTCTTTTGGTGCCTTTTTCCATATGGCAAAATCAGCAGGGTGCCTCTTTTCTTCATTTACCTCAACTCTTGCTCCTGCTATTTGCTCATCTAGATTAGCTCTGGATAACTTGCCATATCCATCAAACTTCTTAATATCAAAATATATTCCATCACTGGTTTCATATCCAAAACCTTTTTCAATCAGTCCCTCAACAAATTCAATCATTTCAGGAATATGTTCAGTTGCCTTTGGAACAATTTCAGGAACCTCTATATTAAGAGCCTTTATGTCCTTCATAAATGCCTCTGTATAGAATTCAGCAATCTGCCAAGGTGTCTTTTTTTGTTCTCTAGCACCCTTAAGCATCTTGTCCTCTCCATCGTCCTCATCTGAAACCAGATGGCCTACATCAGTTATATTCATTACATGCTTAAGAGCATACCCATTATATTCAAGCACCCTCCTTAACATATCCATAAATATATAGGTTCTTAAATTACCAATATGTGCATAATTGTAGACTGTTGGCCCACATGAATAAATGCAGACCTCTTTATCATTAATAGGCTTAAAATCCTCTTTTTGCCTTGAAAGCGTATTGTAAACCTTCATTTCCTTCTCCTTTCGTATAACTTCATTCTATATTATAATAAAAATAATAAACTTCCAATATCTTGAATTAAAATAGTATTAGATTTTTATCACTTATGTATGCTACTTCACTTAATTATTGAGGTTTATACCTTAAAATTCATCCTCAATATATTCTCCATTCTCATCCTTATTTTCAAATACGTATGAATCATTGTATTTTTTAATAGCACAAGGTCCCTTACTTCTGCCCATAACCTGATTTTCTAGTTCTTCAAGTCTTGCAGTTAATCTACATAACTCACGAGCTATAGGATCTGGCATGTGTATTTGATCTAGTGCCTCAGATGGCGAACCAACCTTCTCATTGCGTTTTCTAACAATTCTGCCTTTTGCACCCACAACTGTTGAATTGGGCTCAACATCAAAAGATACAAATGTATTAGCACCTATAAGTGAATTATCTCCTACTGTACATGGTCCAAGCACTTTAGCTCCTGCGCCGATAAGTACATTATTTCCGATAGTTGGGTGACGCTTCTTTCCCTTCTCTTTACCAGTACCACCTAAGGTTACCCCATGATATATAGTGCAATTATCTCCAATAACTGCCGATTCACCAATGACTATACCCATACCATGGTCAATAAATAACCCCTTACCTAGCGTTGCACCAGGATGTATCTCTATTCCCGTAAAAAATCTGCCCAGTTGGGAAATAAGCCTGGCAATAAAAAATATTCTATTTTTATAAAACCAACGAGCTAATTTATGGTAAATAAGCACATGAAAGCCCGGATAAAGAAGTATTACTTCTAATGCACTTTTAGCAGCCGGGTCTCGACTTGCTATTAATTTAGCATCATTTATAAGACCATTTTTCATAATCTAACCCTCAACAAACAAAATGATATTTTTTTTCCAAATCACCTGTAATTTAATAAATATCCAATATTAATATATTCTTATATGATACAATGTAATGCTGATCAACTCAACTTTCCAAATATAAAGGCTATCAAATAATTATTTTATAATAATAGTAATTTTAACAGTTTTAATTTTTCCTGTAAACAAATATTGTGATTATGTATGGGAAGAGGAACGAACTCTAATAAAAGATTAGAACTCAGAAAATACTCTTATTCAGAATCTTTTCATAAATAAAAGGGCATCTCTGCCCTTTCATCCTAATTTTAATCCCAAAATGGCGTCTCCTCGTATTTTGACACCTAGCCCAAGCTAGGTGGGTGTCCCGGAGATATCAGCAATCGTCCTCCGCCGTTGCACAACGTTCATGCCGTGTGTCGGAATTACCTAGGCCTGACATATGATATCAAACAGCAGACTCCCTTATTTCAAATGTAGGTTCAAAATAAAAGGTTAGCGCTCATTTCAGGAAAATTAAATTAACTTTTAATCAAAGCTCAAATTGGCTGAAATACTATCAACTCCTGCTTTATAGCCCTATTATAGCATCTTAAAACTATAAAGTAAATTTAGCTAAGATTTATTTATCTACGTATATCTTCACCAATCTGCAAATTCCTTTGTTTAAGTATTCATCCCTACAACCTTTTATACTTATTCTTAGTAATATTTGGTATGATTTTATACACCTCTTTAATTGGTGTATTGCATGCTCTCGATCCATCTATAACTTCTTGAAGATATTCTTCTGGGAACTTTAAGCATAAACCGCATCCACCTTTTGCAATATGGCACGGAGTTGATACAACTTCAAACTTAAAGCCCCTTTTTTTAAGTTCAGCATCTAGCTTATATACAAGGTTTCCTGAATCCAATACAGCAATACACTTCATATAACCACTCCAATTTTCTTATACTAATTTGCATTTAAAATATGGAATCACATTTTAAATAACCGCATTTGCGGCTATAGAGCGAAGCCGCAAAGGATGTTCAAATACTAACCTCCCACGCCCATTTCGACAACAACTAAAGTGAAACTATCGTGGGTGTTTTTATATTTTAAAAACGAAAAAGTATTATATAAATGCCTGTCTAATTAGACTAATAAAAGGTTGCTACTACCCAAAAATTTAGTCTGCATTACATAATATTGTATTAATAATCAAAAAGTTCCCATATAGATTTTTATTAACAACTCAACTTTCAGCTAGTTTTAGCTGGTTATTTATCCATACCAATTCTGTTTAACCTTGCGTGGTAAAATAAATATTGCTGTGCATAGCCTGTCAAATCCCCAAACTGGTCTTTAGCAAAGCTTTGTATTTCTTTTAGTTTTGATTCTTTTTTAAAATAGAGCACCTCCATTACTCGTTTAACCCATACATCTGTTGGAAATACATCATATTTAATACCACTGAAAAGTAATATACAGTCTGCAACCTTTGGCCCCACGCCTGGAAGCTTCATCAGTTCTTTTCTAGCCATATCAGTATCTAAATACTGAAGCATTTCTTTGGTTATAGACTCCTGGTGCATAAGCCTGGAGGTTTGATGAATATATTTGCACCTAAATCCCGCTTTACATTGTTGTATTTCTTCTAGAGTGGCATTCGCAAGTTCATGAATTTGGGGAAATCTATATGCATTAAAATTTGCTTCTATGCATCCTCCTTTTAGCACTGAAAGAGTATCTACAGTTTTCATTATTCTAGGTATCATATTATTTGCTGATATTATAAAGGAAATAAGCATTTCCCAGAAATCCTGTCTGAGCAATCTGATACCATAGCCTGTTTTGATAGCCTCCTTCATAATTTCATCCTTCTCAAGTACAGACTTGATTTTAGAGTAATCTGTTCCCAAATCAAAGTATTCATACCAGACATCTATAAAATCCTGTTCTTCCGCATTTTTAATATATAAAATTCCATTACTTAAGCTAACGTTTACAAACTTGTCATTAACAATTCCATTATAACTGCCATCCTGCTGCTTTATCCATCTAAAGCACTGTCCACACTCAAATATATGTGTTAAGTTAAAATCTTTAACACCCTCTATTGTCATAATTCCATTCTTACAATTAATTGAATAACCTTTGTATTCCATAATTAGTTCCACCCAAGTACTCGCTCAAAGACCCTATTTGGTGTACCAGGATGAATTCGCCCCCTTCTCGATTTTCCTAAAATATATTGTGCCTGTATCCATAATACCCAAATATTAATTGATAAATCAATGTTTATATTTATCCAAAATTCATAGTATCAATTATTGTTTTTATTTTCGAAAACTAATAAAAGTGATATAATTTTTCTTATCATTGGGAGGCAAATCATTATGCTTAATAATAATTTAAGAAGAATAGTTTTAGATTTGGCAGTCTCTTTAGACGGATTTATAGAGGGTATTCACGGAGAAACTGACTGGTGTATAATGGACGAGGATATGAATTTTACTACATTTTTAAGTAGTATTGATACAATTTTGTATGGGAGGAAATCCTATGACTTATGGGGAAAATATATCCCAGGGAATGAAACTTCTCATATCGACAGACAAATATGGGAATTGGTTCATAGTAAGAAGAAGTATGTGTTTTCAAAAACACTAACACAGATAGATAATGGTATTATAATAAATGATAATATAGTAGAAGAAGTAAATAAATTAAAGAAAGAACCAGGTAAAGATATTTGGTTGTATGGAGGAGCTGGTCTTATAACAGCATTTATGAACTTAGGGCTTGTTGACGAGTATCGACTTTCAGTTCATCCTGTCATTTTAGGGGCAGGAAGACCTTTATTTGTTGACATTAATCAAAGGCAAGAGCTAAAACTAGTTGACTCTAGGAGATTTTCTTCAGGTGTTGTTCAGCTCTGCTATATTCCTGCTAAGAAATAGAATATGATTGCGTACGTAATAGTCAGAATCAGTTAAAGATATTTCACGGTTATTTCACTTTAATTTTATGCCTAAAGTAGGCGTGGGAGGTTATCAGCTCGAAATTAAAGTTTGCGCAAATATGGTGCCTTTTCGAGCTTCAAAAACCACAAGTGGTTTTTGCCAGTGTCAAAGTAGCTTTAAAGAAATTGCGTACCTCCACGAGTATTCACTTTAATTATATTCCCAAATGGGGCGTGGGAGGTTATTATGAAGGAAAAAATATATACTATTCCAGTTACAGATGCTTTCTCTGTAGATTGTGAGTGTCCATTATGCACGTTAGAGAAAAAACTTGAGGAAGATGCAATAGAATACGCATTAGGAGCGTCCTTGATGGAGCCAGATCATCGTCAGACAACTAATGAACTGGGCTTCTGCAGAATACATTTTGAGGCAATGTACAATAAACAGGTTAATAGGCTTGGGTTAGCTTTAATGATAGATACCTTCTTGCAAGAAAAAAACTCTCGCCTGAAGCAACTCTTTGAAAATAAAGTAAGCCTTTTAGAACAAGATTCAGATGCAGGTTTGGTCAAAAATATTTCAAAAAAGCTATCCTCTAAGCAAACCAATACAGATAAGCTCGTATCTGAACTTGTAAGTGAACTAGATAAGATACACAACAGTTGCGCTATTTGCAGTAAATTAGAGCATACCATGGATAGATATGTTGACGTTATCTTTTATTTGTATTTTAAAGAACCTGAATTCAGAGAAATCTTCCAATCCAAGAAAGGCTTCTGCTTAAGGCATTTAAAGCTTCTATTAAATTCTGTTTCGAAATATCTAAACATATCTCAAGCTGCAATCTTCACAAAAAATGTCATGGAAATGCAGCTTAGCAACCTTGAAAGAGTTGAAAAAGAAGTAGACTGGTTTACTAAGAAATTCGACTATAGATATAATGATGCCCCTTGGGGAAATTCAAAGGATGCCGTGACAAGAAGTATTCAAAAAATAAGGGGAAATTGCGAATTAAAATAGTAACATTTTTATACCAAACATAATATTATGTAAAGTAGATAGATATTTTTTCTATCTACCTATGAGCACCTATATAACTGCCACCAATCCTGTACCGGTCCTCCCCCTGGCACAGATATAACAGAAGGCGTATTGTATAGAACAATCATAATTATTCCTGCATTTTAGGTGCTCGTAGGTTCGTGAACCATATTTTATAATGAGTTATTACATATTAAATGAAAATTTTCATATATTATAAACCCTACTTCTTTCGCTTTGATATATTTGTTAAATCAAATGGTGTTTCTTGGTATACATAATAGTTGAGCCAGTTCAAAAATAGTAAGTGTCCATGCCCTCTCCACTTAACAATAGGTTCATTGTTAGGATCATCATTCAGAAAATAATTCTTTGGAACTGCAATGTCCAACCCTTTATCAATATCTCTGTCATATTCTTTTTTCAATGTGAGAGGGTCATACTCTGAATGACCAGTAGCAAATATGTGTCTTCCGTCTTTAGATGCAACTAAATATACACCTGCTTCTTTAGATTCAGATAGTATTTCAAGTTCACCAACCTTTTCAATATCTTCTTTTCTTACCTCAGTATGCCTTGAATGAGGCACATAAAAAATGTCATCAAAGCCTCTTAGCAGCTTTACATAATCCTTATTTTTTGTATGCGCAAATATCCCAAATAGTTTATTTGGAATATCATATTTCGGAATGCCATAGTGATAATATAATCCAGCTTGTGCCCCCCAGCAGATATGTAGAGTAGAGTATACGTTGGTTAAGCTCCATTCCATTATCTGAGTTAATTCTTCCCAGTATTTAACCTGCTCAAAAGGCATTTGTTCCACTGGTGCCCCAGTAATAATCAATCCATCAAAATGATCTTTTTTAATCTCATCAAAGGTTTTATAAAATGCCTCTAAGTGCTCCTCAGGAGTATTTTTAGGCACATGGGATGCCGGGTATAAAAGAATAGGCTCAATTTGAAGAGGAGAGTTTCCAAGCAACCTAAGTAATTGAGTTTCTGTGGTTATCTTAGTGGGCATTATATTTAAAATTAAAATTTTAAGAGGCCTTATATCTTGGTGATAAGCTCTGTCTTCATACATGACAAATATATTCTCACTATTTAAAATTTCGCCTGCTGGTAAATTGTCAGGTATTCTAATTGGCATGCTTTTATCCTCCATGAGCTATAATTTATTAACCTGTTCATATTGCAATAAGTTTATTGCTATGTAAAATGGTTTAATATTAATTATAGTCTCATGAAAATATAAAAGTCAACTACTGTCTTAAGGCAGAAAATACAAGATATATTCTGAATTACTATTCAGCCACTTACATAACAATATATAACTCAAGACATTCTTTAAAAAACTATATTATATGATGAACTTTGTACAAAAATATTTAAAAATATATTGCATTAATACTACAACTGTTTGTACAAATACAATGTATTTTAATTAAATCATCTTTTCCAATCGTAAATCCTAGACATTCTTACATATGAATACAAGTTAGGTTTGAAATAATTATCTGAATAATTGGCTTTTTTCAAGTGCCTGGTCTATGTCGCAAATTAAGTCATCTACATCCTCAATACCTATTGAAAGCCTAATTGTATTTGGTTTAATACCTGCATTTAAAATATCTTCCTCTGAAAGCTGAGAATGAGTTGTACTTGCTGGATGTATAACTAATGATTTTGCATCTGCAACATTAGCCAGCAATGAGAATATTTCTAAATTATCAATGAACTTTTTTGCCTCCTCAAAACCTCCCTTTATACCAAAGGTAAATACCGAGCCAGCTCCTTTTGGAACATATTTTTGCGCTAAAGTATAATATTTATTTCCTTTTAAACTAGGATAATTTACAAACTCAACTAATGGATGCTTCTCCAGATGCTCTGCTATTTTTTTTGAATTACTTACATGTCTCTCAACTCTAAGAGACAATGTCTCTAAGCCTTGTATAAATAAAAATGAATTGAATGGACTTATTGATGCTCCTGTATCTCTTAGAAGCTGAACCCTCGTCTTTGTCACAAAAGCTGCTCCGCCAAGCTGTGAATACACAAGCCCATGATAGCTTTCATCAGGCTGTGTAAAGCCTGGAAATTTACCACTTGCATAGTCAAATTTACCGCCATCAACTATAACTCCACCTAAAGAAGAGCCATGTCCCCCAATGAATTTTGTTGCAGAGTGTACAACAACATCAGCACCATATTCTATAGGCCTTATGAGATATGGTGTTCCAAATGTGTTATCAACAATAAGTGGAATCCCATTTTTATGCGCAATATTGGCTGCTGCCTCAATGTCAATTATATTAGCATTTGGATTGCCAATGCTCTCAATAAATATTGCCTTTGTTTTTTCGTTAATAGCCTCCTCAAAGTTCGTAATATCATCTGGGTCTACAAATTTAGTATTTACTCCATATCTAGGAAGAGTAGCAGCAAATAAATTATAAGTACCGCCATACAATGTGTTAGCAGCCACAATTTCATCTCCAGCACCTGCAATATTAAGTATTGAATAAGTAATGGCTGCAGAGCCAGAAGCTACTGCTAGCGCTGCTGTACCTCCCTCAAGTGCTGCAATTCTCTTTTCAAAAACATCATTTGTAGGGTTAACGAATCTTGAGTATGAATATGCTGAATCACGAAGTGCAAATACATCTGCTGCATGATTAGCATCCTTAAAAACGTAAGATGATGTCTGATAAATGGGCACTGCCCTGGAACCTGTTGATTTATCTATATCTTGACCTGCGTGTACCTGCAAAGTATCAAAACTTAATTTTCTGCTCATATATGTGTCCTCCTTTTATTTTCATAGTATTTATATAGGATTTATTAAATATAATATATATCAAAATTTAATTCATGTCAATAGCATTTTTTTATAATTTTATTTTGATTTTATGGAAATCTAATAATATTATAAATTATTTATAATATTTTACAGAATATTATTATTTTTTATCACCTATTACATTTTCCAACCCTGCTATAAAAAGAGGACAGTCCTCGCTAAATAATGCATCTAGCAAGAACTGCCCTCGTTTTTCTATCTCTTTTAACTTAAATTTTATTTTAATTTGAAATAAATAAAGCTACTATTATAATCTTCAATTGCATAATTCCTTATAACCATATAGTTAGTTTTATCTTTGTATAAAGTCATAAGTACTTTACCTTGAGCTTTAAATGACTCTTTCATACCAGGAGTTATCTTCTTAGATTTACAAACATCTCTTATAGCATTCCTTAAGCTTCCATCAAATCCGTAATCTGTTGCTCCAATAATTGATTCTCCAGTTGCAGTTTTTACTCCCCATATATCACGTTCCCAAGCAGATAAATAAGCATCACCTTCTCCATCAACCTGTTCAAGTTTTGCATTGCTTACCTCAACTAAAATATCAACTAGAGCATATTCTAGATTGTCTTTAGCCTCTGGTCTTTTAAACCCAAGATCTTCAACGTCATCTAAAGAGATTTTTTTAACACCTTTTACAGTATATGAGTAGGTTCCTGTCATAGTATCATCAAGGTAGTCTTCTGTCGATGTCCATGTATGTTTTTGATTCATGGCTACTGGTGAATTAAGAGTACCATTTCCCTTTTCTGAAGTACTGACATTTCCAGATGATGGGTCGTCGTTACTACCTGGCTCAGCATCTTTTACTGGTTGCCCTTCTTGATTATCAATATCACTACTTACTCCACTAGTTATAGTAACAGTTCCATTTCCAGCACTATTATAATCTACAGATGCTCCTAATTTTTCTGCTACAACCTTAGCCGGTACATATGTACGTCCATTATAAACTATTGGATAAATTCTGCTGCCATCATCCTCGGTAGGTTTTAATACTTCACCATCCACCTTTAGGGTAAGACCCTTATTCAAAAATGCTGTGATTTTTACTGTGTTACTTCCTGCGTATGCACCCATTGAAAACAACATAACTCCAGCAAAACTAAGTGCACATATCCTCTTTCTTAGCTCCATCTCTTATATCTCCTTTACATAAAAATTTGGCTTTCGCCTATTGCAGCTAATAAATAATATAACTTTTCTTATGTCTAGGTCTGAGGTGCGTTTCGGATGACTATTCCTTCTAATGTATAGCGACAATATATTCCTATCACTATAAAGAAATGAATATATTACCATAGTAATACCATTTATTAACGTATATTATACTATAATATACGTTAATATTACATAATATTTCTAAATTATATTTAATTTATTTAAAGTATACATTGATTAATTTAGTTATCTTGAGTGCATAAACTGATTAACAATGAGCAAAATACGACATGAATTAATTCTCATGATAAGGTATTATAAATCTATCAATTAATACTATACTGGCAATACTGCTATTTCTAGGAGGCCTTATGAACACAATACCCGCATATAAAGATGAAACTTTAAGTTTTGAAGAACGTGTAAAAGATTTAGTTTCCCGAATGACTCTTGAAGAAAAAACAATGCAAATGTTACATGACGCTCCGGCTATTCCTCGTTTAGGAATACCTTCTTACAACTGGTGGAACGAAGCTCTACATGGTGTTGCAAGAGCTGGAATAGCAACAGTATTTCCACAGGCAATTGGTATGGCAGCCACCTTCGACGAAGATCTTCTCTATAAAATTGCAGACGTTATTTCTACAGAAGGCAGAGCTAAATACCATGAATTTCAGAAAAAAAACGATCATGATATATATAAAGGTCTTACTTTCTGGTCACCTAACATTAATATTTTCAGAGATCCCCGCTGGGGCCGTGGTCATGAAACCTACGGTGAGGATACCTATTTAACGAGTAGGCTAGGTATTAGATTTGTTGAAGGTCTCCAAGGCAATGACAGCAAATATATGAAAGCTGCTGCTTGTGCAAAGCACTTTGCTGTTCATAGTGGCCCAGAAGGTGAAAGACACAGCTTTAATGCTATTGCTTCTAAAAAAGACATGTACGAAACTTATTTGCCAGCCTTTAAAAAATTAGTTCAAGAAGCAAATGTAGAAGCTGTAATGGGTGCTTATAACAGAACAAACGGAGAACCCTGCTGCGGTAGTAAAACCTTATTAAAAGACATTTTAAGAGAAGATTGGGGTTTTAAAGGTCATGTTACATCAGACTGCTGGGCAATTAAAGACTTTCACGAAAATCACATGGTTACAAAAACTGCACCAGAATCTGTAGCACTCGCAGTAAATAACGGCTGTGACGTTAATTGTGGAAACATGTATCTAAACCTACTAATCGCTTATAATGAAGGGTTAGTAGATGAGAAGACAATTGATGAATCAGTATCAAGACTTATGATGACTCGCATGAAGCTTGGTATGTTTGATAGTGATGAAAAAGTACCTTACTCATCAATTCCATATGATGTCGTTGACTGTAAGGAGCATAATAAGCTTGCTCTTGAAGCGGCAAAAGATTCATTAGTTTTATTGAAAAACGAAGATAATATTCTTCCCCTTGATAAAAATAGTTTAAGATCTATAGCAGTTATCGGTCCAAATGCAAACAGTAGAGATGCACTTATAGGTAATTATTTTGGTACTGCTTCTCAATATATTACTGTTTTAGAAGGAATTCGTGAAGCTCTTCCTGATTCAGTCAGAATTAACTATTCTGAGGGCTGTCACCTTTACAAAGACAGGGTGCAGGGGCTAGCTAGACAAAATGACAGAATTGCCGAGGCAATAACTATAGCTGAAAAATCTGATGTTGTAATAATGTGCCTTGGTCTAGATGCAAGTATCGAAGGAGAGGAAGGCGATGCAGGAAATGAGTATGCATCAGGAGATAAAATCGACTTAAATCTTCCCGGCTTACAGCAACAATTGTTAGAAGCTGTACATGCTACAGGCAAGCCAATAATATTAGTGCTTTTATCAGGAAGTGCTTTATCTGTAACATGGGCTGATACTAATGTACAAGCTATTGTACAGGCATGGTATCCTGGTGCACAGGGAGGGCGAGCTATAGCTTCCCTGCTTTTTGGTGAATTTAGTCCTTCTGGAAGACTACCTGTTACTTTCTACAGAACCACTGAGGAATTGCCTGATTTCCGCGATTACTCGATGAAAAATAGAACCTATAAATACATGGAAAATGATGCCCTTTATCCCTTTGGATACGGCCTCTGTTATTCAAAGTTTGAGTATAGTGATTTATCTATATCAAGTCAGAAAATAATAGCAGGAGATGGCATAAGTTGCTCTGTTAAAGTTAAAAATATTGGCAGCTATGAATCAAAAGAAGTTGTGCAGCTTTATCTAAAGGATGTTGAAACAAGTGTAGTTGCCCCCAAATGGCAGCTAAGAGGTGTAAAGAAAATTAATTTACTTCCTAATGAGCAAATTGAAGTTAGCTTTAACCTGTTGCCTGAGGACATGATGCTGATTAATAATGAAGGTGAGTCAGTTCTTGAAGCTGGAAGTTTTGAAATATATGTAGGTGGAAGCCAGCCTGACACAAGAAGTACAGCTTTAACGAACAGTAATGTGCTAAAGGCTTCATTTGTATTGGAATGAAACATAATCAAAACTTTCCATTGATATTATTGAACACCTATAATTTTTTGTCGGAAAAGTTGAGTTAGAATAAATAAAACACTGTATATTCAATCTATATAAAAAAATAACATTGCCTCCATATAAAAATATTATATAATATTCCTATATGGAGGCTTACCTTTTAATGAGCTAAAAAATATACATAGAAAGCAAGACTGCTTATGAAATAATTCAAGCTAACCTCCATTCCGCCTGTATCGCTGGTGACACAAACAGTAATGAATTGGCTTTCTATATTTGACAAAAAGGGGGTTCTGAGTCCATGCCTGTCATTAAGTAAGTTCTCAAAATACAGGTTATGGATATACTTATGTATGTTGATGGGTTACACGAAAAAGGAATTTTCGCTGATGGTTTTCCATTCAGACTAGAAGTAAATACCTTTGATAATTTTGACTATCCTGTGCATTGGCATGCAGTGATAGAAATTTTGTATATAGAAAAAAACCATTTTAATATAAATGTTAACAACAGAGAATTCAAGCTAGATGAAGGCGATATCCTCTTTATAGCCAGCGGTGATACTCATGGTTTTTCAAACCGCAATAATAATGGCAAAAGAATTTTTATACAGTTCGACTCCTCGTCATTAAGTACCTTTGGTAATAATAATATTATTAAGGCTTTAATATCAAGTACCTTTAAGATATCAATAAAGGATGTTCCTTTTCAGGAAAGTATTAAAGAACATATTTTAAGTATTGTTGAGAATTATTCTAAAAAGGATTTTGGTTTTGAGCTATTCATCAGCGCAAGAATCCATGATATTTTTGCAATTATATCAAAATTTTTAGCTGATAAAATTAATCTGGAAAATAACACTGGTAACATAAAAAAGATGCAGGGAATGGATAAGCTTGCTGAGGCATTTAAGTTTATTGAGGCTAATTATATGAACGATATTTCCCTGTCAGATGTAGCAAAGGCAGTAGGCTTTAGCGAATCCTACTTTTCAAGAATGTTTAAGGATATTACAGAGAAAAATTTTATCCTTTATTTAAATGAATATAGAATAAAACAGGCCGAGCTTTTTCTTATGGCGTCAAATATGTCTATTGCAGATATAGCATATGCTGTTGGTTTTAATAGCATAGTCACCTTTAATAGATCCTTCAAAAGCATCAAGGGTTGTTCACCCTCGGTGTACAAAAAAATTGGGTTGTAGATTATATAAAGAAAATTAATAAACTTTCCAATGATAAGTCTCCCATACCTACAATTTTCAACTTCTACTTCAAAAGTTGAGATAAATAATTATTAAATGGTTATACAATGTAAAATTTGCCCTAAAAACAATTTAAGTATACGGGCGCTCACTATAAAAGTAAGCGCCTGTACTGATAATTTTAGCTATACTGCCTCAACAGTTACCACAGTGCTATAGTTTGAAATTCTATATCCATTAGAATCCACCTGCGCTACATAGAAATCATAGCTACCATCATACACATATGCAAAACCTGTAGTATTAGTTGTCGCATATACTTCTTCAAGAGCATCTGCAGTACCTGTAGCCCTTTTATATATCTTATAGCTATTTCCTGAAATACCCGTCCAGCTGAAGAATGCTACAGCTCCAATCTGGGAAGTCATTGTGAAATTTGAAGGAGCAAATTCATACGTAGGTACTGTAAAAGCATTACTAAAGTCTGAAAGTCTATTTCCATTTGCATCAACTTTAGCTACGTAGTAATCATAGCTGCCCGTTAATGTATCAAGCGAGCATATTGTATTAGATGTTGGGTCTGTCACTCTTTCAGGATCACCTGTTGTTCCTGTAACCTTTCTATATATTGAATAACTGCTTCCTGATGTACCATTCCAAGTGAATTCTACGTTCAAACCACTTTTATAGGACATTGTAAAATTCGTAGGAGCCAAATAGTTTGTAATAGTAACGGCATTACTATATTCTGAAATTCTATTTCCAAGAATATTGACCTCTGCTAAATAGTAGTCATAAGTTCCATCTAAAGTGACAGCGCTACCTGTTGTAGTAGATGTAATTGCATTAGTGACCTCTACAGGGTCATTTGCCGAGCCAGAAAGTTTACTGTATATTCTATATTCATAGACGTAATCTGATGCCTCATCCCAGCTAAATTGGGCTAAGGAGCCTTCCTTATTTGTCATTTGAAAGTTTGTAGGAGCAGTTTGAAACCTTTCGATAGTAAGAGGAGCACTAAATTCTGAGAGTCTATTCCCATATACATCTACTTCTGCTACAAAGTATTGGTTGCTGCCCAAGAGTGAATAAATAGTGTATGTCGTACTAAGTATAGAATTGAAACTTCTGCTAGGAGCAGATGTTGTTCCCGTAGGCCTATAAAATATAGCACATCTTCTTGCCGGTCCATCCCAACGCACATTATACCTATTATCGTCTATAGATGTTGTTTCAAAATTTGTAGGAGCCGCCAAATAGTTTTCCACTGTTACAGGATCACCAAAGTGAGACATTCTCTCACCACTAGCTGTTTCTTGCACAACATAGTAATCATACATACCATTTAAAGCAACTATGCTAGCTGAAGTACCATTTGTACTTGAACCTGTCACTTTCTCAGGAGCACTTGTCGATGCTGTAAATTTCCTATACAAGGAATAGTTATTACCCGCTGTTCCATCCCAGCTAAATTCAATATTAGAGCCATTTCTGCCCGTCATTCTTAAATTTTCAATAGCAGTTATATGTGTATCAACAGTAACCACATTGCTAAATTCTGAAATTCTATTATACTGAAAACCATTTGTTGCATATTCTGCCACAGTGATATCGTAGCTGTCATAATGAGGACATCCAATTGTACAAGTTCCTGTGTCAGAATAATCAGCAGCAGCACTTGATCCATCTCTCTCGCGTACTTCTATATAAACTGTCGTATTAGGAAATCTATCCTGCCAGCTTAAAGAAACATTTAATCCATTTATGCCGGTTACCTCTAAATTTTGCGGACCTGGTTTAAAAATTGCTATTGTAACCGCATTACTATATCCAGAAATCCTATCTCCGTTAACATCAACTTCTGCAACAAAGTAATCCCAGCTTCCATATATAGTCTCAACAGTAGATGTAGTATTAGTTGTTTCCATTACTTTATCAAGAGTTTTTGTAAGAACGTTTCTCCTATATATCGCATATTTGTGCCCTAATATGCCATTCCAGCTGAAATCTATGTTCATACCGTTCCTGCCAGTCTCAGTAAAGTTTGTAGGTGCTTCCTCCGGCACTAATACACCTACTGCAGCAAAAGCATCATTTACAGTCTGAGCTGCTGATGTATTTGGATATAATTCTTCTGCAGAAAAAACGGTAGCCTCAGCAAATTGTTTAAAATTGGTTATTGTGTTCATATGATTATCGATAACATCATAGAATATCTCTGCAAGCTTTAAATATGCAGTATCTTTATCGTTAGAAATTGCATCGACGATCTTTCCATTATGAGTTCCACCCTCTGCAATAAGATATGCCGCCTTTGTAATAACGCCTCCACCCAAGTGTGATTCAGCTCTCCTAGCAATGTACTTATCATAATTGTCAACAACAGGATTAGCACAATCTCTAGCACCAGCAACTATAACATCTTCTGAGTTATTCGTACTTACAATAGCATCTTCTGCATTGTTCCAATCAAAGCTGGTACCACTGTGCTTAACAGTTTCATTGTCCTTAAAGTAAAAGTACTCACAGACTGTACCAAACACATCAGCCAAGCCTTCATGCAAGGAATCTATTTCTTTAAAACCGTCACCAAAACCCAAACCTTCTGCAAATAGCATACCATGAGTAAACTCATGTGCTGCTACATCTAAACAGCAGGCCATACTTCTATTCGCACTGCCACGTCCAGTACAAATTTGTACGCTATCCTGTGAACCATATGCATTTACTTCTGTATTAGTCTCATCAATAATGACTTTATATGTACTGCTAGAAGGATCATCTTTTGTACCAATTCTTGAAAACCTGTCTTCAAAGAAATTCAATACATATGTGATATTATAATGTGCATCAACTGCATCCTGTTGATAGTTTGTTGATGTTCCAGAGTCGAAGCAATTATCATTTAGTTCACTAAACCTTGTTTCAGCTTTGTTAACTGTTTTAAAATTTCCAGTTGCATTTTGAAGATAGTATGTATTTGTGGTATCATCATGAACTATTTGTAATGGCAATTGTTCCGTTTGATTCCCAAATTGTTGTCCTATACCCGTTCCCGTAGCAGCTTGCTCCGCACTAGCTACATGATTTAATTTCTCAAGAATATACAAACTATTTGCATCGACATAATAAGTATAACCACCAAGTTCTGGCTTAATATAATCTACGCTTACCATATAGGAATAAACATATTTATCACCAACAGGATAAAGTACCATATCAAACTTAGGATTTTCTACATATTCAGGTTTAAACCCTAAATTCTTTTCTACTGCATTTAAAGCATCCTGCTGCGTAGTATGTATTGAGCTTTCAGATGAAGTCACTTTGCTTTCTATGTCTTCAACTGTACTTCCTATTACACATTCGATTACGCCATCACTATTAACAATATAGCTTTGATTAGTACCAAAAACAGGAACACCATTGTAGGTCTGTGTTGTTTTTATAATGGTTTTACCTCTTTTGTTCTTATATTGCTCAGTTTTCTTGAATTGCTTATCCTTTTTAACTGGCTTATCCAATTTAAATTGCATTGCTATCTCGTTGCTTGTATCGGAGGATAAATTTTTACCATAATATTTCTCAACTATTTTTTCTGGCGATTGGTCAGACTTCTCAGTTAATTCTCCTGAAATAAATGTAGGATGAATTATATCATCAATTGCAGAAATCTTGGGCGAGAAGCTATCCTCTTTTTGTATATCAAACGACGAAGATATACTGCCTTTAATACCGCTATCAGTACTTTGTGATGCAAGTGCTGGTGTTAAACTACTTGCAAAGATTCCTACTGATAATAATGCAGAACATAGTAGCTTTTTAGCTTTCATTTGTTTTTGCTCCTTATGTAATTAGATTTTGAATATTTTTATGCACTTTTAACCTAAAGCTAATCCTTAAATATTATATTGATAACACTTAAAGCAATTTTGTCCCTACATTTTATTTTTGTTGTAATTAGTTCTCAAACATGCATGAAATATTTAAAGTCATTGTAAGGTTTTTAATATATAAAAACAATCTTCATAATGTTTATTTTGAGCATTATATGATTTTATACCTATTTTTTCCTTCTATTTCCTTTAATTATTGTTATTTAAGCTTAATTTTGCTAACTTTTACATTTTTGTGATATTTATTTTACAAAAGTTTTATGTTTAAAAGCAAAAACAGCAAATCATATAAAAAATGATTTACTGTTTTTAATGTGGTTATATTAATCTGTTATGGTAACTAGCTATTTATTGCCAACCCGTTATTCGCCTTATCAACTCTTTCTTCTATATAGCTTTTCACATCATCCCTTGGTATGCCTAAAGCTACTGCTAACTCACCATAAAGCAAATCTTCGGCTTTTTTCATATAACGCTCATCTATCTGCCCAAGTTTTTTCCCCTGTTCCACTGCAATCACCCTCTTAGTATAAACAGTCTTAATAACTTTGATTAAATCGCTACATTCATGGGACTGCATAGATTCCTGATATTGTACTTCAACTAATTTTGAATTGTTTGAAATATTAGACTCTGTTCTAATGCTTGGAATAATGTCTATAAGCTGTTGTGCTTTTTCATATGTAATAATTGGCCTCATAAACACGCTTGTATCAATGGGTGTAAATACCTTTCCATTTTGATAAAATGGACAAAGTGTATAATATATTCTGGTTTCATCTAGTCCAGAAATATCAGGTGTCCCTATTGCTTCTACTCTACAAGCTCCATAGCTTCCGTAAATAATCAAATCGCCAATCTGATACATAATTTTTTCTAACATCCCCAATCTTCTTATTAATTATTTTGTGTTTGTATCTTCTTAATTCAAGTTTTCATTCGATTTTTATGTGATTCCACATTTTAAATGCAAATTAATTTAAACCTTTGATCTTTTACAAAAATAACGTGTAGCTTTGACAACCGGAATTACGTTTATCAAAACCACACGTTGTTTCATACTTTTATTTTATCATATATTTTAAATAAAAGTAAGCAAAACTAATTTACTAAGTACAATATATATTTTAAAAAGCCCAAACAAATCAAATATGAGTTTTAAGTCAAATTATGTACTTTAGTGAAGCTTTTCAAAATGTTTCTCATAGATTGAAGCATGAATATTCATGTATGTACAATGGAAAGAATAAAGGCTATATTAGGCGATTACATTTTTCATTAAGTATTAAACCTTTAAAATCGAAAGGAATTGATAATATGAGTAAAAAAATAGAATACATTAATAGCGGAGATTTTGAAAATGTTGTTTTAAATAGTAAAATCCCAGTTATTATAGACTTTTATTCTTATGAATGTCCTCCGTGTGAGATTTTAAATCCTATCTATGAAAGAATGGCTGAAAAATATGGCGATCAAATAAAGTTTATTAAAATTCTAGGTCAAGCCAATAAAGCCTTTACCAATAGTATAAACGTCACCAGCAGTCCCACAGTTCTATTTTACAAAAATGGTAAGGAAGTAGGACAAAGGCTTAATGGTTTTATAAATAAATCTCAGATGAGAAAAGCTATTGAAGAACTACTTGGCGATTATGCTCCCAAAGTTACATCAAAGCGTGTTGACTGTGATGTAATTGTTATAGGAGCTGGAGTAGCAGGTCTTTCTTCTGCCATATATGCCTCTAGATCAAAAATGAAAACCGTTGTAATTGATGAAAGTATTCTCGGCGGTAAAACAGGCTCCACATATCACGTGGCAAATTATCCAGGTACTCCAGGTGTCATAAAAGGTAAAGAATTAATTGAAAACATGAGAAATCAAGCTCTTTCATTTGGTACAATAATCGAAGACTTGAAGGAAATATTTAAAGTTGAATTGACTGGAAATATTAAACACATCCTTACAGAGGATACTGACTTTTATTCAAAGGCTGTAATCATTGCCTCAGGCGCTCAGCCAAAACTATTAAAGGCGGAAGGAGCAGATTACTTTAAAGGAAGAGGAGTCCATTATTGTGCAACCTGTGATGGTGCAATGTACCAAAACCGAAACATAATAGTTGTTGGTAGTGAGAGTTCAGCCATAGAAGAGGCTATATTTCTAACTAAATTTGCAAGCCATGTAACTATAATTAACCAATCAAATAAGTTTAAAGCGACAAGGGCAACTCTTTCTGATGCTCAAGGTAATAAGAAAATTAATTTCATAACAAATACTGTAGTTAAAAAGATTATAGGTTCTGGTAAATTACTGACAAGTGTAATATTAGAAAATATAAAAACAGGTGAATTAACTGATTTCCCCACAGAAGGCGCTTTTGTACAAATTGGAACAGCGCCTCTTACCCATATGTTCTCGGGACAGGTAAGAACAAATAAAGCCGGCTATATTGTTGCATCAGAGGATACAAAAACAAATTTACCTGGGGTTTTTGCCGCAGGAGACATACGGACAAAGCTAGTTAGACAAGTGGTTACAGCTGCTGCTGATGGTGCAGTGGCAGGAATTATGTCTGAAAAATATGTTCATAGTCTGCAGAGCTTTAATCAGCAAAATTTAGTCTACAGTATTGAAAACTCATTTTTGAAGGAAGCCGTTGAATATTAGTCTAAGAGTTCAAATAATATCAAACTGTGTATGGTCATTGCTAGAATACACAACTCCACAAACAGCTGCTCTCAGCTTTTTGATATGAGAGGAGAACAATGAATGGAGGATATGCAAACTTCGTATTATTCAAGCTAGCTTTGCGAAGCAATTTCTTGCTATAGCCCCCATTAGCTCTGTATTTGCTTATGGGAGCTATAGCATTTGTCTATATAAGCCAAACTTTAAATATTCCGCACCATCCCAATTTATTTGTTAATGGCACCACATATCATACCTTGACCCTGACCTCTTCTACTTCCCATTCCTTGGCCATTTCCACATCCCATTCCATTTTGCTTACCTAGCTTTCCATTTCCAGTACCATCACACAATAACTGATTATTTTTAATAGTATTGTAAATTTCATCTGCTTGCTGCTGAGTAATTTCTCCATCTTTCACTTTTTGATCTAATAGAGCTTTTTTCTGTTCAAGCATTTGAGATTTAAATTCATCCAATTTCCCTGCTTCATCTGCTATAGCTCCATAAGTTTTTCCTTCTGCTCTCTCCTCAGCTATATCAGTAACACTTTTGCCTGTTACTGCAGCTGCAATTTCTGCAGGAGTTTTGATTTCTGCAGCATACACTATTCCGGCTGCACTTACTACACATACTGATACTACTACTGCAATAAGCCTTTTAATATTTTTCATAAAAACACACGCTCCTTTTTTTATTTTGTTTGTTGTTACTTTATGCTTTTATTATAAGAAGCATTTGTGGCAAAACTTTGACAAAAGTTCGAATCAACTGTGACATTTTGAAAAATTAATGACTAAGCTTGATTGGAATAATTGCCGAAATACAGGTAAAGCTAAAAAATGCCAAGTTTACATTTCGTGCATCCATCGCTCTCTTCGTATATCAAAAAGCAGCGAGCAGCTTTTTGTAGTTTTTAGCGATACAAAAATTGCGTAACGCCTCGATAGTTTCACCTTTTTGGGCCGTAAGTCGTCGTGGAGGTTAGCTTGAAAGGATTTAGATATAACTTCTAAAATTACTAGCGTACCTCTGCTAAGCAGAAGTTCTCACTGAAGTCTTAACCATATTTTGCCCAGAGTGGGCGCAGGAGGTTTATGGAAAAATATATTCTTATTGCAGATGATAATGATGGAATTCTGGACATATTAAAGACTTATGTTATAAAAGAAGGCTTTACCCCTATTCTTGCACACGATGGAAATGCTGCCTTAAAAATATTCGAAGAGCATTCTCCGATTTTAATATTACTTGATGTTATGATGCCAAAAAAAGATGGTTTTGAAGTGTGCCGTCAAATTCGAAAAAGTTCAAACGTTCCTATTATAATGATTACTGCTAAAGGTGAAGATGCTGACCGCATAATGGGTCTTGATATCGGTGCAGACGACTACATCGTAAAACCCTTCAGCCCCGCTGAAGTCATGGCAAGAATACGAGCAATTTTAAGGAGAGTTGACATTCCAGATGAACAAAAAAAGGACATTATTACTTATCCTAATCTGGAAATAAACATTGCCGATTATGAAGTTAAAATCAATCAGAATTCCATCTCACTTACCAAAAAAGAAATAGAAATATTATGGCTTTTAGCTAGTAATCCTGGAAAAGTTTTTTCACGGGACAACCTTTTAAATAGTGTATGGGGCTACGAATATTTTGGTGATGCACGTACTGTAGACACGCATATTAAAAGACTTAGAGCTAAAATTGGAATAACTGATACTTTAAGTTGGGACATCAAGACTATATGGGGTGTAGGATACAAATTTGAAGTGAGAGCTGACAAAACATAAACCCCACTGATAGGAAATGTAAATAACGTAATTTCTTACAAATTGGGACAAAGGGGGGACAAACCCATAACTAATACTGAGATTTAACAAATTAGTGTATGGATTCACTATGTTTAACAAAAAAATTGCCTTTAAGTTGACAGCAGGCTTTGCTGTAATTGTATTGCTGTCAATGCTTACAATAGGAGTATTTTTTATTCAGATGTTTAGACAGTACACCTTTGACAATAAAGAAAAAATTATGCTTGAACAAGCATACAATATATCTGAGGTCATCTCAGAAAACACTCAAAGTAACGGACATATGATGGGCTTTGGCGGCTTTGTGCGTTTTCTCAACACGCTTACTGAATCTAAGGTTTGGATTACCGATGATAATGGCACCCCGGCTGTATTATATGGTATGGGTATGGGGCAAAAATCAAATTCAGACCCACTGCCTGCTGAAGCCAAAAATATACTCCAAGAAGTTATAGCTGGAAAAGAATCAATTAGTAAAAATTTTAGCAGTGAATATCAAGAAACTACTCTGACAATTGGAGTCCCAATATATGATTCTGAAAAGAATATCATTGGTGCTGTTTTTTTGCATGCTCCAATTACCGGAATTAGTTCAACCCTTAACAAGGCTATAAGTATATTAATGCTAAGTATCGTGATAGCCTTGTTGCTTGCTATAGCTTTAGGTATTTCCTATTCTCTTCTTTTTACGAGGCCACTAAAGGCTATGAATTATACTGCATTAGAAATGGCAAAAGGTAACTATTCTGCTAGAACAGGAGTTAATCGTAAAGACGAATTAGGTCAGTTAAGTTATTCTCTAGATCAGTTAGCATCAAAGCTTGGTTACACCATTGACCAGCTCTTTCAAGAAAAAGGCAAATTAAGTGATATAATTTCCAGTATTACAGAAGGTATTGTAGCCTTTGATTTAGAATTAAATCCATTAAGTTATAATACTGCACTGTCAGATATAATGAATCAGCCTATTACCTATCCAAATGATTTATTGATAAAGGACTTCAAAGATATCGGAATTGACCTTTCTCTCAAATTAGCCATTAATGAAAAAAAATCTATACAAGCAATAAAGAACTGGAAAAATAAAAAACTCAAATTTACTTTATCACCCATTATAGACAATAGCGGTAATGTCACAGGGAGCGTTGCCCTAGTACAAGACATCAGCGAAAGTGAACGCCTGGATCAGCTAAGAAAGGATTTTATTGCAAATGTCTCCCACGAATTTCGGACACCACTTACAGTAATTAAGGGTTCTCTCGAAGCTCTTTTGGATGGAACTATAGACAAACAAGAGGATATTTCAAGATATCACCAAAGGATGCTGTCAGAAACCCGAAGTTTAGAAAGACTTGTAGGTGATCTGTTAGAACTTTCACGCCTCCAATCAGGTAAGATTTCTATCATTAAAGAACAGGTGCATATTCCAAATCTGTTAATAGATATTATTACCGGCATACAAGCAATAGCAAACAAAAAATCTATAGCTATTGAATTTATAAAACCCGAAAATGTACCACCTGTTATAGGTGATTATGATAGGCTCAGACAATTATTTGTAATCTTTATTGACAATTCGATAAAATATTCACCAAATTATACGAAAATAACTATTACTATAAATATAACCGCTAATGAATTTGAAATATCTATAACGGATCAAGGATACGGTATACCAGCAGAAGAGCTTCCCTATATATGGGATCGTTTTTACAAATCAGACAAATCCCGCAAAAGCAGTGGAGCGGGACTGGGACTAGCAATTGCCAAGCACCTAGTTCAACTTCATGGCGGAAATGTGTCTTTGCACAGCAATATTAATGAGGGTACTACTGTTACCATTTGCCTTCCATACTATAATACTAATCATCTAACTTCTAGTTAAAATATTATTTAAGCCTTTTAAAAGCAATAAGCAAATGACCTTTTCAATCTCAGAATATAGGAATTTATTTGTGTAATTTTTTTGTAAGCCTTCAAGGCCAGTACTATGAAAACCTTTTCAACATATAAATTCCTATATTCTTAGAAACCGAAAAATAATAATTATTCAGGATTTAGCACCACTTTTTTGACACATAGAATTTAAGAACTGACATGTACACTTTTGATGCTTGTTTTTTAACATCATGCACTCAGTAACTTATCAATACTTGACTGGTCGAAACCTACGATTATGTTACCATTGATATCAATTACCGGAACACTACGCTGACCTGATTTACGTATCATTTCAAGCGCTGCTTTTCTACTAACTGCTACATCTACTTCCTTAAATGAAATGTTTTTTGATTTTAGATAATTCTTTGCTGCCGTGCACCAAGGACAGGACGGAGTAGAATATACTTTGACTGACATGCACATTACCTCCCTTTATACGGTTTATAATCATTTTAAAAAATTAATCGATTATTATATACCTCATCCAGATATATTTAAACACAAAAAATGTATAACTTTGTAACTTTATGATAAATTATAAAGTTACAAAACTTTTTAATTTAGAATCTCATCTTGTGCATTTGAAAATTTTAAGCGTTAAATATATTTAATTTTTATAGTTGAACTAAACATAATAGAATGAATTAGCTATTGATAACAGCTCGTGCCATGTATTCAATATTTAACCATTGCTACGTTCTTTGTACACAGTTAAACTGTACGAAAGTTGAATAAGACTGTTTGCTTATATAAATTATGGGTATATTAATTATGTCTATGCTCTGCACTTTATCAACGTAATCACGTATGGATTTAACAATTTGTAGTTTAAAATAATTAATTTTTAGTACATATATAAAAAGCTTTTATCAGGAGGTATTGCGTTGTCAAACATATCTTATTTCATGACATTTATAGAAGGTATACTAACCTTTATTTCACCTTGTATACTACCGATGCTTCCAATTTACTTTGTATATTTAGCAGGAGAATCTCAAAAAAACGAAAAATCTACACCTTCTAATAAAAACAAGTTACTTATAAATTCCATTGGATTTGTAATAGGATTTACAATAGTATTCACTGCTTTAGGTGCTACCGTTACATCCTTTGGTCACTTTTTGGCAAATCATAGAAGCCTGCTTGAAAAAATAAGCGGAATAGTAATGATTATATTTGGTCTTAATTTTGCAGGAATACTAAAGATAAATTTTTTAAACAGAGAGAAAAGATTTGATTTCAAATTTGATAACCTTAGATTTTTAAGTTCAATTGTATTCGGTATGGTTTTTAGTTTTGGCTGGACACCTTGCTTAGGTGCATTTTTAGGTTCTGCTCTCGCACTTGCCAGTAATTCAAAAACTATTTTTCAAGGAATGCTTTTACTATTCATTTACTCTATAGGTCTTGGCATTCCATTTATTCTGACATCAGTTTTATTTGAAAAGGTAAAGGGTGCTTTTAGTCAAATACAGAAGCATACTAGAACAATAAGCATTATATCAGGTATTCTGTTGATTATTGCTGGCATACTAGTTTTTACAGGTAACCTAAAGTATTTGAGCTTTTTTGCTTAATCTTTTCTTTAGTAATATTCAACTCTACTTTCCCACTTAAAATTGTAGATATAGGAGAGTTATCAATGGGAAGTTGGGAGTATTAGATTTTATGTACGCTAAAATTAATTTAAAGGCTCTTTAGCACATGTTTTTTTATGATTCAGCAAACCTAAATACAATACAAGGAGGAATATCGATATGCAGAAGAAGATTAATATTATTATATGGGTGGTTGCAATTTGTGCTGTTATGGTAGCAGCATATATCCTCTATTCAAAAAGGCAACCACAAATAATTCAGCCCCCAGCACAGCAAACCCAAGCAATAAGCCAATCAACACAAAACACTAACCCTGTAGCCCCAGACTTTACTCTTAAAGATTTAAATGGTAATGATGTAAAGCTATCAGACTATAAAGGAAAGATTGTAATTCTCAACTTCTGGGCAGTCTGGTGCCAATACTGTCTACTTGAAATGCCTGATTTCAACGAGCTAAATAAAGAATTGGAAAAAGAAGACGAAGTTGTTATATTAGCTATCAATTCTCAGGAATCACCTGAAAAGGTTAAGGAGTATCTAACTTCAAGCAATATAGATTTAAAGGTCTTATTAGATCAAGATGGTACAGTTACTCAAACCTATGGTATCTCAGGTTTCCCAACTACCTTTTTTATTAATAAGGACGGCACATTATATAAGTATATATCTGGAAAGACTGACAAAAAGACATTGTTGAAGTATATTAGTGAGATTAAAAGCCAAGAAGCCGCTGAGAAATAATATGAGTGATAGAATAATTGCATGAATTAGTAGGTCAATAGCTTACCCATTACTAATTTCATGCAATTATTTTGGAAACAAACTATTTATAATTTTAATAATCAATAGACTCATTATATTGGGGATAATTGAGTTCTATATGGTTTTATACAAGTAACAATAAAGCTTCTTCTTTGAAAATCATTTTTATAGGAATGCCTTTTTTGGAAATTTCTCTCCAAATATGTTTATCAGTCTCCCATCTTATTAGTGAATTTTCATCACCATTTTTGCTGTCTTTGTTTTTTAACATAATAATATAGGAAAACGGATTTTCAATTACTTTAACTACTTCACAATTCATAACATTATGTGAATCATCTTTTTCGGTATATTCTAAATAATGAGCTCTTATACCTACATACTTTATGTCCTCAGATATTAAACTACCCGTATGCAGAATCAAATTCCAGTCAATTGCCTTCAAAGTATAATCTGAAAGTCTTTCAGCTCTTGATATATTTTTACAGCCAGTTAAAAGTGCAGCCGATAGTTTTTTCGGCGCAGTAAACAAGCTTCCTTTTTCGCTTACAACCTCAACCTTTCCATCTGAAATAACAGCAATAGTGTTTGCAAAACGGTAAACTTCATTTCTATTATGTGATACAAAAAGAACTGTACCTTGAAAACTGGATAGCGAATCTATTATTTTCTGTTCAAGCTGCCATTTTAAATAGCTATCAAGAGCACAAAAGGGTTCGTCCAGCATAATAATATCCGGTTCTGATGCCATAATTCTTGCAAGCGCTACTCTTTGCTGCTGACCGCCTGAAAGCTGATGGGGTCGTTTCTTTTCTAAACCCTCCAAATAAAATGATTTAATTTTTTCTCTTACAACCCTTTTACGCTCCTCCTTACTTGCAGAAACGCCAATTCCAATGTTTTCTTCTACCGTCATATTTGGAAACAGTGCATAATTTTGAAATAAATATCCCACTTTTCTTTTCTGTGGAGATAAGTTAATTTTCTTTTCTGAATCAAATAAAACTCTGCCATCTAAAACAATAGTACCTTCATCAGGCTCTTCTATGCCTGCGATACATTTTAGGGTCATGCTCTTTCCACAACCCGAGGCACCTAGTAGAGCAGTTATTTCATTATGTGCAGAAAATTCAACGTCAAGTGTAAAATTATTATCCATAACCTTTTTAATATTAACGTATAGTGACATCAAATATCACCTCTTTTTGCTGTTCCCTTACTTTGAAGACTATTCCAGAAATTTATAAGAATTATTGAGGTAAAGGACATTATACAAATAATTAAAACCCAAGTATATGCTTTTGCTCTGTCTCCGGCCTGTACTGCCGTATATATAGATATAGCCATGGTCTGTGTTCTGCCTGGAATATTGCCAGCAAGCATTATCGTTGCACCAAATTCACCTAGCGCTCTGGCAAAGGAAAGCACAGTTCCTGCTACTATACTTGGCAGCACATTGGGGATTATAATTTTATAAAACAATCTAAATTCTGATATGCCAAGAGTCCTTGCAGCGTAAATCATGTTTGTGTCAAATTGTTCAAAAGCACCTCTTACAGTCCTATACATCAAAGGAAAGGCTACTACTATTGATGCAATTACTGCTCCAATCCATGTAAATACAATACTAATATTAAACTGCAATAAAAAACTACCCAGCAAACTATTTTTCCCAAAAATAATAAGCAGAAAAAATCCGACCACTGTAGGAGGTAAAACCATTGGTAAAGTAAATACTCCATCAATCAGACCCTTTAACCTCTTAGCCCTAAAAACATACCAAGCTGCCAAAATTCCCAAAAAAACTGTAACTATTGTAGCAGTAAATGCTACTTTAAGTGATACATAAAGTGGCGATAAATCCATAGGTTCTACCTTCTATCTATAAACAGAACTCTTAGTGTTGCTATATTCGATCTGAAACATGAAGTATTATTAGCAGCAGACACTGTATAAGCAGCCCCATTTTTATTTGTTAACTTCAAAGCCGTATTTTTTAAATACATTCTCAATTTCTGATGTGGATAAATAATTTAAAAATTCTTCAGCCTCTGCAGTATGCTTACTGTTTTTTAGAACGACAGCAGGATATATAACAGGTTTATGACTGTTCTTTGGAGCTTCACATACTAACTTAATTTTATCAGATAAAGCGGCATCGGTTGCATAAACTACTCCACAATCAACATCTCCATTTTCTACCCATGTAAGAACTTGTCTTACATCACTACCATAGTTTGCTTTTGGTTTTACCTTATCTAGTATTTTAAGATAAGAGAATATTTCTTCTGAATACTGTCCAACCGGAACACCACTAGGTTCTCCTAAAGCTATCGTTGAGACCTTGTCAGTTGCAAGATCCTCAAATCCTGTAATATTCTTTTTACTATCAGCAGGTGTTATTAATACAACTTTGTTTATAAGGAGTTCTTTCTTTGAACCTTCTTTAACAAAACCCTTTTCTTCAAGGGCAGTCACCTGTTTTTTTGCTGCTGATATAAAAATATCTACCGGTGCCCCCTGTTCAATCTGCGTTTGTAGAGTTCCTGCAGAACTAAAGGAACAGGTGATAATAACATTTGGCTTAACGCTTTTATAAAGTTCTATGATTTCAGTTGCTACATCTGTTAAGCTTGCTGCCGCTGCTAGAAAAAGTTCTGTTTTTTCTGCAGTGCTGCCGGAATTAGCCTCCGATACTTCTGTTGTTGCAGCTTTTGTATCAGTGGAAGAATCTTGTGCAGGTGAAGTTACTGCACCACAACCTACTTGTAACAAAAAGCTTATAATTATTAATATAATAAAGTTTTTTCTCAGTGCTATCATAAAATACACCCCGTCTCCACTTCTTAATATTTTACTACTTTTCCTTAAATAAAATCTCTCTAGCACTCTCTTTTAAATCATTAACAGAGGAATAACTAGGTTTTATATCAAAAAGCTTATCTGCTGCCCATACAAACTGACTTATATCACAATTCCCAGCACGTTCACCTATTCCAAAAAGAGTTGTATCTATAAAATCTGCTCCTGCCTTTGCAGCTTCTAATGAATTTGCCACTGCCATTCCCAAATCATTGTGTGCATGTATACCTACTGAAATACCTGTATTTCTAATAATGTCACGGATAGTTTGATATGTCCTTGACGGTGTCAAAACCCCCACTGTATCAGCAAATCGGATGCTTGCAACTCCCATATCCTTTAATAGATTAGCAATACTAATAATAAATGTAATATCTGCCCGTGAAGCATCCTCTAGTCCTACAGTAACTGTATAACCTTTATCCATTGCGCAACTAACGCACTCCTGTAAATTATTTTGCAGCCAAATCTTGTTTTTTTTAAGCTTAGAATAAATATGTACATAGGATATTGGAGCACTTATATGAATAATATCGGGGCAACAATCAAAGGAATGCTCTATATCCTCTTTTTTCATTCTATTCCAAGTTGATATTTTTACGTTTTTTCTATTATCGATAATTTTGCAAATGGCAGCTTTCTCATACTTTCCCATTGCCGGAACTCCAGCCTCAATTTGATATATACCCGCTTTTTCCATTAGCTGAGCAAGTATTACTTTTTCATCTATGTTAAATGCAAAGCCTGGGCTTTGTTCTCCGTCACGAAGGGTTGTATCTATCAGATATTTTTTTTCCTTCATAGCGAGTCCAACCTCCGCAAAATGTATTTATTGACTCGAACTTCGCACATAAAAAGTCTATTGGTTATATTCAACTGCGAAGTTTGAGTTTATTAAAATTCTCTGCGATTGTCACAAATTCCTGGTCAGATATACTTCTTTTTAAACGGATACTCTCTTGCTGTACAGTATCTAATAGTTCTGCAATCATATTTTGTGGAAATACTAAATTGTACTCTTTTAGTTTTATTTCAATTGCAGTACTACCTGAATGTTTTCCAACAACAATTTTTCTGTTCATCCCGACAACTGATGGCTCAAAGGGTTCATAGTTTGAACCATTTTTATATATACCGTCAACATGAATTCCCGATTCAACCTCAAAAATACTACTTCCTATTATAGCCTTATTTTTAGAAATTTTTCTACCCGTTATTTGTTCATATAAGTTTTTTATTTGTACAAAAACTGATAAATCTAAATTAGGCTTATGGCGTTTAGTAATACGAAGTGCCATTATCACTTCTTCTAATGCAGCAAAACCTCCGCTTCCAGCAAAACTTACTGCAATATTATTTCCACCATTTAGTATCCATTCAATAGCCAGAGCACTAGCACAATAGCAGCTATTTTGGGGACATAACTCAAGCATTTCGAATTTCAACTTTTTTATTTTATTGAAAGCAGATAAATAATCATGCTGCATTAAATCATCTAGTCCAACAATTCTAATGTTGTTATATTCAGAAAATTTGCTCATAAGGTTAATTTCTCTGGCATCATTTATTTGAATTTCAGAAATAGTATCCAATTGTGTAAAGAATCCACTATGTCTACATATATATTTTTTAAAACCCGGATAATTCTTTATTTCTGTAGGATCCTGAACTCTCAAAATAGTCATGTTTTTATCTACTTCATCTTTAAACCTTTGAAATAGAGGCACATCAATTTCTATAAAATTTACACCTGTCTTACACAACAAGTGGTATAACTCTATAACCTTATCATTTTGAGCAGCCTCATTGTCCAGAGAACATAGAGTAACATCTGTAATTTTAATCATACTAACCCCCACGTCCAATTTGGGTACAAAATTTATAGTAAAGCAATGTAGCGGTACGCAGTTTCTTTAATGCTACTTCCATACTGGCAAAAACCACTTGTGGTTTTTGAAGCTCGAAAAGGAACCATGTTTTCACAAACTTTATTTTCGAGCTGATGACCTCCACGCCCAGTTTGGGCACAAAATTTATAGTAAAGCAACGTGGCGGTACGCAGTTTCTTTAAAGCTACTTCCACACTGGCAAAAACCACTTGTAGTTTTTGGGGCTTGAAAATGCTCCATGTTTGCACCATCTTATTTTTCAAGCTTTTCAGAGGTATACCACCATGGATACTTTAGAATTACTCAGATAAGTAACTCCTTTACCTTTTCCCCTCCAACTAAATGTTTTTCTACTATAGTTTCAATATCATCCTCAGATACATTTCCATACCATGTACCCTCCGGATAAATAACAACAATCGGACCTTTGTCACAGATTCCAAAGCAACCTGTATTAGTCACCATAACCTCACTGGTCAAATCTTTATCATCAATTTCCTCCATAAACCTTTGTACTAAATCTACGCTTCCCTTAGAATGACAAAATCCCTTTTGGGTTCCATTTATTCTACCACTTGTACATACGAATACATGATATTTTGGGCTCACCATAATTTAACTCTCCTTTAAATTTAGATTTTTCCTATGTCTACTACCTCTAATATCTCCACTTCTATATGTGTGGGATAAAACAGAGCTACTACTCTGGATAACTATTTTCCCGGGGCTATTGAAAGCTTATCAACACAATTACTTATACACACAGTTTTTCAGCTGCCAGTTTAACGGCTTCCTCAATTCTGTCATAAGTAGTGAAGGCCTCTATAGACTGTTCCTTTAATTTTTGCTTAGGTGCTTCTCCTATTCTCATCGCTAAAACTCCATTGCAATCCTTTACTGTCTCAAGAATAGCTTCCATTTTACCTTCCTTATTCGATCCACCCATACCATCACAGCCTTCAGAGCCTTCACAGTACTTAGTGACACTTCTCCTTTCTTTAAATCGTATGCTCTTGTTCTTGTACTCATATATATAAAAGTCACTTGCGTGACCGAAATGCTGGTCTACCAAAATTCCACTTTTCGAAGAAACTGCAAATAATAAGGTATTTTCTTCTGTTGGTTCCTGCGAACCTTTATTTTTATTCCCAGAGCATCCTCTAAAGTTAATAGATTGATCGTTGTCCAGTGTTCCAATTGCATCAGCTCTACATTGATGGCAATGGTACATTTGTTTTAAAGTAGACTCACAGCGTTTTCTCATACTCATTATTTCTCTATTACTTACTAATGGAATATTTTCAAATTCACTTCCTGCCACAGGAATTAATTGCATAATATTCGTAATTTCACAGCCTAGCTCTTTTGCCTTTTCCACAACAACAGGGATATGATACTCATTAATTCCCTTTAGCATTACTATATTTACCTTGCATATAACTCCCAGTGAAGTCAATCTTTTAATTCCCGCCAACTGATTTGCCATGAGAATAGCTGCTCCAACTTCGCCAAAGTATCTATGCCCCATATAATCAACATGCTTATATATTTTTGCTCCAATTGTTGTGTTTACTGAATTCATAGTTACTGTAACATGTGATACCCCTAGCCCTACTAATTCATCAGCATAAAGAGGAAGTAAAAGCCCATTTGTTGATAAGCAGAAAGTAACCGATGGGTCCTGTTCTCTTATTAAGCTCAAGGTTTTCTTTGTGTTTTCAAAATCAGCTAACGAGTCCCCCGGGCCTGCAATTCCAACCACCTTTAGGTTAGGCAGCTTTTCCTTTACCATCTTGTACTTTTCACATGCTTCCTCTGGTGACAAAACTTCTGTCGTAACTCCTGGCCTGCTCTCATTAGGGCAGTCGTACTTTCTGACACAATAATTGCATTGGATATTACATTTTGGTGCTATAGGCAGATGCATTCTTGCATATTCGCTGCCACAGCCATTAAAACAAGGATGTGTTTGTGTCTTTTTTTCATTAGCAGCTCTATTATCTACTTTATTCATAATCACTACATCCCTTTCATCATTATTTTTCTTTGCTTCACCGAAAGTATTCTGCTTTTCCTCTGTATAGTAATTCTCATACATTTTGCCTCTAAAACTGTGTTCCTTTTGGCTTAGCAAGCTATTTGTCAACCTATCCAGTAATACAAGTGATCCATCATAACCCAGTGTTCTTACACGTTGTCCTCCAACCTGATCATGTATTGGAAACGCACACCTGACAAGCGGAATCTTTAGCTTTTCTTCAAGTCTTCTACCATCTGAACTGCCTATCATTAAATTGGCTTCTAGTTCAACTATGTATTTTTCAATTGTATCAAAATCACAATTATCTAAAATTTCAAATTTATCTAAAAAGAGAAAGTCTGCAATAGATTGTATTTCTGGTTCCAACAACTCTCTTAAATTACTGCACTTTGCTCCTGTTGCTACTAGAACCGGCATAATGCCATTTTCAACACATAGACGGGTTGTCGAATATACAAAATCAGGTTCTCCAAAAATAACAGCTTTCCCCTCAGCATTATATTTGTGCGAATCAATCATAGCATCTGTATATCTGCCACGTTCTTTAATTAGCCCCTCTGTTTTTACTCCACCTGCCTTTTCCAGCACATCTATTAAAGCATCAGTATCACGTAGTCCAACTGGTAAATTGCATCTAACAAAAGGTACCCCATAAGCCTCATATAAATACTGTGCTGGAGAATTATGCTTACTTGTGAAGGTAGATAACTCAATTGTAAGCTTTGCTCCACCCATCAACGAAATATCTTCAAGGGATGTTCCACCCTCCGGCAATCTATTATAGAAGTCTGTATGCTGACCATCCAAATTGTCTGAAATATCAGGGAGCAATATGTAATCAAGCTTCATTGAATCCAGCAAAGCTTTTAGATATCTTGTGTCAGCAGGAGATATCATTCCTGTAATAATATTCACCTTGCTATTTTTCTCCGGCATCATTTCCACATTCTCTATAATAGCTCTCAGTGCTATAAAAAATCCTTCATACTGTGTTTCCGAATAGCCCATAGAAACTACTGGTATAAATTTTACATTGTTGTCAGGATGGAGCCTATTATAATTATTAAGTATTCTCGGCACATCCTCACCAATTGTTTCTGCAAGGCAAGTAGTTGCTATTCCAATTACTTCAGGATTATATAATTCAATCAAATTTTCTAAACCTTTTATTAGATTATTCTCACCACCAAAAACAGTACCATTCTCTGTCAAGGATGATGAAGCAATATCCACAGGCTCATTATAGTGTGTTGCCATGTGACGTCTAATATATGTGCTGCAGCCCTGTGAGCCGTGAAGTATTGACATGCAATTCTTTATACCATAAAAAGCACTTACTATCCCCATTGGCATACACATTTTACAGGGATTTACACTTAAATTAACTAAATTTTTACTCATGTTAACCTCCCACGCCTAATATGAGCACAAACATTTTTTCTGCAACCATTATAGGATTACACTCCCTATGTTTTGTCTGACATTATTTTATATTTAATGCCAAACTATACACATAGTGTTCACAGTATGCCTGTACATTCGACTTCGACTTGTCATTATTTTTGAGCTTTCACATGCTCCCATACCGGACTGTTTAAAGAGAGATTGATTTCCTTTGTAAAGTTTATTACTCCATCATATCCTGCAAGTGCATGCTTTCTTTCGTGATTATGATCACAAAAAGCAATTCCAAGCTTATATGCTAAAGGCCTCTCTTTAACTCCACCCACCAATATATCTGCGCCCTTTGCCTTCATAAAGGTTTCCAACTCAGCCGGATTAGTATCATCTAAAATTACCGTATTCTCTCCAACCAAGCTTGCAATTAACTCATAATCTTCTTTTTTCCCTGTTTGGGTTCCAACAACTACTGTTTCAATCCCCATTTCTATAAACTGTCTAATAAGAGAGATGGCCTTAAAGCCTCCTCCAACATAAATCGCAGCTTTTTTTCCTTCAAATTTTTTCCTGTATTTATCTAAAAAACTTTTCAGTTTATTTGTTTCAATGCTAGTAAACAGCTTAGCCTTTTCAATACTTTCCTCAGTGCCAATGGCCTCCGCTATACGTATCAAGGATGCAGAGGTATCTTCTACACCAAAGAAGCTGACCTTAACGAAAGGTATTCCCATTTCCTCTTCCATTTTTTTCGCCAGATAAGTCATTGAACCAGCACACTGTACTAAATTTAATTGTGCGGCAGGCGCTTTAATTAAGGTTTCGTAGCA
>JAEZIB010000156.1 GCA_023416275.1 Bacillota bacterium | reverse complement strand
CTCTCATCCCATTTAATGATGTTAAAATCTCCAAACCCTAGAAGTTTATTAATAAACTCTTCAGTTCTCTCAGTCCTGGGGCCCTTAGTACCATTCATATTTAAGGGGTATCCAATAACAATGTCTTTCACTTCATATTGAGCAATTATTTCTAGTATCCTAGCTAGCGCTTTTTTTAGTCCATCCTTGCATTTTACCGTTTCAATACCCTGAGCTGTCCAACCCATAGGATCGCTAACAGCAATACCTATCCTAGAGTCTCCATAGTCTATACCTAATACTCGCATTTATTACCTCCATAACTTACCCATGCCAGCGATATACATGACTAGCATAGTCTAACATGCAAATTAATAGGCATCCCCATATAACGAGAATGCCTACAGTGTTATAATTATTTATTCAGAAGCATTGTTGTTACTCTCAAGGTAGAATTTTAAAACCTCTTCAAGAAGCTCATCCCGTTCCAGCCTTCTAATAATGCTTCTTGCATTCTTATAGTTTGTGATGTAAGTAGGATCTCCTGATAATATATATCCTACCATTTGATTAATAGGATTATACCCTTTTTCCTTCAACGCTCTATAAACAGAAATTAGTATTTCCTTAGCTTCGTTATCCTTTTCTTTATCAACATTGAACATCATTGTTTCATTAATACCCATTATATCACCTTCCTACTACAACTGACTTAAAATCTCCATTCTTAAATATGGATAATCCTACATATCTATACTAATACATCCTGCTTCCTTTTGCAACACTCTAAAATATATAAATTCCAATATTCCATGCAATTAATTTGGTAATGAGCCATTGAAAGTCTCCCGCACCTAATAAACTTTTTCTGTGATAAAGTTGGGATAATAACTCAACTTTCCCAGTTGAATTATATGTGTTCAACAGGTGTTCAACTTATTTTTGCAACAGCTCTCTTTAAATAATTATACCTTCTAATAACTCACCATTAACTTTTTCCAGCTTTGTGTTTTTTACTGCTCCCTTTAACTCTATGCCACCTTCTGCTATAACTCTGATGTAATTCTTCGTTAGTCCCTCCATGTAGCCTTTTTTGCCATGCAACTCCTGCTCGTAAAGTACTTCCATCTCACTACCAACATATTTTTCTAAATACTGTCCTTCAAGATTATTAGATAACTCCAGCATTAGCTGACTTCTTCTCTCTTTTTCCTGAGGACTTACTTGGTTTTCAAACTCTGCTGCAGGTGTTCCAGCCCTTGGTGAATACTTAAAAACATGTATTTTAGAAAAGCCCATTTCCTTTGCAAAATTTAAGGATGCTTCAAAGTCTTTCTCTGTCTCACCTGGGAATCCGACCATTATATCTGTTGTTACAGCAACATCAGGAATATGCTTTTTCAGGAGCTCTACAGAATTTCTATACTCTTTAGTTGTATACTTCCTGTTCATTGCTTTAAGTGTGTTATCACAGCCACTTTGCAAAGACAAGTGATAATGAGGACATAGCTTTGGCATCTTATTTGCAGTATTTACAAATTCCTCTGTAATAGTAGTAGGCTCTAAGGAACCTATTCTTATTCTTTTAATTCCTTCAATTACATTCAGTCTTTGTATTATATCAAGCAAACTTGTAGTTTTTAGATCTTTTCCATATGATGCAAGATGAATACCTGTCAGTACAATCTCAGAAAACCCATTTTCAGATAGCTCTTTAACCTCTTGTATTATAGCTTCTGGCTTTCTGCTCCTGATTGGACCTCTAGCATAAGGTATTATGCAATATGAGCAAAACTGACTGCAACCTTCCTGTATTTTTAAGCAAGCTCTGGTTCTCTCTTTGTATGAACTTACTTTTAGTTCTTCAAAATCTTTGGCAGACATAATATTATCAACTGCATTTATTTTACATTCTCCTTCTTCAATTCTGGTAATATAGTCTATTATTTTGTTTCTGTCTTTAGTGCCTATTACCAAATTAACTTCTGGTATTTTTAGAACCTCATTAGAAGAAGTCTGAGCATAGCAGCCCATTACCACAATTATTGAATTAGGATTGTTCTTTTTTGCCCTTCTGATTGTCTGTCTTGATTTTCTATCACTAAGGCTGGTAACTGTACATGTATTAATTATATAAACATCTGAACTCTGTTCAAAGGATACAACCTCATATCCATTTTGTTCAAAAATTGATGCTACGGCTTCTGATTCATATTGATTTACCTTACAGCCAAGAGTGAATATTGACATACTTTTGTTACGCTTATATATTTTTAAAAACTCTTCGTTATTAAGTGATAAGTTAATATTTTCATTACTTAAATTGTGCATTGATACTTGTTTTCCTCCGATATTTTAACATAAAATAATATTTATAACGAGGCAATAAAATGTCCCCAACTTCTATAAGTAGTGGTGGATACCGCTTTGGTTTTTAGGCGGCGAAAATATCTTATGCCTCTTTGAAACGCCGCTAATGTAATAAAATTTTTCTACAATCGAAAAATTTCATTTTGAAACTAGGCGTTATAAATTATAACATTTTGTGAATAGGCTGTATACGGGCATTATATATTAATTTTATATAATTCTAAGACTAAGTATATTCTACAAAACATCTCGCAAAAAGGCCTTGAATTTCCATGCCAATTTACAATTAGTATTTATAGTCACGCGATGTGCCCATTCTAATATAATGCTTATCCTACTAGTATCTTGGCTTCAGGATATACCATATCCGTTGTTCTTCTTGACTGCTTTAAGGTAAGAGCAATAGCAAAGGACAATGGCCCCACTCTGCCAAGGAACATAGTTAAAATTATAAGTGCCTTACTAATATTATTCAGCAGAGGAGTAGCACCTAACGATAAGCCCACTGTTCCAAAGGCTGATACTGTCTCATACAATATGTCAAGAAAAGAGAAATTGGATTGCATGGTAACAATAACTGTTGCAATGACCGTTACTAGTATCATGCTTAGCCCAGCTATTGATAGCGATTTATTTACAGTTTGTTGATTTATTCTATTTCTAAACAGAACAATACTGTCCGAACCTCGGACTTGTGAAAATACTGCCATAATAAGCACACCAAATGTAGTTACCTTTATACCTCCTCCAGTTGAACCTGGAGCTGCTCCTACGAACATTAGAAAAACAGTGAATACCTTTGACATTTCCTTCATATCGCTGAGATTTATTGAATTGTAACCAGCTGTCCTTGCAGCGGTTGATTGAAAAATAGAAGCATTAATTTTCTCAATCAGACTCATAGTTCCCATTGTTTTGGGATTACTAAACTCATTTGCAAAGAAAAACAATGTACCTGAAACAAGTAAAAATGCAGTAATAGCCAGTACAAGCTTTGTATGAAACATCAATTGCTTATTTCTTTTATATTCATATAAATCTCTCCAAACCGAAAATCCAAGTCCTCCAATTATAATCAGTACAGATAGTGTATATATTATAATTGGATCATTATTAAATGGTGTCATACTTAGGTATTCACCATTGACAGCTGCACTTGTAATATCAAAACCTGCATTACAAAAGGCCGATATTGAATTAAATACTCCCATATAAAATCCAATAGCACCGAATTTAGGCACAAAGCTTGACGAAAGAAGCAAAGCACCAATCAATTCAAATACAAGTGTTACTGTTACAATTTTCTTTATGATTTTAAGAACATCAAAATAGCTAAAGAAGTTTATTGACTCTTGTGCTAGAATTCTTCCTTTTATTCCAACCTTTTTTCTGAGTAGTATTGAAAAAAATGTAGCTAAAGTTATAATTCCTAAAGCACCCACTTGAATCAAAGCTAAAATAATTATTTGCCCTGCAGTTGACCAATAGGTATAGGTATCATAAACAACTAAACCTGTTATACAAGATGCAGAAGTAGCTGTAAACAGAGCATTAATAAACGGGGTCCATTCCCCTGATCTAGAAGAAAAAGGCATAGATAAAAGAACTGCACCTGTTAATATAAGCACAGCAAAGCTGAGCACAAGTAGTTTTGTTGGCGCAATTTTAGGGAAATAGTGCTTTTTATTTTTTTCTTTTTTATTATATTTTAAATATATCAATTTTCCACCCACTTCAAAATAATTATACTAAGCAATGCTATTTTAATTGTAGCAAATAAATTCTAAAAGCATTTCAATAAAAAACAATATTAATACAGTATATCACTATTAGTCTTCTAAATAAATGCATAAATATCAATAAAATATATTAAAAGTGTTAACAGTATTTATTGTATTGTTACAAATATAGGTAATATTTATAAGTTATGTCTTGTTGAGATGTTTAAATAATGGTACAATATTAGCAGTTTCATAGTTTAATATTGTTAATTACGGTTGAACGAATTTTATTCGTTTTAAGAGTGGTTATGGCTTTTAGGGTGGAAAGCTTGAATTTTTCGAGTTTTTCATCCTTTTGTGTATTTATTAATAAGAATATTTACAAGAAAGCCCAGTATCTTTTGATAAATTACACTTATAGTTTTTTCGTTTTATAGCAAAATAATTTATAAGGAGATGATAAAAGATATGAAAGTAAAATTTACTGAAACTGTCTTACGAGATGCCAATCAGTCACTTATCGCAACACGAATGCCCTTCTCAGATTTTGAAGGTATTTTGGAGACATTTGACAAAGCAGGCTATTACTCACTTGAGTGCTGGGGTGGCGCTACCTTCGACTCATGTCTTAGGTATTTAAATGAAGATCCCTGGGAAAGACTCAGAAAAATCAAGTCTAAGGTTAAAAAAACACCTTTACAAATGCTGTTACGAGGTCAGAACATACTGGGTTACAAGCACTATCCTGATGATGTGGTAAGAAAATTTGTTGCTCATTCTATAGATAATGGAATGGACATATTCAGAATTTTCGATGCCCTAAATGATTTTAGAAATATTGAAGTTGCAGTTGATGAAGTTTTAAAGCGTAAAGCTCATGCTCAAGGTTGTATATGCTATACAACAAGCCCTATTCATAATCTTGAAAAATACTCCAAAATGGGTAAGCAACTAGAAGAGCTAGGTGTCAATTCTATATGTATTAAAGATATGGCTGGAATCATGGGTCCACAAGAAGCCTATGACCTTGTCAAAACACTCAAAGAAAGCGTAAAGCTACCAGTATTTTTGCACACTCATTCCACAACAGGTCTAGGACCTATAACTTATGTAAAGGCTATAGAAGCTGGCTGCGATGGTATAGACTGTGCTATTTCCTCATTTTCTGGCGGCACCTCACAGCCTGCAACCGAAACCCTTAATTATGCACTAAAACAAACTGGTCATGAAACTGGACTTAATGAAAAAGTATTAAAAGAAATAAATGACTATTTTAAACCTTTAAAAGCAAAATATATTTCATCCGGACTAATGGATGCATTTGTTATGGGAACTGAAACAGATGCTCTTGTATATCAAGTACCTGGTGGAATGTTATCTAACCTTATCGCACAGTTAAAATCCCAAAACGCAATAGATAGGCTTGACGAAGTTTTGGCTGAAACACCAAAAGTCAGAAAAGATTTGGGGTATCCTCCGCTGGTAACGCCGATGAGTCAGATGGTTGGTGTTCAGGCCGCTACAAATGTACTTGTTGGAGAAAGATACAAAAATGTATCCAAAGAAGTTAAGTCTTATTTAAAAGGCGAATATGGTCAAGCTCCCGGCGAAATTGATGCAGAACTTATTAAAAAAGTATTAGGTGATGAAAAACCTGTTACAATCAGATTTGCTGATACTCTTAAACCAGAATTCGACAAAGTTAAGAAAGAGCTTAAAAACATAGCCAAAAATGATGAAGATGTTCTTTCTTATATTGTTTTTCCACAAGTAGCTGAGAAATTCTTTAAAGAAAGAGAAGAAGCTTCAGCTGTAAAGGTTTCTTATTCTATTATTAAAAAGTAAAGGGTGGTGCATATGAACATAACTGAAACTTTAGCGGTATCATTATTCTGTATTGCACTAGTATTTTTTGTCCTATCCATTTTATTTTTTCTAGTAAAAATATTAACTAAGGTTTTAGGTGTAATAAATACAAAATTGATGGCAAAAACAGATAATATAACCATTGCTCCGGATACTTATACTAATGAGTCTACGAATTCTAATGGATATTCATCTGGAGAACTAAAACTTATAAATGTAGATGAAAAAACCGCTGCTCTGATTATGGCAATTGTTAGTGACGAATCTAAAATTCCTCTTTCAGAGCTTATATTCAAATCCATAAAGGCAGTTGACTAAATAGATTTCAAATAATCTGAAATGGAGGTTATAAAATGAAATATATTGTTACAATTAACAATAAGAATTATGAAGTAGAGGTCGAACAAGGACAAGCAAGTATAATTAAAACAACCGAAGTTGCACCAGCGGCAGCTCCAGCTCCTTCTGCAGTATCAGTATCAGCACCAGTTCCTCAACCATCATCAGCAACCACCCAAACATCTGTAAATGGTGAACCTATAAAAGCTCCAATGCCGGGACTTATCTTAAACTGTAAAGTAAATCCTGGCTCAAAAGTAAAAAAAGGCGATGTTCTTTTTATACTTGAAGCAATGAAAATGGAAAATGAAATAGCAGCATCTATCGATGGCACAGTTGTTCAAATTCTTGCCGCCAAGGGTTCATCAGTAGCTACAGGTGAAATCCTTGCCGTCATTCAATAGTGAGGTGAATAAAGATGTTTTTAGAGGCATTACAAACTATCTGGAATACATCCGGATTTGCTGCAATCACTTGGCAACAGTGCCTTATGATTGGAATAGCCTGTGTACTCCTGTATTTTGCTATAGTTAAAAAGTTTGAGCCAATGCTCCTATTACCTATTGCCTTTGGTATTTTGCTCGCAAATTTACCTCTGACTGGGCTTATGAGCGCACCTGCCGAAGGTTCTACTGAACCCGGAGGATTATTGTATTATTTGTACCAAGGCGTAAAACTGGGTATATATCCATCACTCATATTCCTTGGAATTGGTGCAATGACCGATTTTGGGCCTCTTATTGCAAGACCATCAGGACTGTTTTTAGGAGCTGCTGCTCAGTTTGGAATATTCATTGTATTTATTGTAGCAGTTTCAACTGTTTTTACTCCTCAGGAAGCTGCTTCAATAGGTATTATAGCAGGTGCGGATGGACCTACTGCAATTTATCTTACTACAAGGCTCGCTCCTGAGCTTTTACCTGCCATAGCAATAGCCGCCTATTCGTATATGGCCTTAATACCAATGATACAGCCACCTCTTATGAGACTGTTAACAACGAAAAAGGAACGTGAAATAAAGATGGAGCAGCTTAGAGAGGTTTCAAAGTTGGAAAAAGTATGCTTCCCTATAGCTGTTACAATCTTCTGTGTCCTGTTGCTTCCATCAGTTGCACCATTAATCGGAATGCTTATGCTTGGCAATCTTTTTAAAGAGTCGGGTGTAGTGGAAAGACTTTCAAATACTGCTCAAAATGCGTTGATTAACATAGTAACCATTTTCCTTGGTGTAACAGTAGGAGCCACAGCAGTTGCAGATAAATTTTTATCTCCTAAGACACTTATGGTAATTGGTTTAGGTTTGGCAGGCTTTGTGTTCAGTACCATCGGAGGTCTGCTTTTAGGAAAGCTTCTTTGCTGGCTATCAGGAGGAAAAATCAATCCTCTTATTGGTTCAGCAGGTGTATCTGCTGTTCCTATGGCAGCAAGATTATCACAAGTAGAAGGCCAGAAAGCAAATCCGTCTAATTTCCTGCTAATGCATGCAATGGGTCCAAATGTAGCTGGTGTAATAGGTTCTGCTGTTGCAGCAGGTATATTGCTGGCTTTATTTGGATAAAATTTAGACATATCAATATTCTTAAACAAAAAACTATGGAATGGGCAAATAAAAGCTGCTCTTCCATAGTTTTTTGTTTTAAAGCTTTATAAGTAATGCTTTTATGATTATTGCAAATATTCCAAAAAAATGTTATATTAAGCTAAGTTAGCTAAAAAAAATGTAAATGAATCTGTAAAAAGCTAGCATACCTTCACAAGTTCTTTATTTTAAAATGGATAAGTGAGGTAAATATGATATACACATTTGCATTGTATGTTATGTGAATAGTATTATTAAAAGTGAAGAAACTAATTTTAGTATTTCTATATATACTATGGAACTAAATTATTATTAATTGAATATTATATATGCGGTTGAGCGAAATTGCAGAATTAATTTCGCTTTCAAGAAAATTTAGTCTTCTGGGGTGGGAAGCTCAATTTTGAGTTTCTTTCCCTTTTTGTGTTTGTATAATGAACTTTGCTTATGTGCTTACTAATTTGCATTAAAAGCTGGAATCACGTTTAATTTGCCAAATCTCAGGCAATTGGGTATACTGGCCAAAGGTGTCCAATATCATGATTTGCTGCTTATACTGATTTTTGGTTTTTTGATATAGTTTTCAATTTTTTATGCGAAATAGTATTATTATTCATAGCAGATTACATACAAAAAATATTTTATCTTTGGAGGAGTAGTAATGATTATAGGTCTTTTAATTGTATTAGCACTAATTTTTATACTTCCATTTGCCATCCGCACTATTGAGCACAATTTGGAGTACTTTTTATTAGTAATGGGAATTGCTGCAGTAATAATATCAAAAACACTTTCTTTGGATTTGTTTGTTCATATCTTTAAGAATTATCTTTTATATTTTATTACTGCTGCGGTATTAATTGCTGGATTAATTTTCAGAGTATCTGTAAAAAAAATACAACAGTTTGTTAATTTTGTAACTTTAAAAATGCCAATGGAATTGTTTATATTTCTTTTGGTGGTCATTTTAGGTTTAGTATCGAGCTTGATAACTGCAATAATTGCAGCACTAGTATTGGTAGAAATGATTCATGTATTACCACTTAACCATAAGCAAAAAGTTAACCTTACAATAATATCTTGTTTTTCTATAGGCTTAGGTGCAGCATTAACACCTATTGGCGAACCCCTTTCAACCATCGTAGTTTCAGCTCTTAAGGTTGATTTCTTTTATCTGTTAAAAAATATAGGTTTCTATGTAGTTCCATGCATCATTGCACTTGGTTTAATGGGTGCATTTTATATTAAGCGAACAAATAAAAACACAAAAAATATTGCTGAAAATACAGAAAACACCATGAATGAAATAATGAATGAAGAAAACAAGGTAACTACCGAAGCAGAGAGCTTAAAAGATGTTTTTATTCGTGCTCTAAAAATATTTTTGTTTGTTATAGCACTAGAACTGCTGGGTGCAGGCTTTAAGCCTCTTATAAATACTTACATTATCCATTTGGACAGTAGACTACTTTATTGGATTAATATATGCTCGGCTGTATTAGACAATGCTACAATTGCAGCTGCTGAAATCAGCCCTAAAATGAGCTTACAACAAATACAGGCAATTTTAATGGGACTGTTGCTAAGCGGTGGAATGTTAATCCCAGGTAATATACCAAACATAATATCTGCTGGAAAGCTCCATATAAAAAGTCGAGAATGGGCAAAAGTTGGAGTTCCTCTAGGTTTCGCTCTATTAATAATATACTTTTTAGTAATATTTTTCATTTAATGTATATTACTAATGGGAGATAATTGCATTTTGCGTTGCGGCTTCAAATTATTGAATGAAAACGAGAGTAAAAGTTTGTTAGATATGCACAATATCCACTCAAACCGTTATAAATCAACACTTTCAAGCCATTTTGATCTCAAACAGGTTTTACTTACCTGCTTTTCCAATTGACTATACCGCAAAAAGCAGTTAATATTAAAGTATAAATTTAGTAATACTGTTTTTACTATTGTTAGGAGGATGGATATGAAAACATTTGATATTTCTTTAAAATCTATCAATGACGTAAAGGATTTCGTTAATATTGTTAACAAATATGACTTTGATGTTGATTTGTCATCAGGACGTTATATAGTTGACGCTAAGTCAATCATGGGTATCTTTAGTCTTGATTTAAGCAAACCTATTAAGTTAGAAACTCAAGTTGAAGATTGCGGAAACTTCATTGAAGAAATTAAGCGTTTTGTAATCTAATTACGCTAAGCATAAAAGCGAGAGGTTAATACCCTCTCGCTTTTTGTTTTGCAAAATAATAAACTGCTGTATATTAATTTGTTTTCCTTTTTCTTTTTCTCTTGCCGGTAATTTGATCTAATACTTTTTTGTCTATAGCTTTACCTTTTTTCGTAGTTTTCTTAGTTGTTATATTAGACTCTGAATTTGATTTAACTTTCTTTGGTCTGCCTGTGTTGGGCTTGTTACTTTGCGATTTAAATACTTTATCAAGTTCTGAAGCTCCAACATCTGTGGAAGCCGGTTTCCGTCTCTTTGAATATCCGCCTCCTTTTACCCTACGTGTAGCAAAGTCATCCTCTGAATTAACATCAAAATCCTCAAATTGGTCATCTTCCTCTGACTCAACTAATAAGAATTCAATTTTCTTGGCAGATACGTCAGCTTTCGCAAGTATAACCTTTACCACATCACCTACTCTATAAGTTTTATGAGTGCGTTCTCCTATCAAGCAATAGTGGCGATCATCATAATTATAATAATCATCTTCCATGCTGCTCATTCTGACAAGCCCCTCGATTGTGTTATCCAATTCAATAAACATGCCAAAATTAGTTACATTCGAAATAATGCCCTCAAATATTTCACCTTCATGCTCCTTCATATATTCAACTTTTTTGAGGTCCTCAGTTTCTCTTTCAGCCTCATCTGCCATTCTTTCTCTTTCAGAACACTGTTTTGCTACTTCAGGTAATATTCCATGTAGTTGCTCAATTTTTTGCTCGCTCATTCCGCCCTTCAAATATAATTTCATAATTCTATGAATAATTAAATCAGGATATCTTCTAATAGGTGATGTAAAATGGCAATAGTATTTAGCAGCTAGTCCAAAATGTCCTACGCTTTCATCACTATATTTTGCTTTTTGTAAGGATCTCAGCATAACTGAACTAATAATCCTTTCGTACTTTGTCCCTTTAACCTTCTCTAACAAGTCCTGTAACGCTCTAGGATGAATTTTGTTAATCCCCTTAATACTGTAACCCAAATTATAAATAAATTCATTTAAAGCGACAATTTTTTCCTCATCAGGATCTTCATGAATTCTATATACAAATGGTGTATTAGTCCAATAAAAATGCTCTGCCACTGTTTCATTACATATTAGCATGAACTCCTCAATAATCTGATTTGCAATTGTAATTTCATATTTTTTTACCTCTATTGGTTTGCCTTTGTCATCAAGAATAACCTTAGACTCTGGGAAATCAAAATCCATTGCACCCCTTTTAAATCTTTTATTTCTCAAAATAAGTGCAAGCTCATGCATAAGGTTAAAATTAGGTACTAAAGTTTTGTATCTTTGTATTAGCTCCTCATCTTTATCCACCAATATTTTATATACATTTGTATATGTCATTCTTTCATCAATGTTTATTACACTTTCAAATATATCATGGTTTATTACTTTACCTGTTTTGTCAATATCCATCATAACGGTGAAGCTAAGTCTGTCCACCTGTGGATTCAAGCTGCATATTCCGTTTGACAGCTTTCTTGGCAGCATAGGTATAACCCTATCAACTAAATAAACACTGGTACCTCTTTTTAAAGCTTCTATATCAAGAGGAGAATTCTCTGTAACATAGTTTGTTACATCAGCAATATGAACACCTAGACGATAATTTCCGTTTTCAAGTAGCTCTACAGATACGGCATCATCTAAATCCTTAGCATCCTCACCGTCAATTGTTACCATCCTCAAATTCCTGAGGTCTCGCCTGTCCTTGAACATAGCTTCAGTTACTTTATCTGGTATCTTTTCAACCTGCTTGTTTACCTCTTCAGGAAAATCGTCCTCTAGTTTGTAAGACTTAATAATAGACAGTATATCAGTACCCAGATCATCCTTATGACCCAATATTTCAATTACCTTTCCTTCTGCATTTCTTCTCTGCTCCGGATATTTTACAATTTCAACAACTACCTTTTGGCCCTTTTTTGCCCCATTAAATGCACTTTTTGATATAAAAATATCTCCAGAAATCCTTTTATTGTCAGGCACAACAAAACCAAAGCTCATACTTTTTTCAAAGGTTCCAACCAATGTGACATTTGCCCTATTAAGAATGCGGACTATTTCACCTTCCATTCTTCTGTCTGAAGAGCTTTTACTGTTCACTCTAGCTGCAGCTCTGTCATTATGCATAGCTCCGTTAAGGCTATCGGCAGGAATAAATATGTCCTCCATCATCTCATCATCAGGTATAAGAAATGCGTAACCTCTCTCATGCCCTTGTATTCTTCCAATTACTAAATTTAGTCTTGATGGTATACCATATCTATTTCCATGTGTTTTATATATCCTGCCCTCATTCTCAAGCTCTTGAATAAGTTGATTAAAAATCTCAACATCGCTGGCAGGAACACCAAGTATCATTCTGAGTTCCTTTAGTAAAAGAGGTTTATATGCTTCCTCTGTCATAAATCCTACAATACGTTCTTTTCTTTCCTCTAATTCAACCATTTATTTATCCTTTCAGTTATTAACTCAACTTCTCACATAAAAGTGTCTATAGCTGTTCAATTTTAAAACTAGTTTATTGCCAAAAATTTTACTGAATCTTAAAATCATTATAACACCTAGATTCAAAATGAAATTTTTCGATAGAAATGGGGAACATTTCTTGCCTCGTTATAAGACAAAATGGTTACTTATGCTAATAATATTCTATTATTACTATTATTACAATTATTTTGTTAATAATTCATTTAATAATACGAAGCTTACATTTCGTGCATTCATCGTTCCCTTCACATTTTTGAGCAATCAAGCAATGACTATACACTTTTTAATTACTATCTCAACCTTCCATTGATAAGTTGATCACCTATAATTCAACTGGGAAAGTTGAGTTACTATTTGTTTCGCATGCAGCATCGGCGAAATGGAGGTTAGTTTTGTCTATCAGTAAATATCCTGTCAACAAATTTTGCCCAAATATCAGCGTATTTACCTGTAGCCCACTCTGCCATTATGATAGAATCCCCTTCTGATAATGGTATTTTCATTAGCTGCTTGTTAACTATATTCCTTTTTTGAACAGGATATATATTTAAACTATCTCGAGAGGCAAGAATTGCAATCTCTTTATTGGGTGACATATATGCGTCGATAGTCCACGGCAGCTTGGATTTTATGTTATTCCAGGGAATGTCCATTTCATCATAGGAAATCAAAGTTGACGGGACAACCAAATTGAGGTCAAAGTCTTCGTATTTAAGACCATTATATTCTTCCTTGAAATGTAATCTGCTTTTCAATATCCAGTGTCCATTACGCCTTTTTAGTGTAAAATTCCCCTCATCAAATTCGCCTATAATATTTTTCAGCTTATCCTTGTCAAGAGTTGAAACAACGGCCTGTCGAGCCTGCTCAAATTCATTTGATACATTAAAGGAATTGTCAAGTATAATATCAGATATCTTAACTGCTTTTCCCACTCCTATGTTATCCATAGGCAAAACATTAAGCTTGAGATTATGCTCTATGCCTATATAATCGTTACCTAGAAATAATATTTTGGCACCCGGTTTATCTTCTAGAATATTATCTACGCCTTCATTTCTCGGTATTAGCTGCAATTTTGAATTTGCAAGTGGCAAAGCATAAAGCTTCTGGTCCATATGCTGTATGCCGCCTACTTCCCAGAAACCATAAGATCTAGGCACCAATAGCTGCTCTCTGTAGCTTACCGCTTTTACTTCCCTGTTTTTGGAATATATCCATATTGTGCAATATGTGTTATCTACAGATCTAACGCCTATTAAAACCCCTGATCTCAATAGCGGATCTTCTTCAAATTCCTCATTGCTTTTATTATCTGCAACTTTTCCAACGCTGCTTTGTTTAACTTTATCATCAACAGAGTCTGATATTTTCTTTAATACTAAAAATCCATTTTCCAAATAGACATATGCAGTCATATCATCAGTAACAATGAGTTGATTAAAAAATTTGTTTGCTGTAGATATAGTTACTACATTTACCTTTTCTTTTGTGATTCCTAAGCTCTCATTATTAATCTGATAGGTACTTTTGAGAAAGTTGTCAGCTGCCGTTCTGATTATCTTGTAATCTGGATTTGTACAAACCTCTATTCCTATTGCGCATATTTCACTGTCAAATAGTGCCTTCTTACCTACATATTTTTTTATATTGCTCTCTTCAGCTTCATTTAAATCATTCTGTCCTTTTATTATTGATATATACTTTTCAATCTTCCATGTCCCCTGAATTGTTACATTCCCAATCTCAGGAGGCTTTATAGTTTCTTCAATATTAAATTCAATACTTGTACAGCCTGATAAGAAGAAAGACGTTATAAATATACCTACTATAAGAATAGCTAGATGCCTGAAAAAGCGCAATGTTTGCTTTAATTTATTTCTCAAGATGATTGCCCCCCTACAAAATTGAAAACACACCATATTCTCACCTATACCCAATACTCAAAATCCATTTTTGGTTTTTGCTGCTTGAAAACGCACCATGTTTGCACCTATGCAAATAACCAAAAACCGCTTGCGGTTTTTGCGGTTCGAAAAGGCATTATGTATACACAAACTTATTTTTCGAACTTGTAGGGAAGTCTTACCTCTACAACAGTTCCCATATTTAATTGGCTGTTTATGGTCAGGCTTCCGTTGTGCATTTTAATAATTTCATCGCATATTGTTAATCCAAGCCCAGTCTGTGACTTACTTGTTTTCCCTTTAAAAAATTTTTCCTTTACAAAAGGAAGTTCCTCGCTGCTAATTCCACACCCTGAATCTTCAACATGAAAAACTAAACAGTCCTTGTCAACAAATACTGTAAGTGATACGCTTCCACCAGGAGGAGTAAACTGCAATGAATTGCCAATAAGATTAATAAGCACCTGCTTAATTTTATCCCTGTCCAAACAAATTGGAGGTAGTTTTTCACAAGTAACACTAAAACTAATCTTCTCCTTTATTGCCCTTTTGCTCATTTGTTTTTTTATATAATCAACAATAATGGTAATATCCGTTTCTTCCTTTTGTAGTTCATCTTTGTTAGAGATAAATCTGGAAAAATCCAATAGCTCTTCAACCATTTTTGTAAGTCTGTCACATTCTTTGATAATTATATTTATACCATCATTAAGAATCTCTCTGTCTTTAAAACCATCATCTATAATAGTATCTGCCCACCCCTTTATTGAGGTTAACGGGGTTCTAAGTTCATGAGATACCATAGATATAAAGTCATTTTTAACCTTATCCCTATTTTGAATTTCCATGGCCATATAGTTCAATGTATCCGCCAGCTTGCCTATCTCATCATTTTTGTCCTTGCTTATTCTCACCTCTAAATTGCCAGAAGCCATTAACTCGGCGGCTTCTTTTACAACCTTAAGGGGTCTCACAATACTAAGAGCTAATAAAATACTCATAACAATTGCAATTAAAACTACAAAAATTCCAATACATATAAATATTAATGAAATATTCATAATTATAGCATCAATTTCATCTAGTGAAGTCAAAAATCTCAAAACACCTACACCTCCACTATCTGACTTTAACTGATAAGATACAGCCATTATATGTTCTCCGCTATTTTTTCTACCTATCCATACCCCTTTTTCATTATTTAATGCAGTTTTAAAATCTTCACTTTGTAATAAATCCTTATAAATAATACCCTCTGAGTCCAGTACAACCTCTCCTGAGAATTGCACTATTTGAACCTCTGCGTTTGTTTGTTTCCAAAATATTTCTGCATTATCAACTATGTTTACTTCCAAAGGAACATTTGAATAATATTGAGTATATAAATCTGATGTGGTTTTGATTTGATTTGTTAGAATACTTTCTACATTATTATAGAAATAAAAACGCGTAAAATAAATAAGGAGTGCTTCAAATACTAAAACACTAATAAATATAACAATGATAAAATTTGCGAGCAATCTGGTTCTTATGCTTTTTGGAGAAGTACTGTCATTACCATGCATTCTAAAAAACATTTACTTTTCCTTTCTCCATCTGTACCCGGTACCCCAAACAGTTTCAATATACATTGTTTGCGAATTTTTGTCCTCGATTTTACTTCTAAGCCTTCTAATATTTACATCTACTATCTTTGTATCCCCAGAAAAATCATAGCCCCATACCTTGTCTAAAAGCTCGTCTCGTGTAAACGCCTTGTTTTGATTCTCAAGAAATAATTTTAATAACAAAAACTCTTTAGGCGTCAATAAAATTTCTTTGCCCTGCTTATAAACTCTTTGAGAATAAAAATCAAGCTGGAACACCTCACTATCTATTGTGTCCTTTCTTTCACTGGAGGTATCCTTTAAGCCCATTCTCCTTAGCAAAGAATTTGTTCTCAAAATTAATTCCATAGTATTAAAAGGTTTAAGAACATAGTCATCTGCACCATTCTCTAACCCTTTAATCTTATCAATATCCTGCCCTTTAGCAGTAAGCATAATAATCCCCAAATCGGCAAATTCTTTCCTAAGTGTCTCACACACTTGGAACCCATCAATACCTGGAAGCATAATATCTAATAATACAACATCAGGCCTTTCAATTCTGGCTTTATCCAGCCCCTCTTCACCAGATGCAGCCTCACTGACTATAAAATTATGCTTTTTAAAATTAATTTTCAGAAAACCTCTTATGCTCTCTTCATCCTCTATAATCAGTATCTTATTCCCCATAAATATACTCGTGTCCGACGCTCTCATAAAACAGAAAAAATGCCGGCACAAAATCCATCCCCCTTTAAAGCCGTACCCTTAACATTTCAGGCAGGAAATATAAGTCAATATATTTTGTACATACATCAATTATACATTTTTACTCAAATTATAGCAAAACCATTTACAATGTCTATCTTAGTTAAATTTAAGCAGTGAATTGAAAAGCTTTCCTCCTTACTTTCTAGAACCACGCCGTTGACGGCTTTTTATGGTTTTTATCAATATGCATGTGCATAAGCCTTTCCTTTTAATAAATCCACGCCTTTTGCTTGGTAAAGCTCCTCTACTGTAACTAGCTGATAGCCTTTTGAACTTAATTCCTTTATAATAACTTCAGCAGCCATTGCCGTAGATTTATATATGTCATGCATTAATATTATATCCCCATTTTTAGCTTTTTTTAGAGCTGCATTAACGACCTTCTTTTTGTTCCTGCTTTTCCAATCAAGTGTATCAATCGACCACAATATAAGCGGAGCATCTGAATACAATCTTAAGTTATCATTTATATCTCCATATGTGGGTCGTAATAAGCTTGGCCTAATGCTGGTTATATCTTGAATTATATCTGAGGTTTTAGTTAATTCATCTATTATTTCCTTACCACTTAACTTTGTTAATTGCTTATGATCATATGTATGATTTCCAATTTGATTGCCACCCTGGGCAATACGCTTTATTATGTCCTTATTTTTTTCTGCTCTACTGCCCAAAACAAAAAAAGTAGCTACCCCATTATATTTTTCCAGTGCATCAAGTATAACCTTTGTGTACTCATAATGTGGTCCGTCATCAAACGTCAATGCTATCATAGGTTTATTGGGGTCTATATGCCTGTTTTTATTTTTAGCTATGTTGCCATCTTTATTTTTTTCTAAATCCATATCTTCATTTAAAGAACTTCTCTGCTCTATATTATTATTGGTTACTTCCCCTTTGTTGTCCTCTAATTGCTTTCCCTGTACAACTGAGGCTACTTGAGTATTACTAACTATATTTGATCTCGCGCCATTTGCAGCATGTTCTTGTTCGTTAAAAGTGTCTGTTATATGTGTGTCAGCACCTTTTATATTCGGCGCCGATTTATAAATTATCTCAGTCCTACTTGTATTTTGGGAATTTTCCATTACATCTATATTAATTTGAGCTCCATTTGATTGATAACCCTCCATGACTTGTATGTAAAAAATCAAAATAAAACACATAATAGATAGTATAGTTAAAAACAGAATAATATATTTTTTCACAATTCCTCACCCATTGCCTCTCTTTTGTTAAGTATAAATAAACTGAAATTCTTTTAGACATTTCATTTAAAATATATAAAAATTTTTTAATCGCCACTTACGCTGTTCACGGCATAAGCAGTGGCTCATAACTTTAAAAATACGAAGTTTAAATTTCGTATATTCATCGTTCTCTTCGCATATCAAAAGCTGCTCGCAGCTTTTTGTGGATTCGAGCAATCAATCAATGACCATACACTTTCTAATTACTACTTGAGTCGCAGGTAGTACCAGTGAAATAGAGGTTAGCTTCAAAGCAGCAGATGAAGCAGAAAAAATACTATTTGCCGCTGCGAAGTAGAGGTTCTCCACTGATAGCTTCACTTTAGTATGTACAAAAATGAGGCCTGAGAGGTTAGTATTAAAAATATATTCCACATTTAACTTAAACTTAGTATAAATCTATTGTATATATTTTTAAAAATCAAAGGGTTACAAAAAAGCAAAAAAAAAGTTACAAAGTAGTAACTTTTTGTATTTATAAGATATTTAATTTACAAAGCTAAATTAATACTCCTCAGCATAGAGATATTCTTCAGGAACTTCCTGCATAGCTTTAACTGAAATTTCAACAAACCTATCAAGTGTCAAATTCAACTCATCAAGGTACTTTATTTTATCCCAGCCTGCAGTCCCTACTACTTCTTGCTCAGATAGCATATTTAAAATACTCTCTGCTAAGACATCAGATATTTTTTTATTTGGGAGTGTCGATGCACTTTTAATTATCAAACCAGAAATAGCATCTGCTAAAACCAAAACTTTATCTATTTTTCTATTCCTCGGTATTCCCAGAGATTCATTATGCGCACGAACGCAATAAACAATAGTTTCATCAACATCAAGATTTTCTAAAATATCAGCCCCAATAGCGCCATGCAATGAGGGATTATTGACTGTTCTTTCATAATCAATATCATGTAATAGTCCAGCCATACCCCAGATCTCCACATCATCAACATAATATAGCGCAAATTCTCTCATTATTGCCTCGGAAACTATCGAATGCTGAAGCATATATTTATCTGATAGCCTTATTTTCAATTCTTCGAGAGCTTCATCCCTAGTCATAATGTTTCCTCCCTTGAACTGTCTACCTATACCAAAATACAGTATCAGTTATTTATATAATTCAAACCAAAATCATATAGCAACTACAACCTACAACAAAAAGCCCAAGCGCACATTGAGTACTCCTGGGCTCACATTTCTAAAAACTTCTTAATCTAATTACTTCATTAAAAGGAAAAGAGCAATTGAAGTTCCCAAAAACGCAATTGCAGCAACAGCAGTGTACTTTGAAAGTAAAGCATCAACTGTACGCCCCTTATTTTTACCAAAGAAAGTCTCTGCTCCACCAGCTATAGAACCAGATAAACCAGCTTGCTTTCCAGACTGAAGTAAAACAATTAAAATAAGCGAAATAGCAAGAATAATGTGTACTATATTAACAATCCACTTTGCAATTTCCAACAAAAACACCTCCTAAAATATACAAAGCCAATTACTATCCAGCTATAGCTGCTTTATAGAAAAAACAATTAAAACCTGCACTGTGTTCAAAGCCAACATACACCTAAAAGGCTAATGTTGCGAACCTGTAATTGACTTAGTAAATTGTAGCATATAAATGAATAAAAAACAAGCCTATGCGCCCGTTTTTTATTCATTTATTATAAAATTTGTTACTATTATTCAACTATTGACAATACACTGCAATTCATTCATAAAGTCATAAACTAAATTTTAGGTATTCATACTTATTACTAGCAATTACAATCAATTTGGCAATAAACCATTGATAAGTTTGAACACCGATAGGTTTTTTATGTGGGAAAGTTTAATTATCTAAGATTAAACCATGCTTTGAGCCCTGGGTACTCGGCAACCTCACCTAGTTCTTCTTCTATTCTAAGTAATTGATTATACTTAGCTACTCTATCTGTTCTTGATGGTGCACCTGTCTTTATTTGTCCAGAGTTTGTTGCTACTGCAATATCTGCAATAGTAGCATCTTCTGTCTCACCTGATCTATGGGAGGTTACAGCAGTATATCCAGCTCTGTTTGCCATTTGAATTGCATCTAATGTTTCAGTTAATGTTCCAATCTGATTTACCTTAATCAGAATTGAATTTGCAACTCCCATTTTTATACCCTTTTCAAGCCTCCTGGTATTTGTTACAAACAAATCATCGCCAACAAGCTGAATTTTCTTTCCAAGCCTTTCAGTCAACAGCTTCCAACCTTCCCAGTCCTCTTCTGATACTCCATCTTCAAGAGATATAATAGGATACTTGTTAACTAAATCTTCCCAATATGCAACCATCTCTTGTTTCGACTTTCTAATATTTGTTTTCCAGAAGAAATAGGAGCCATCCTCCTGATACATTTCTGTGGCAGCAGCATCAATAGCTATTCTAAAATCATCACCCGGTTTATAGCCGGCCTTTGTTATAGCCTCAATGATAACTTTTATAGCCTGCTCATCATTTTCTAGATTTGGAGCAAATCCACCTTCATCTCCTACAGCCGTACTCAAACCTTTACTCTGCAAAACCTTCTTAAGATTATGAAATACCTCTGTACACATTCTAAGTGCTTCCTTAAAACTCTCAGCACCCACAGGCATAATCATAAATTCCTGTATGTTTACACTATTGTCAGCGTGTTTACCTCCGTTAATTATATTCATCATAGGAACTGGAAGAGTCTTGGAATTTGTACCTCCAATATATTGATAAAGGCTTAGGCCTAGCGCTTCGGCAGCAGCCTTTGCAACTGCAAGTGATACTCCAAGTATCGCATTTGCACCAAGTCTTTCCTTGTTTGGTGTACCATCTAACTCTATCATAAGCTTGTCTATTGCAGCTTGGTCAAATAAGTTCATACCTTCTACTTCAGGTGCAATTATATTGTTTACATTTCCAACTGCTGTTTCAACTCCCTTGCCCATATATCTGTCATTATTTTCATCTCTTAATTCTATTGCTTCGAATGCGCCAGTTGATGCCCCGGATGGGACTGAAGCTCGTCCTATATAACCGCCCTCAGCGATAACTTCAACCTCAACTGTTGGATTTCCTCTGGAATCGAGTATTTCTCTTGCAAAAACACTTTCAATTGCAATATACTGTTTCATATGCTTCTCCCTTCAAATTTTTTCATATTTAGAATAGCATTACAATTATATACTGTAATTATACCCTTTTTTGGTTTTTTTATTTATTACTCAACTTTCCCACACATAAAATCTATCTGTGTTCAAATTGGGAAAGTTGAGTTTATTATGTTATACCACATTTTCAATTAAACTCTCAAAAAATCTTAAATTTTTCTAGACAGCTATAGTAATTTATGGTTAAGTTAAAATTCAATTTATATTATAACGCCTAGATTCAAAATGAAATTTTTCGATTGTAGGTGGGGGACCTTTTCTTGCCTCGTTATATACTTTTTGATAAATTAGATACTTATATTTAATATAATATAGCTATGTGCTTTATACAAAGAGGCTCTACAGATATTTCTGAGAGCCTAGAGTTTTTTTGAACTATATAACCTTCATAGAATTATTTCTGAATTTACGTAGTTCTTTCTCAAATTCATCTATTAAGTGTTGCCTTCGGTTCTCAAATGTCTTATGGTCTTGAATAAAATCAGTATCTTCAGGTATAAAGTTTAATTCACTATATTCAAAATTGTTAATCTTTTGGGGCGATATAAGTATTAGTTTCCCCATAATGTTGTTCATATTTGCCCATCCCTTCTATATAGCTTTTTCTTTTTTCCTTACTTTTTTTCAATATATCAAACTTTTTAGCTAACACCTTAAATAACTGCTCTTGATAATAACTGACTGTCAGTACATGTATGTATGCCATAAATGGCTTTACAAATTCCCTTATTTCTTCCTTTGTCCTTCCAATCAGCATATTTTCTTTTATTTCTATTTGTAATAGCGATACAATTCCTTCATTCTCACACATAACAGGAATTGCAATGTACTGTAAAATTTCATTTTCATTTGACCTTTTCCCATATACCAATTGTTTTTTTATATCTTCAGCACATTTTAAAATAAAAATATTATTCTGATTTTCATTAAATATTTTTACTTGAAAATAATTCTGATCCTCTTTAAGATAGAAATGCTTGTCAAATAAACTTGGGGTTATTTGATTTGCATTTCCATAACTTATCATCTTTATATATTCTACCCCTGTTTTTTTCTCTTTAAACCGTTGCATCAATGAAACCTGGTGAGAATCTTTATCGGTAGAAGCTTTTATTGCATCATAAATATTATGACATACAAGCGCAGCAACATCCTGATAACTAAAATTTAAGAAATCAGATTTCATCGGAATAGCGCTTGACTTCACAGATATGCATTTTGTTATTTCATATATTTTTTTGCCTATCGTATCATTTATTACTGTTTCTCTATTTACAATTTCCTTTACGCATTTAACAAATTTCTGTTGATATTTCTGATAACTATCTATCAAAATTGTTATCCAATTGTATATAACAATAAACACACATGTTATTAGTATATGCCATTTGTCTTGATAAAATTCCTGTTGATTTATTTTATATGTATCAAAATCAGCTAATTTCATTTGAATTGTAAAAACGGTAGTAAATGTGAAATTCACTAGTGTTCTAACATATGAAGACTTTAAAATATTATAAATACAAAAAATAAAATTTCCAAGTCTCTTGTTTTTTCTGGCAAGTTGCTTTACACGTAGAATAAATCTCGAAGGTTTTTTCATTATACTATCCTCCCAAAATTTAATACTACTAATTTCTATATATGTATATTATATCCTTTATTACGGAAATAAAAAACGATATCCTAGTTCAATAGAATATCGTTTAAAGCCATTTAACTGTACTTATAACCATAAAAAATTATTTTTTTAATTTCCAGATAATAATTATTTATACTCAATGCTCAACTTCCAATTTGAGAATTGAAGGTTCAAAATTATCAATGGAACATTGTTTTAGTAATAATGGCATAAATTATTGATGAGCCTCTCTAAACATGCTTATTTGGGGTAACAAACCATTTATAACTTTGATAATCAAATATATTTTTAAAGTAGGAAAGCTGAGTTAATTACTTTATTAATAATGATTCTCCTGTCATTTCTGCTGGCTTATCAACACCCATTATATCCAATATTGTTGGTGTCAAATCTGCAAGCTTACCTTCTTTAAGGTTAGCATCACCTAAGCCTATTCCAATCAATGGAACTACATTTGTAGTATGTGCAGTAAAGGCTCCACCTTTATCATAGTCTATCATTTGCTCTGCATTTCCATGGTCAGCTGTTATTAGAACAACTCCACCCTGAGCAGTAACTGCATCAACCACCTTGCCTACACACTCATCCACAGTCTCCACAGCTGCCTTAGCTGCATCAAATACACCTGTGTGGCCAACCATATCACAGTTTGCGAAGTTAAGTATAATTACATCATATTGCTTTGAGTCTATTCTTTTTACAGCCTCTTCAGCAACCTCATAAGCACTCATTTCTGGCTTAAGATCATAAGTAGCAACCTTTGGTGAAGGAATAAGCGCTCTATCTTCACCTTCATACTGAGCTTCAACACCACCATTAAAGAAGAAGGTTACATGTGCATACTTTTCAGTTTCAGCTATACGCAGCTGTCTATAGCCAAGCCTGCTGATATATTCTCCAAAAGTATTATCCAAAGTCTGTGGCTTAAATGCAACAAATACATTTGGCATTGATTTATCATACTGAGTCATGCAGATAAAATATAGTGGAAATAGTCCCTTTGTTCTTTCAAACCCTTTAAATTCAGGATCTACAAAAGTTCTTGTTATTTCTCTTGCTCTATCAGGTCTGAAGTTAAAGAAAATAACTGAATCGTTTGCACCAATTGTAGAAACAGGCTTTCCATCCTCTGTAATTACAGTTGGCTTAACAAACTCGTCATATTCCTCACGAGCAAAGGATGCTTCAACAGCCTCTACAGCAGAATTTGCGGTTAATCCTATTCCATTAACCATAGCATCATAAGCAAGCTTTACTCTTTCCCAACGGTTATCTCTATCCATAGAATAATATCTACCCATTACAGATGCAATCTTTCCAACCCCTATTTCTGATAGCTTAGCTTCCAACTCTTCAGTAAATGTCTTAGCGCTATCTGGTGGAACATCTCTACCGTCAAAAAAGCAGTGTACAAATACATCCTTAAGACCATTTCTTTTTGCCATTTCAACTAATGCATACAAATGAGTGTTATGGCTGTGTACTCCGCCATCAGATAAAAGCCCGAATAAATGAAGCTTTGAGTTGTTTGCTTTGCAATTCTCTACAGCCTTTAAGAATTCTTCTTTTACAAAAAAATCGCCATCTATAATTGACTTAGTTATTCTTGTTAATTCCTGATAAACTATTCTACCAGCACCAATATTTGTATGTCCTACTTCTGAATTTCCCATTTGTCCATCGGGAAGTCCTACATCCATACCACTTGTATGAACTATAGTATTAGGGCATTTTTTCATGTAGCTATCCAGATTTGGCTTGTTTGCTGCATTTATAGCATTACCTTCTACTTTAGGATTGTTTCCGTAACCATCAAGAATCATTAATGTTACTAATTTCTTTTCCATATAGTTATCTCCTTCATATTTGACATTTTATGTCCTATAAACACACTTGCAATTTATACAAGTTGACCCCCCAGAACCTACCGGAGGGTCAATATATTCATAATTAACTTTAATATAGAAATTTCACGTTAAATATTTTTTTAAATAAATTCCTATTTTGGAAATTTCCAAGAAACAATGAATCTCTCAGAAATTATTGTTAGCATTAGGCTTTAGCAATAACTGTGAAATCATCAACCTTAAGACTTGCTCCACCAACTAGTCCACCATCGATATCTGACATAGTGAATAAATCAGCAGCATTTTTAGCATTAACGCTTCCACCGTACTGAATTCTAGTAGCATTTGAAACATCTTCTCCGTAAAGCTCTTTGATTGTATTTCTGATTATTGCACAAACTTCATTTGCCTGCTCGTTAGTAGCAGTCTTGCCTGTTCCAATAGCCCAGATTGGCTCATATGCTATTACAACCTGCTTAACCTGTTCAGCTGTAAGGCCGAGTAAAGCAACCTTTATCTGATATCTCACATGGTCAGCTGTAACACCCTGTTCTCTTTGAGTTAATGTCTCACCACAGCAAATGATAGGAGTCATTCCATATTTAAGTACAGCATGAGCTTTTTTATTAACTGTTTCATTTGTCTCAGCAAAGTACTCTCTTCTCTCGGAGTGTCCGATTATAACATAGTCAACGCCTAAATCTGCAAGCATAGGACCAGAAACTTCACCTGTAAAAGCTCCATTTTCTTCCCAGTGCATATTCTGTGCTGCAACCTTAATATTTGTTCCCTTTACTGCTGCAACAACACCAGGCAAGCATACAAACGGAACTCCAACAACTACCTCTGATGCAGTATCTACAACATTTGCTTTTAATGCATTTACAAATTCAACTGCTTCTGAAGCAGTTTTATTCATTTTCCAGTTACCTGCTGCAATAGTTCTTCTTTTGCTCATATTATCCTCCAACGCCTTATTTAGGCACAAAAATTTGATATTTCACTATTATAAGCCTCTGCTTAGCAGAGCAAGCTGACATTAATACAGCCCATCCATTTAAACGCTTATATCTATTTCATAAACAATTAAAATTATTTATTCATAAGAACATCTATACCTGGAAGAACTTTTCCTTCTAAGTATTCCAATGAAGCTCCGCCACCTGTTGAAATATGTGTAATCTTATCTGCAAAGCCCAATTGCTCAACAGCTGCTGCAGAATCTCCACCACCAACTATAGAAATTGAACCTGATTCTGCAAGTGCCTTTGCAACTTCTTTTGTACCTGTTGCAAAGTTTGAGAATTCAAATACTCCCATAGGTCCATTCCAAATAACTGTCTTTGCATTCTTAATAGCTGCAGCATAGTTATCGATAGTATCAGGTCCGATATCCATTCCCATCCAGCCATCTGGCATTGAATCTGATGCAACAATTTTCTTCTCAGAATCGTTATTAAATTCTTTAGCAATAGCATTATCAGTAGGAAGTAATAAATTAACACCCTTAGCTGCTGCCTTTTCCATTAAGCTCTTTGCTAACTCAATCTTGTCTTCTTCGCAAATTGATGTTCCTATATTATATCCTTTAGCCTTTAGGAAGGTATAAGCCATACCGCCACCAACTATCAATGTATCTACTTTATCAATTAAGTTTTCAATAACTGCTATTTTATCAGATACTTTTGCACCACCTAATATAGCAACAAAAGGTCTTGCTGGGTTTGCAAGAGCCTTACCCATTATTTCAATCTCTTTCTTTATAAGGAATCCGCAAACTGCTGGTAAATAATCAGCCAAGCCTGCAGTAGAAGCGTGAGCTCTGTGAGCTGTACCAAATGCATCATTTACAAATATTTCTGCCATGCTAGCAAGTTCTTTTGCAAAATCAGCGTTATTTTTTGTTTCTTCTTTATGGAATCTAACATTCTCAAGCATAAGTACTTCGCCTGATTGTAAAGCTGCTGCTTTAGCTTTAGCATCTTCACCTATTACGTCTTTTGCCATAACAACATTCTTACCAAGCAACTCGCCTAATCTAACTGCTGTAGGCTTCATGCTGAATTTATCTTCAAAGCCATCCTTTGGTCTTCCTAAGTGTGAAACAAGTATAGTTTTTGCTCCCTTGTCAACAAGATATTTGATAGTAGGAAGTGCACCAACAATTCTCTTATCATCAGTAATTTTTCCATTTGCATCTAATGGTACATTAAAGTCAACTCTAACTATTACCTTTTTACCTGCAACGTCAATGTCTTCTATTGTCTTCTTATTCATTTAACTTCACGCTCCTATATGTTTTATTTATTTAATTAATTCTAATTTTAGAAAAATGTATTTAATATTCGTATATTATCCACATTTCTACCGAAATAACCAAAGTAATTTTACCTCTTTTTCTAAGTTATTTCAATAGTTTGTGAGTAAATTAACAAAAAACTCAAAAAACAATTTACTAGGATGATATTATTCAGAAATGTTGTGAATTGTTTTAGATATCTAAATACGTTCTACTTTCCTGCAATTAATTAATTTAACAGTCAATTTTACTATCTTCTGATAGTTTTGGGTTGAACCTAACTGGAAAATCACAAAAGTTCAATTTTATTTTGACAAAATATGTAAGTAAATTCAACTCCATTAATGCTGCATTTATTTTTAATACAAATATCTACATTAATTGTAAATATACGGAACAATTCTACAAGTTAAAAAATCACTCATATAAATACAATTATTGGAGAAGCTGACGCTTATGATCAATGAGTCTAAAATTACTAATTTTGAGAATGAATTTCTAGTTATGGAGAATAAACTTTTTAGTGTTGCCTACAGGATATTAAGAAATCAGTGTGATGCTGAAGATGTTGTGCATGATGCATTTATAAAAGCTGCAGAGAATTTAACTCAATTAAAAGACACAGCTAAGCTTTCATACTGGTTATGTACAATTACTCGTAATAAGGCGCTAGAGAAATATAATAAAAAGAAAAGAGAAGTTTTAATGGACTATGAAGTTTATGACGTAGTCCAATACCAAAAACTTTCAGATTTCCAATCTGATCTTATACTTCCCGAAAAAATATGCATTAACCAGGATTTCGAAAGGTATTTAAAAGAAAAAATAAGCAATGTTCTTGATCCCTGCAGCAGAGATATCCTTTTTGCTTATTATTTTGACAGTATGAGTTATAAAGAAATAGCCAAAAAATTTAATATGAAAGAAGGTACAATCAAGTCAAGAATAAGTAGAAGCAAAGCAAGAATCAAGCTTTTATTACAAAATATAATAGTATAAAAATACATATTTGATATATATAGCAACTTTTTGTGTTATTAAATAATCTATTTTAATAGAAGCAGCTATCATCCCAATATCAATTCTAGATAAATATAGGGAAGCCGTTTCTATTGTTAAATAGTTTTTTGTAATTTTGCAGAGAAAGTAGAAGAGGAAGGGCATACAACATGGTACTTTTTCGAGCCACAAAAACCACAAGTGGTTTTTGATAGTGTATTTGAAATATTCTAAAAAAATAGGCATACCTCTGGGAGTAGCTTTTTGTGGATTTGAGCAAGCATCTGTACGAACATGGTAATTTTTCAAACAGAAAAAATCCATAAGCAGCTTTGCCGTACTAAACATGCCATTATTTATATCAATAGTTTTTGTGCCGCTGAGCACAAGTGAAAGGAATGGTGCTAATATGTTTTCAAACAGTTGTGGATACAACCTTTATTATGAAATCTCCGGTAATAGTGAAGGAGAATGGTTATTATTACTACACGGAATAGCAGGTTCTACAAGGTGCTGGAAATATCAAATAAAAGATTTAAATAATCATTTCAGAATACTAAATATTGACCTTGCTGGACATGGAAACTCCGGTACTTTAGGAACAGCACGCTATAGTGGAGAAATTATTGCAAATCATATTCGACTCTTACTAGATGAACTAAACATTGAAAAAACTCATATTGTTGGTCTATCTCTAGGTACTATTATACAACAATACTTTTGCGAAATGTTTCCAGAAAGAGTAATTTCTAACGTATTTACAAGTCCAATCTGCAAACCAAACTATCTTTCGTCTATTATGAATAGCTTTGCAGACAAAATATTTTTAAAAATGTTTAGTAAAAATACCTATTTAGATATAATGGCACACCTAATGCTTCCTGGAAAAATTCATGAAAAATCACGAAAGTTTTTTCTTAATGAAACTGCAAAAATGAGCAATGAAGAATTTGTAAAATGGTGGAAGGTAACAGTAAGAGGAGATCATTTTTATTATACCTCGAATTGTAACATTCCTTCACTAATTATTGTAGGCGAAAAGGACTTTTGTTTTTACGATGATGCATTAGCACTAAAAGAAAAGCACATAGACAGCGACTTTAGAGTAATAAAAGATGCAGGTCATGTGCTTATATTCCAAAAGCCTGACGAATTTAATGCTATTGTAATTGATTTTATTCAATCAGTAAGAAGAAAATATATTCAATCATGTAGATAATATAAAATATTATTCTGAAAAAGAAAAAAAGGATTTTAATGTGATGTTAATTAATAAGCATCCTATAAAATCCTTTTTAATTATTTGCCCAAATATAACCAAAACTACCCATATTTATATATTATTCTTCTGTTTCTAAGGAATATTTCCTAGATTTATTACACAAAAACCATTTCGACATTTATCACCTTTTTGCCTATATTTTGTCACATTTGATTCTTTTTTAGCATTTATTTATAATTTTTGTCAAATCCATTGTTGACTATTTTTACATATCATGTATAATAGAAGTATGATATGAAATGATATGAAATATATGCATTTATTTACTCTCATTATTTCTACATTTTAGTATGTAAAATTTATTAGTTTAACCGTGTAATTGATTTACACAACATAAGGAGGAGGAATAAAAAAATGGTTAAAAATTTACGTAATTATGCAGAGAATGAGACTCTAATGATTCAAGATTATGTAGAGATCAGAAATTCAAAAATCTATTATGAAATAACTGGCAACCCTACCGGGGATTGGTTAGTTATGCTTCATGGTTTTTCTGCATCAACAAAAAGTTGGAAGAGACAAGTTCAAGAATTCAATAAACACTTTAGAGTTCTTAATTTTGATCTTATTGGTCATGGAAACTCAGATCCACTTGCTTGTGAAAGATACAATGCAGCAATAATAGCAAATCACTTGAGAATACTTATGGATGAACTCGGAATTCAAAAAGCCCACATTTGTGGTATTTCCCTTGGTACTACAGTTCAGCAATATTTTTCTCAAATGTTCCCTGAAAGGATACTCTCTCTCATTTATACTAGTCCTGTTGGAACACCAAATCTTTTATCGAAATTTTTTTCAACCTTTGCAGGCAAGGTGTTCTTGAGACTATGCAGTAAAAATGCATTCATTAAAATTTTTGCACATTTATGTCTTCCTGGTAAACCAAATGAGAAATCCAGAAAGTACTTTATCCAAGAAGGTATTAAACTGCATGAAGACGAATTTGGCAAATGGGTAAAAGTAGCAATTCAAGGGGATCACTCTCTTTGCCTAACAAAATCAGATATTCCAACTTTGATTGTTGCTGGTGGCAAAGATTATACTTATTTTAATGATGCAGTATCACTACAAAGTAAGTACACCAATTGTGAATTTAAAGTTATTGAAAATGCTGGGCACGTTCTTATTTACCAAGAACCATACTATTTCAATGAGATAGTTATTGACTATATAAATAGATTTAACGTTGCATCCACTACTGAATCCGAAAAAACAGCTATTGCTGCGTAATTATCACTTGCTTAAACACATTAATATTCTATATAAACACATTAATATTCTATGCAAACACATGAAGAAATTTTTCACAAACGTATGATAAATTCTGTATCGTGTCGTATACCAATTTTCACATTTCAAAACCAATGATAGTCAATAAACCTGTATCATATAAGAGTTAACTTTCCTTAAAACATCTTAATTGATACAGGTTAATATTTATATCGATATTTTATTATCCAGAAATTGTACTTAAAATATTAAGCTTTATTCCTCTAAAGAAGGTAACATTTCCGCAAGATATTCATTAATTATCCCAGCTGTTTTGTGGCCTTCCTTATCATATCCAAGCATCATATTAAAGTGCCAATATCCAGGAACTTGTATGTACTTAGCCTTCTTAGCTCCCTTTTCAAGAAGCTTTTCATACAGCTTAATTGAGTTTGTACGTGGAACGAGCCAGTCATCAGCTCCATGTAATATCAAGCAAGGAGGTTCTTTACCTGTAATATGGTTGATAGGTGAACAATCGTTAATATCAGCATCACCGAGCATTGTGGGTATTGATGTATCAATAATTGGAGGTAAATAATTTTCATGCAAACTTAAGTCATGTATTCCACTTACAGGTATCCAGCATTTCACTTTTTTTATATCAATCTCATATTTTTCATGCCACTTTTTCCCTGCGACAAGTAGACCTGCTAAGTGTGCACCTGCGGAATGTCCAATTACACATATTTTTTTGGGATTACCACCAAAATCTTTAATATTGTCAATAACCCATTTAAGCGCTTTTGCACAATCATCTATCTGTGATGGATGAATAACATTAGGTGCAAGCCTATAATTTATGGATACTACTGTATAGCCTTTTTTTATCCAATCCAGCGCACCACTAAATCTGCTGCTGCTTTTATCTTCAGCAGTCCATCCTCCTCCATGAATAAAAAATAAAACTGGTCTTTGCTTATTATGCTTTGTCTTTAAGTGATGAATATCCAACCTCTGTAAAGGATCCTCTCCATATGGAATAGCAAAATAATCCTGACGGTGTGGGTCACCTAAAGCATAGAGATATGTGTATGTCATACCACACTCTCCATAAACTTTAAAGTCTCTTTCCTGCATTGAACTTAATGGCTCATTTGAATCTACAAATTGAGAGTATTCTGTTTCATAACTCATATGTCATTCCTCCAAATTGGTATTTTAGTATAGTATGATTAGGTCTTTGTAACTAATTAATTATAAAGATATAACATACCTTTTTATAAATAATTTATATACTATACTAATATTTCATAATTCTACATAACATTACTACTTCCTCCTAATAATTTATATTTTTATACAAATTGTCAATTTAAATTCTGTTTCTCAGCACTATCGCATTAAAATGTATATTTAATACTTAAAATTGTAGCTAGAATGTGGAATAATATGTTAAATATGCGGCATAGCCTGCCAATTTTATTAAATACTATGAGCTAATGCTTTTGCAGTACACTGCATTACTTTCACAGTTTTTGCGATGGTAGCAGCAATAATAATCTATGTAAGGTTGATAATGACAATTTTTAATTGGTACATATTTCATCCATAACTGTAAAATTGAAATATTTGTTTGATTTTCACGCCAAAAAGAGGCACCCAATTACTTGAGTGTCTCTTTTTTACTATTCAATATACACCAGCATTTTAAGTTTTAAGTATATCTAAACTAGAAATGTCCTCGTAAATAAATTAATTATATAAAATTGATTGCAATTCGTCTGCTACCAATTTTAAATTACTCATCTGTCTTGAAATATCTATTATATGTTTTGTATTTTCTTGTACAACTAATGCAATTTGCTGGAACTGAACATTTTCAGTTGAAATCTGCTCTGCAATTTCGTTATTAACCATTACGTTATCTTTCAGCAGGCGATTCTGTTCCTGATTTAATCTGTCAATTTCTTTCATAGCCAATGCAGATTCATTAAGTAAATGTAATAGATTTCGAATTGATTCAACTGTAGTATTAAGAATCTCATTTTGTTTATTAAGTTGCACATTACTTTCATTAACCTGCTGTGTTGTAAATGTACTCTCTTTTTCAATTTTTGAAACTGCATTATATATTTCCTTTAATGATTCCTGTGTATTAGATGATAACTTTCCTATTTCTGACGCAACTACTGCAAAGCCTTTTCCAGCTTCTCCCGCTCTTGCCGCTTCAATAGATGCATTTAATGCCAATAGTTTTGTCGAACTAGCAATGGCTTCGATAATACTTAATGTATCACTAATATGTTTTATACCAGAAACAAGATTTTCAATAGCTTCAACAGTTCTCATATTGGATTCAGCAGTTCCAGCACTTACCTCTACTAATTCTTGTAATGCCATTTCATTCGAATTTGATATTTGTAACAATTCATCAAATGCATTATCACTATTTTTTACCTGCTGCGCAACTATGTCACTGCTGTCAGATAGTGATATCAGATTATTTCTAGCGCTATTTGACTTTTCTAAAATCAAGTCACTCATAGCTGCAAGTTCTTCTGAAATTGCATTTAATTCTTCGCTCTCACTACCTTCAGCCTCAATACTTTGCATAACTATATCAGATGTTTCAGTTAGTTTTTCTGCAGCTATAACTGCTTTATCTAGAACATTTTGGACTCTGTTATTATTACGTTCTAGTTCATCCTTTTTAGCATTCACCAAAAACTGACTCGCTAAATAGGTTAAAAAAACAACAGACCCCATTGTTAATGCAATACCCAATAAACGCAAAACCATGTCTGGGACAAATAATTCATCCTTTACTGGTAATAAGATATTTCCTCTTATTATATAGGAAACTGTGATAGAAATAGCAAGTCCTCCAATAGCAGCTCCAACTAATTTTAAATCATAAAATAAAACCGCAAAAAATAGAAAGAAGTATGTATAGCCCCAAAGTTCTCTACCTGGAAAAACATATGATAATACGTTCCACTGAACAATTATGATGAATATGAAAAAAAACTTACCTCTTTTAAGAATCTCCGGTCTTAATCTACCATTTACAAAACCTATTTTAATAAAAGCAAACCCTATTGCTAAATAAATGGCATCCATTACCAGAAAGATAATGATAGGTAACCAATTCACAGTTGGATAGTATCCTAGGATCTTAAGTACTGCATAAACTAAGCATGCACATAAACAACCACCATTCATCAATATCATGTTTATTTTAAATACTTTCTCGTAGTACTCTTCAATAACTGTTGATTTATACATAGCTTTAACAATCCTTTCGTATTTTTTTATGTGCTATTAGAACTTCATTATGTAAATTTAAGTAACATAATGCTTACCAGTTAAATATAACACTAAATTACAATATTTTCAATAAAAAATAACAGCTTCTACGAGTAAATAATTTTTTTAGACGTAATAATTCCATCTAATTTGTAAATTTCCCCTAAAATGTTTTACTATTTTGATTTCATCATATGAATATTTCAAGGTTTTCTTCAAGATATATATCTATAGTTGAAGTAAGATTGCCTAATTGTCCACCATGAGTGTAGATAATGTGTCCGTTAATAAATAGCCATCTCCAGTCATAGCACAGCAGCATCAACAGTTCCTATTAGCGAGGCATTATTTTTGTTTTAAAAGTATAATATGAAAATAATAAGTAAATTGATTTGTTCACTGTTCTACCCAACTATTTACATAGAACCTAAAAAAAGCCAAATTAATGATTCCTACAACAAATCACTTAATCTAGCTTTTAATGCTTTTAAAAATATTTTATTCATTCTTTATTCAATGCTGTCAATCATTACATTTATATCCACATCTGCACTATAGTCAATAGCGTCAAATCCAAATCCAAAAAGTCTAAAAAACTCAGCTCTATACCCTTCAACATCAGATATATCAGATATATTTTCATTACTAGCCTCATCCCACAGTTTTGATACTTCTACTTGAATGTCATCAGCCATTTCCCAATCATCCATGCAGATTCTGCCCTTGCTGTCCAGCTTCATATCTCCTGAATAAAGTCTATCTTCAAACATTCGATACATTTGTTCAACACAACCCTCATGCACATTTTTATTCTTCATTACTTTAAATAGTAAACTTACATAAAGCGATATAACCGGTATAGCAGCACTTGCTTGTGTAACAACAGCTTTATTTATTGATACATAAGCTTTGCCCTCGATATCCTTAAGTTTATCTGTAATTTGATAAGCAGTAGCTTCTAGATCATCTTTTGCTTTTCCTATAGTTCCCTCTCTATAAACAGCGTGTGTCATTTCAGGTCCTACATATGAATAAGCTACAGTTATAACATTATTTTCAAGCACATCAGCCTTTTTAAGCTCATCCATCCACATTGACCAATCTTCTCCACCCATAACAGCAACGGTTTGTTTGATCTCATCCTCATTTGCAGGCTCTATAGTAATATCTTCAATCTTTCCTGTATGAAAATCTACTGTTTTTGACGTATATGCCGGACCTATAGGCTTGATAACTGAATTAAATACTTCTCCAGTGTCAGGATGTGTTCTTCTTGGCGAAGCCAAACTGTAAATAACCATATCAACCTTACCGAGATCTTTTTTTATTAGCTCTATTGTTTGTTGTTTAATTTCATTTGAAAAGGCATCACCATTTATGCTTTTTGCATATAGCCCCTCTTCTCTTGCAATTTTCTCAAAAGCAGCTGAATTGTACCAACCAGCTGATGCAGTCCTGTTACCCGAAGCAGGCTTTTCAAAAAACAGACCAATAGTCGCAGCACCACAACCAAATGCTGCCGCTATCCTAGATGAAAGTCCATAGCCTGTTGAAGCACCAATTACCAACACTTTTTTTGCCCCATTAACTTTTTTTTGTTTTTTAACATACTCCACTTGTTGCCTTACATTATATTCACAGCCTACAGGATGTGAAGTTGTACAAATAAATCCACGGAATTTTGGTGTTACTATCATATTTAACCTCCTACGCCCACTTTGGGACAAAATTTGTTAAAGAACTTATGTGTCGATCCTCTACTTTGCAGCAATTTGAAGTTTTTTGATATACAAAGAGAACGATAAACTGCACGAAATGTAGACTTCGCATTTTTTCACATTATATAATTTGTATTTTAGCAGTTTATTACTGTTAAAATACGTTATTAGCATCAAAATTATTATAGCATAATTTATTATTGATTAAAACCAGATATTACTACTTGGTAATAATTATTTTTATGTTCTTTTGATATTATTTATTCTACTTTCCATTGATAAGTTCAAATACCTACAAATCAACCGGGAAAGTTGAGTCAGCAATTAAATGAATATTTATAAAACATACGCTAATAATATATTAAAATTGCTTATACTTAAGGAGTATACATACATGTTTGGTTTTATATATAAAAAAATGAAGTTTTTATTATCAAAAAGTATAATTTCAAATAAAGAAAGTAAAAAAACAAGTGCTGTAACACCACAATTATCTAAGATACTTATAGATAATTTAAATAGCATTAAAGATATGACAAGTAATAGCAGTGACATCATTATACGCGAATTTTCCTTCGGTAAAAATAGAAAAATAAGTGCTGCACTAATTTTCGTAGAAGGACTTACAGATTTAAAGATAATAAACACAAGTATCATTGAGCCTCTTATGTATAAAGCAAGCTTTTTAGATTCACATGTGGGTATAGGGAAAAACAGCATGCATGATATTAGAAACAGTATACTTTCAGTAAGCGATGCTAGAGAGACGAAGGTTTTAGATGAAGTTATCGAAGGCTTTTTAGCGGGAAATGCTGTTTTATTAATTAGCGGTTCTGACTCAGCTTTAATAATTAGTTGTAAAGGCTGGGAAAAACGAGGCATTAGCGAACCAGCGACGGAATCTGTTGTCAGGGGTCCCCGTGAAAGTTTCATAGAAAGTCTGAGAACGAACACAGCTATGATAAGGCGCAAGATAAAAAATCCGAATTTGATTATTGAGACATTAAAATTAGGCAAAAGAACTGGAACCACTGTTAATCTTGTTTTTATCAAAGGAATCGCAAATGCTGAGCTCATTAAAAATGTTAAGGAGCGTCTCAACGATATCAACACAGATTCAATATTGGAGTCGGGATATATTGAGCAATATATAGAGGATGCGCCATTTTCTATCTTCTCCACAATCGGATATACTGAAAAGCCGGATGTTCTAGCAGCCAAACTGTTGGAAGGCCGTGTGGCTATTCTTGTTGACGGAACACCATTCGTGCTGACTGCCCCACTACTTTTTATTGAAGCCTTTCAATCCTCAGAGGACTACTATTCACGTCCATATTTTGCAAGTATGCTTAGAATAGTAAGATATTTAGCTTTTTTAACTACTATACTCGTACCAGCATTATATGTTTCAATTACAACATATCATCATGAGATTATTCCAACTCCTCTATTATTGACAATGGCAAAAGCAAGAGAAGGCGTTCCCTTTCCAGAGGTGGCAGAATCGTTAATAATGCTATTAGTCTTCGAGATTCTTAGGGAAGCGGGTGTCCGATTACCGCAACCTGTCGGTCAAGCTATGAGTATCGTTGGGGCACTTGTAATGGGTGAAGCTGCTGTATCTGCTGGTTTTATAGGCGCACCAATGATAATAGTAATTGCTATTACAGCAGTATCTAGCTTTGCTGTACCTAATCAGTCTGATGCGGCAGCGATGTTAAGAATTATTTTTCTAATATTAGCAAGCATAATGGGTAACTTTGGAATTACTATGGGTATACTTGGAACTTTAGTTCATTTGTCTTCACTGAAGTCCTTTGGTTTCCCTTATCTCTCGCCAATTGTACCTTTTCAGGCTGAGGGATTAAAAGACACTTTAGTCCGTGCTCCCCTGTGGTTTATGCAGAGACGTCCGAATGGCATGGCACTGAATGATAAGAAGCGAAGAGATTTAACTATTCCTCCTACAAAAGCATCAGACTATAACAGTGAAGAAGATTAAGAGGACTGTATGAAAAAGTATTTAAAACTAATATTTTTACTCCTAATAATAACAGTAATATTAAGTCTATGTGGTTGCTGGAATATGCGCGAACTAGATAATTTGTCCATTGTCATGGGATTTGGAATTGATAAATCAGAAGTATCCAATGAAATCGAATTAACAACTCAAATTGTTAGAACTAGTGAAAAAAACCAATCTGCTACAAAGCAAAAGGAATCAGATGACTCCTCTTTTATTAATCTCAAAAGCACCGGAAAAGATATATTTACAATAATTAGAGACTATACACACAAAATCAGCCGAAGGTTGTATATAGGTGATTCTCAAATAATTGTATTTGGTGAAAATTCAGCAAAAGATGGAATTCGTGATAAATTAGATTTTTTCATGCGAGATCATGAGGGTAGATTGATTGTATATGTTATTGTTGCAAAAGGTAAAGCTTACGATGTGTTGAATGAAAAACCTGAATTTGGAAATATTCCAGCATTAGATATCGCCAAGTTAGTTGAGAATCAATTTGCGACTTCAGAAGCTGTCAAGGTTACACTATTTGATTTGATTCCAAACTTGGTCAGCAACACAAAATCAATGGTTTTACCATGTGTTAGTATCTTTAGTGAAGGTGAAGAAAAAAAAATAGTCCTCTCCAGCTCTGCTGTTTTTAAAGACGACAACCTTGTAGGTGAACTTGACAAAAAGGAAACTCGAGGGTATCTGTGGGTAATGAACAACGTTAAGAGTGGGGTAATAAATGTTAATGTTTTAGGTGAAAATACAAGCATTGAAATTAAAAAAGCAAAAAGCGAAGTTGTCCCTCAAATTAATAAGGATGGTTCCATAAAAATAAAGGTGAAAATTACGGAAGAAGGAGTACTGAACAGTCAAATGGGTAATGCGTCCTTGGATAAAATATTTAATAATAAAAAGCTGGAGAACGCAACTGCCTATGAGATAAAAAAAGAAATACAGCAAACACTTGATAAAGCACGTGAAATGGGTACAGATATATACGGGTTTGGAGAAGCTATAAACCTCAAATATCCAAAAGAGTGGAAAACTATTCAAACAAATTGGGACAAGCTGTTTAAAGAAATAGATATTAAAATTGAGGTAACATCTAAACTTGTTGGTGACGGCAGAATAGTGAATCCAATTTATCCGGAAAAGGAGGAAAGCAAATAATGAAATTCAAGCAAGAGCAAATATCCTCAACGCAGCTAATGTTTTCGATTGTTTGTTATATACTTGGTGCATCACTTCTTACGGGTTTTATTACAGGCGTTACAAGACAGGATAGTTGGATTTCAATTGTTAGCGGATTTATCGTCAGTCTACCGATATTAGGTATATACGTTGCACTTTCCAATAAATTCCCCGGAAAAAATATAATCGAAATTACCATCAATACCTTTGGCAAAATTCTAGGTAGTGTAATATCAATTTTTTATATATTTTTCTTTTTTTCACTGGCATTTTTAAACACAAGGATTATGGGCGATTTTATGACTGGCTATATCATGCCTGAAACGCCAATATTAGCCTTTTTTATTATGTTTATTTTCGTATGTGCATGGGCAGTACGCAAAGGGGTTGAAACAATGACCCGAAATAGTATACTTTTTTTTATTATCACTATTGCTACAATACTATTTAACTTCTTGTTGATGATTAATAACATAAAATTAAGAAATTTTTTGCCGATGTTATCATTGCCAATTACAAAATATATTCAAGCTACACATACTGTTACAATACTTCCATTTTGTGAAATATTAGTTTTTTTTATGATTTTCCCTTATGTCAAAGAAACAGATAAAATAAAAAAATCTCTTTTCGGAGGCTTGATAATTGGAGCCACTTCATTTCTTATACTTATGCTGAGAGATACTAGTGTGCTGGGAGCAATTAACTATTTATTTTCTGCGCCAACTTTTGAGGTTATCCGTTTGATAAATATCGGAGTTGTTTTCACTCGGATAGACTCCCTTTATTCCTCAGTTTTAGTGATGTTAGTGTTTTTCAGAGTCAGTATAACATTTTTCGCTACTGTATCAAGTATTGCTCAAACATTTAATTTACGTTCGTATAGAATTTTAGTACCTATCTTTGGTATATTAATAATAATATTTTCACTTATAGTATTTGATTCAGCAAGCGAAAGCGATTATTGGGGTAGAAATGTTGCTGCCGTATACTCAACATTTTTTGAAGTGTTATTACCTGCAATTACTCTCGTAGTAGCTGTCATTAAAGAAAAACTTGGAAGTAAGGAAGTGAAAATAGCATGCAAATAATATCTATTATAGCATTCATTATAATAGCCATAATGGATTTACCCAAATTAAAAAAACAAAAGGAGCTATATGACTTAATCATTTATTGCGTTTTTTTTCTTTCTGCTCTAGTACTTGTAATACTGCTATCATTTGATATAAAGATACCTAGTCCAATAAAGGGAGCTCAGTATCTTATCAAAGATATATTTCATATGAGTTATAAATAAGTGAGGCATAGGAAATATATCAAAGCGCGGAACAGCATTGCAGCTTAATCTTTTACCTTTTATTAATTAGTCCTCCAAATTTTCATTTTATCTTAAAGCCATTTTTTCAATATTCCAATTTATATCATCTATTAAGTCAGTGGCACGACCATAAGAAAATCTGTATAATTAACAGTCATAATCTGATATTGTGGAAAGTAACATAATAAAACAGCACCCCTTTTAGATAGATTTATCACATCTAAAAAAAGTGCTGTTAAAAACTTTAGGGATTATAATATAATTGTAAATGTAAAACTATTCTCGTTATTCAACTAAAACAAAGTTACATCTAACAAATTAATTCACGACTTAGTAACAATTGCTTGTACCTAAACCCTGTAACCCCTGATATCAAAGTCTTAATTATTTAGCGTCAACTTCAGCCATGTGTTGGATTAAGTCAACAACTTTGTTTGAATAACCCCATTCATTGTCATACCATGAAACTAACTTAACGAAGTTTCCGTTTAATGCAATACCAGCTTCAGCATCGAATATTGAAGTACGTGCATCGTGGATGAAGTCAGTTGAAACAACTGCATCTTCAGTGTATCCAAGGATACCCTTTAATTCATTTTCAGAAGCCTTCTTAACAGCTGCTTTGATTTCATCATAAGAAGCTGCTTTTTCAAGACGTACTGTTAAGTCAACAACTGAAACGTCAGCTGTTGGTACTCTGAATGCCATACCAGTTAATTTGCCGTTTAATTCTGGAATAACTTTTCCAACTGCCTTAGCAGCACCAGTTGATGAAGGAATGATGTTTCCGAGGATTGATCTTCCGCCTCTCCAGTCTTTGTTTGAAGGAGCATCAACAGTTTTCTGAGTGTTTGTTGCAGCGTGAACTGTAGTCATAAGACCTTCAACAATAC
>JAEZIB010000150.1 GCA_023416275.1 Bacillota bacterium | reverse complement strand
ATGATACACAGCCTATTTATGGGAGTATAGAGTATTTGCTGCCGCTGATTGATAAAGAGGATGTCAAGCGTGCTGTTAAAATAGGTGCATGCAATCTCTATCATGCATGTTGCCATAATTTCATCTATGAAAAAAGTTCTGATATTTTATCAGGCCTCTACAAATCGGCTTTTTTTGTTTTACAGGCTAAATATTTTTATGAAAAAAACTTTTTTATAAGCAGCAAAACAGAAATAAATAAATATTTGGTCGGTCAGGATAACGAAATCCTAAATATTTGTATTAACAGAAAAAAGCTAACTAAAATGAATGAGGAGGAATTAGTTTATTATTATGATAAACTTATTTCTTGGAGCAGCAAATTAATACAGTTATTCTGAGAAAAGGCAAAGACATAAAAAAATTGCATGATAAACACCTCTTTTTTTTACTTTATTTAATTATATTGGATACAAAAATATTCAATACAAATTATATTTAGGTTATTTACTAAACTTTTCTGTGGGAAGAAGCCTATTATGGAATAATAGCAAATATCCTTGGTGCTATAGCAGGATATATTTGTACAATATTTGTAGGAGCAGCAGCTAATGATAAGCTTGCATTAGTGGCATTTCCAATGGGTTCCGTACTACAAGCAGCAGCAGTATCCATTTCTGCTTGTTTACTTGCGAGCTGTCTCCCATTGCGTCAAATTGCAAAAATGAGTATCGTGGATTCAATTGATGCAATTGACTAAAAAATTTATATTTGGGTAAGAGAAAGGCATTTTTAAAAGAAATAAATACTAGTATTAACCAGAATACAATTAGCACTTGCCGTCTGCTGTGGTACTACTATTGACAAAATAAAATGTCGAAGGTACGATTAGTATTATGGATATATGCCATAAAAAGGTTAAATTATTAAATTTATTTTTATTATATTAATAAGCTACAATATGTGAAAGCTATAATTCTGATGACAAGAGGTAGTTTGGAAAATTGAACCGAAGCATGCAATAGAGTGAAGTTTGTAATTGGCTTTATTGGTATATATTTAAAAAGACATATGTTGGAATATGATTGAAAAGGAACATTTGGAGGAGTAATGTGATTAGAATTGTAATAGCAGATAACGACAATCTTATCCGTGAAGGATTGAAATTGATAGTGGAGCAGGATAAGGAAATTGAAGTGGTAGGTTGTGCTTCAAATGGCTTTGAAGCTTATGAACTATGTAGTAAACTATTTCCTGATTTGGTATTAATGGACTTTTCAATGCCAGAATGTGATGGTATCGAAGGAACAAAGCTTATTAAGGCCAAATATGATATAAAGGTACTTATATTAACCATTAGCTTTGAACAAGATACAGTGTCAAAAGCCTTGAATAGTGGTGCTGACGGATATACTTTAAAGGATATTAAGCCGATAGAGTTAGTTCAATTAATAAAAAGCACAGTAGGAGGTTTGCAGGTAATACATAAGAATGTATTTAACAAAATGATACAGCAAGATATGAAATATATTGATATACCACTAGAGAATGTAAAAGAAAACGATACTTCAATAATACATCTTACAAACAGGGAAAAAAGTGTTCTTAATTTAGTCATCTGTGGAAAGAGCAATAAAGAAATTGCTGCAAATCTTATGCTTTCTGAAGGAAGAGTCCGCAATATTATAACCAGTATGTTTAAAAAGTTTGGCTTGGAAGATCGCACACAGCTTGCTATATACGCGTTTAAAAACAATATTGTGTAATATATTTTGAGTGGAGTTGATAGGGTGTCGGGCTATAGTGATTTATTGCATATACTTGTAAGTACTCTTATGAATAGCATACAAGCACTTTTGGTATTGTTTCTGTTCTCATTTCTTGCTTTAAAACAAAAATTGTTTCTACGCTATATTAGCTACTCATTATTTCTGGGAGTTATTGGAAGTTTTATAGAGTGGTTATTTAGTATTCTATCTCCTGCTGGTATGGCAATCAGTACGATTATAACTGCACTAATATACTTAGCGGGTTTTAAATACATTTATAAATTTAAACATTTGAAATGTATTATATCTTTGTTAGTATCGATGATATTATTTATCATATCCAGTTTGGCTTCAGCTACTATTTTATCTGCTTTTGAAGTAAAGAGTGTATTTACAAACATTGGACAGTATGCAATAGCATGCTCTTTAACCTTTGCATTATATGTTATTCAATTGCTGATAATACACTTTTTTAGTCTGCTTTCAAAGTTTCCTTCTTCTGTAAGAAATGGTCTATATATTTCGAATATAGCTTTTTTGATTGTTACAATTCTAATTATTACTTGTAATATGAATTATTATATGTTTATGTATAAAACTGAAAATAAGTTGATTTTTATTGCCAATTGTGCTGTGTTTCTCTATCTGTTTTATGCAAATATCAATTCCAATATAGGTCTACTAAAATATAAGAAGCTAATGGAGCAGCATATGGATACAGTAGCCGAGCTGGTGGTAGTCAACGAAAGGAACCGTTTTGCAAGGGATGCCCATGACACAATTGGACATACCATGTCTAGGATTATTGCTTTACTGGAAAAATGTCGTGATTTAATTCAAAATGACGATGCAGCAGCACATATGCTTACGGAAGCATCTGACTATGCTAGAGATGGCCTTCAGGAGATAAGACGTTCAATTTTAGGGCTTGTTCCTGAGAGATTGGAGTCTGATAATCTTGAAAATGCTTTAAATGAGCTTTTTTGGGGATTCAAAGCTTCAGGTATAAGTATTGACTTTACTATGCAAGGAAAATTCGCAGGAAGCTTAAAGCTTTCTGATGCTATATATAAGATATGTCAGGAAGCCATTTCCAATGCTGTTCGACATGGAAATGCCTTAAATGTTACAGTGGTTCTCCGAATTGAAAACATATTGAAGCTTTTTATTTGTGATGATGGAAGAGGATGTGAAAGCTATAAAAAGGGTTTTGGTATATCCAGTATGGAGCAAAGGGTGAAGGAGCTGGGAGGGCAACTGGACTTTGGTTCTTTAGAAGGCAAAGGGTTTCAGATATATGTAAGAATACCTATGAGATAAAAGTAATTGGGACTTTTTTATACTTTCGAACATGCCTTAGCTGAATAACTATTATATAATGACGAATACAATGAAATACTGCTTTTTCGTTGAAAGGAAAATAAGACTATGGATAATAGTTGGGAAGAATTATATCAGGATTTAAATGTAGTAAAAGAAAAGGATTGCAAAACAAATAAGGAAATATATGAGATTTTTAGGCAAGATCATTTTTTGGGAAGCATGTTTTACAAGCCATTTTTGAGGGAACTGGGAATAAGTACAAAAAGTAACCTTGATATTCCTTTCCTTAGAGAACTTGGTTTAGGAGGTGTCGAAAAAATTCTTGATATAGATTATCCTTACTGTCAAGACACAATGGATATTCGTTATAATGAAAAAAAGTCAAAAGCCGTTTTAAATAAGGTTGATAATGAAAACGATGAAAAAAACGATACAAGCTTTAAAAATATTAATAACAGTGTTATCATTCAGGGTAACAATAGTGTCGGAAATATTACTTTAGGTGATGCTTCCTACAGACAAGAAGATGCACTAATAAAGATTAACTTTGAGATAAAAACAGATTTTTCTGAATTGGCAAAGAGCATTCTTGTAATTGAAAGCTTGAAGCCTGAACCATTTTGGGATATTAGAAAGGTCAATGAAACTGAACAAAGCTATCAGAGCAGGGCAGAAAATAAATTTTTAAAATATAAAGAGCTGTTTACTTCAGAAATATCTAAAAACAAATATTCGAGGCATATTTATATATCCTTTAAAAATCAAATTTCAGATAAAAATATCTTGGAAAAGTTAGAAAACATATTTACGCATTTTGAAGAAGTTGTTTACTATATGCATTCATATGGTGATTTCTTGAATCACTTGTTAAAACTTGGCTTTGACGATAAAAGAAGACATAGTGATTGTCTCTCCAAGCACCGTGAAATTATAACAGTGTTAAAAATGCAGCTGCTGGAAGCTGCGGGATATTACTTCGAACTCTTTAATGGTGAAATTGACAGTACAGAGGTACTATTAAGCCTTTCCACCGCGAATATATGCGTTGATATAACACCAAACAAAAAATTATATTATCAGTGCCGTAAAAGAATTGCAGAATATGCAGCGGAAAAGGTGGAGATTCTCCAGGAAAGGTTGAGGGCAGATAAGAATTCTAGGGAAATCAGCTCTGATATTTGTGACCCATATATTGTTATGCTAAGGAAAAACGTAGGATTAAGTGAAGAGCTCTCGGCAGCCGAAATACACAAACTGAAAAATTCAGACATAGACATGGATGAGACAGATGCTTTAAAGCTTTTCAAGCTTGCCGCTTTTTCATATATTGAGCTTGATGGTGAGGCATCTGTTATATATTTCAAGAGATTGTTAGAAGTAAAAGATATTTCTCAAATTCAAAAAATATTTGTAGAGAACTCTCTGCACAGGCTGGAGAACCCTGATTTTTACCAAGGAGCTCTAGGTGTCATGGTTATTGATGTAAAAAAGAATGGAGGGCTTGAAAGGGCAGGTGTACAAGCAGGAGATGTTATTATCTCTATCAATGGACAGCCTTTTTTGGAACCATTTGACTTGTCAGCTGCATTAGCAAGTGAAAAAGAAGGAACACCTATACTTCTTAAGCTGGTACGCAATAAAATGTATTGGACAATCACAATAAACGCTGGTGAATCAGCAGGTGCAGTTTTAAGCCAGCTGGTTATATACAGCTTGTTCCAGCTATAAACAACATTAATAGCTTATGACCTCTATTTTAAATAATTTTCAGCTTTTCCAGAAGATTTCCTTTTTCATCAACCAGCTTGTTATATTCAACTAGATAGTTTGAGAAGCAGTCCTTGACTATCTCTGGTTTATCTGTTATTTCTTCAGCCTTTACGTAGGATATGCTTTTTAGCGGGATAGTGGAGCTTTTACGGGATTTACCCAAGTCACATAGTGCAATAAGGCCTTTAATGTAGGTGATATTTGTGTAGTTGCGGATAATATTCATACTTACTTTTATGAATTCTATATAGCAGGATTGGATTTCCCCCCGTTGAGAGCTATTATACGCAGCTATAGTTAAAAAGTCAGCAAGGGAATTATACTGTGCACAAAGATTATCAATTTCATCATAAAAAGACTGGATGTACTTAAAATTCAGTCCTATATCTTTTTCAAATATGTCTAATCTGTTTTTTAAATCAATTCTGACAGGCAAGTTATGCATAGCTTCTTTAAATGCTTCTACCAGCTGAATATCAATTTGTAAAGCTTCATCATTATAAAATTGATATTCAAACAAATTATAAAGGCGTGAGTCAATACATTCTATATTCTCAAGTATTTCACAGACAAACTGCTTCTTATAATTGATAGATATAGGCTTTGGCTGTCTTAATACTGAAGTGTTTAAAGCTTCAAGCAAAAACTCTTTAAAGTTCTTTGTATCCAAGATTACTGTTTTAAATTCTGCAGGCAGGGCTGAATTGACTACTAAGCTTTCAATCTCCTTGCGCAATTGAACTTTCTGTGTTTCAATTGTTTCTTTAGAAGCCATTTCTGTAATTGAATTTAAATCCACTGCACTAGGCAGTACACGCCCCGACTTCCATCTAACAACAACTGCTGGGTTCTTGTGAAGATACTCTTCAGAGAATCTATTGGCTGATATAGCTGTTATTCTAAATATGATCTCTAACAAAGCCTTTATGTTAAAGGATTCATCTTTCATATTAACCTCCCACGCCTCTTTTTATTAGCTTTCACCACACCATCAAAACCACTTGTGGTTTTGTGGCTCGAAAACGCACCATGTTCGCATAAACTTTATTTTAGAGTTTTCAAGCTAATCTCCCATTTTGCCAGTACCGCAGGTGACACAAATAGCAATTAAAAATTGTATGGTCATTGCTTGATTACTCAAATCCACAAAAAGCTGCTCGCAAATGGTCTACTTCTTTTGACAGCTCAATTTCAAACACACCATCAAAACCACTTGTGGTTTTGTGGCTCGAAAACGCACCATGTTCGTATAAACTTTATTTTCGAGTTTTTCAAGCTAAATACCATCTATCATACTCAAATAATTTATGAAAATAAGCATGCATTTACATTAAGGAACTTTTACTAGATTTATTTTATATTGTGAAATGCAAATTTACAAGAAAATAGGAATAATTCTCTTTTGATTTTTGTGATTGCAATGTATTGTCAATGAAAAGTCAATATCCGAGTACTTAAAAAGTAAATGCCTTAGGGATTACAATAATACCATAGCAGGCCGGCTTGCAAATTAAAAATAGGAGGAGACGAATATGAAGCAAGTGCTTATAAACAGAATTTATTCACCTATAGCTGCATTATTGATTATTATTGCAGCCTTGGCAGCAAGCTCTGCTACATGGTTCATGTTTTATCAGCCCCATGAACCCGTATGTCTGAGAAAAACAAATTGAATATCGAAGTATTGTTTATGTATTACAAAATATTTCTATTGCTCATAAAGGGAGGATAAATCGAATGAGATTTATTAAAAAGTGGTCTTATAAATGTGCAAAGAAATTTGCAAGTGAGTTAAAGGAATCCCATCAGAAAAAGAGCATTTACTATTATGGATTTCAGATAGCTTTTGGTGCAGTGGTCAAGGGTGTTTTACTTGTGACAATATCCATGTTGCTTAAGGTACTGATACCAACACTGGTTTGTACTCTTGCATTTGTTTTGTTGAGATTATCTGCTGGAGGCTGCCATATGGACACATTTGGTAAATGCATAATAGTATCTCTTGTACAGTTTGTGGCAGGAGGTATGATTGTAAAATATACATATACCTGTTGTAGTACTGAGTTTTTAATTGGAGTAACTGCAATATCTTTTCTATTAGGGCTATATGCGATTATCAGGTATGCTCCAAAGGATTCACCAAACAAACCGATAACAACTCCAATACGAAGAAAAAAATTGAAAAGGCTATCTTTGGTATACCTAATTATATGGTTTGCCATTGCCATTACATTAACATTGCTCAACAAAAATATATATGCTATTGCATCATGCATGGGAATATTGCTCGAAGTATTCACACTATCTCCAACAGGGCATAAATTATACAATTGGATTAAGGAAGGAGATAAATGAGATTACAATATTAAAGTAAAAAACTAATCAACAAACTTATTATGGATATTATAGTATTGAAAATACTATAATATCCATAATAACAAATAGATATGATTTATACATTTTAATTCTAGTCGTCATCGTGATCTTCTGATTTATGAATAATCTCTGCAGGATCAGTTACTATACTAACTACAGTTGTAACGGTAGACTTTACTGTTTTTAAAGCGCCCTTAGCTATTAACTCACCATCCTCTTCAACTATACCTCTTATAATTTTAAATAATCCACCTGCAATACCTGTTATACCCATAAGGAATTCTCCTTTCCGCTAGAGACTCGTTCGGCAAGCCTTAATTAGTATGTTATTTAACAAATCTATGATCTTTGTTTTGTGCTCTTCATTTTAAAATAATAAGCTTGGTTCTTAGTATTGGGGAGTAACAACTTCCAAGAACAATGAAAGTAAAATGCCTATCACAAATGCCATAAGCTTGATAATTATTTAATTAGAGTTCTACAAGTAGGTATGTTATATAGGTTGAAAGCTAAAAGGTATTATGTACTTAATACAGAAGCTCCTTATTTTTTCTTTATTATTGGGCTTCGTTAAATTTATTTCTAAAAGGAATATAATTAGTGTTTTAACATATCTTCATTCGAAAAAGAAACAGTAATTCATTTAATACTTGAATAAAGTTTATCATAGTTCAGGACATAAATAAAAGGTGGATATATGTCACGCATATTGTGATATTTGTAACTACAATTAGTTATAAATATCCTCGTATTCCAAGCTATGTTAATATGTTATATTCCAATTAACGGGGTGAAGCGAGATGATTGGAGAATAGTATATGGATAAACCGTTTGAAAATTATTATATTCAAAACAAAGAGTTTTGAAACAAAAATTTTATAGTATTTCAGTATCAGAAGAACTCATTTTAGTAAATAATTTATATTGGAGGGTAAAACATGTTTAAAAGAATTATACCAATGATTTTAGTATTTAGCATAATACTATCTTCAATGATTTCTGTTTTTGCAGAATCAAGTTTTCTTGATATGCCAAAATCTGATTATTGGTCATTTAAGGCCTTGAATGAGGCTATAAACAATGGATTAATACATGGATATAATGGCAAAATAAACCCTAAAAATAATGTTACACGTGCGCAATTAGCAGCAGTAATTAATAATGCATTTGGCGCAAAAGAAATTGCGGATATATCCATGTACAAGGATGTACCTAGCAATGCTTGGTATGCAAAAGAAATGGGAAAAGCATTTAATATGGGAACTATCAAAGGAAATACCTCCAACAAACTTGATCCTTTATCCTATGCAACAAGACAAGAAACTTTTTGTGTTATTGCCAATGCTTTAAAGCTTAGTGGCGCAGATGTACAAAATCTAAATAAATTTTCAGATAAGGATAGAATAGCATCGTGGGCAACTGATTCACTAGCTTCCCTTGTACAGGCAGGTTACATAAGTGGATATGGTGGGAAACTTAATCCAACTGGAAAAATTACATTAGAAGAATTAACACAAGTTATGTCAAATATTATCCAGCAATATTTTTCGGTTTCAGGTGAATATACTGAGGTGGCTCCGGGTAATGTGATGATTAATACTGAGAATGTTACTCTTAAAAATACTAAAATCAGCGGTGATTTAATTATAGGTGAGGGTGCTGGTAACAGTGATATAACTTTAGATAAAGTGAATATTGGAGGCAGACTTGTAGTACGTGGTGGTGGTCAAAACTCAATTAAGATTATAAACAACAGCAATGTAGGAAGTGTAATTGTTGGAAAATCATCTTCAGGAGCAGTTCGTATTAAAACTGAAGAGGGCTGTAAAATTGATGTTGTATACATAGACGATGGTAAGGATGATGTTATTGTTGAAGGTGTTTACAATCAAGTTGTTGTAAAATCAAAAACACCAGTTATTGTAAAGGATGCTGATGTTAATGTAGTATCTGTAGTTGCTAATAGTGCAAGCGTAAAAATTGAAGGAAAATCAACTGTTCAAACAACTGAAATACAAGAAAATGCTAAGGATTCCCAAATCGAAGTAACAAAGGATGCTACTGTTAAAAAGGTAAATTCTACAGCTGACAATGTTGTTATAGGTGGTGAGGGAAAAGTTGTAGAAGCAAATATAAGCGGAGACAATACTCAAGTTAATACTGACAATACTGATTTAGTTGTTGAGAAAGGTACTACAGGTGTTATTGAAAACGGTAATTCTGTTAAAGATACTGGAATACCTATTAAAACCGGTGAACCAACACCAGTGACACCACCATCAGGCTCAGGCGGTACAGGAGGTACAGGCGGTACAGGTTCAGAACAAGAATCTGACACAATTGAAGTTGCTAGTGAAGCACAATTGATCAATGCCATTAATTCAAATACTATTAAAAATGTAAAAATATCCGAAAATATAGTATTAACAAATAACTTATCTATAAACAAGTATGTTGAAATTGCTGCTGGTAAAGAATTAACCATCGGAGCTGGTAAGAACTTAACTGTTGACAGAAGGGACCAAGTTGGCGATAACCCTGAGAATACAAACTTTGTGCCGGGCTATTGGGGACTCTTGTATGTTTGCGGAACATTAAATATTCCTAAAGATTCAACTTTCTATAACTATGCAAACACTGTTGTTGATGGTGGAAAAATAAAATGCTATGGAAATTATGTTGATATAAGTGGTGTTCAAGGTTTAAAATCTACAAAAAATGGATTTTTAGAATTACAAAACTCAACATTATACAATGAAGGAACTTTTGTTATAAGCTCAGGTATTAACGCATACCACTCAAATATTCAGCATTGCGGCGGTAGATTTACAAATAATAGCGGTCTAGTTGTAATAGGCGGAAGCATAACAGCCAGTTCAGAATTTCATAATGCAGGATATATGAAAGTTGTTGATGAATATTCCTCTGCTGATAGTATTTGTAATATTAATTTTGGCAACAATATAACAGATGATTCAAAGTGGATAGAATATACCGCTTCAGTTTACAATGAAGATGCCTTAAAAAGAGTAGTAAAAAAGCAAAATGAAAAAGTAGAGATACTTGGAGATAACGAAGCTATTAATAGAAAATTCCAAATTTACAATCGTATTGATATTTGCGAGAATATGATAGTAAATAGTGATGTGACAATAAACAAAGCCGATGTTTGGGTTGTTGAAAAACATGAAAAAGAAGTAGAACAAGTAGTAAAAGTAGAACTAACAAATAACGCTACTATATCATTAAATAATTGTACTTTACATATAGATGGCAAGTTGATAAATAATAATAAAATTATATTAGGTCAAACATTTAAGGACGGTAAACCTTCCATTTACGGAGGTATTCAAGTTTGGCCAAGAGGAAAATTCACTAATAATGGTAATGTAGATGTAAAAGAAGGCAGAATTTATAGAATGGATGATTTGAAACCAACAGATACTGGATTAAATGTTGTTAAAGCTACAATAGACGGTACTAATAGCCTTAATATTTATGACACTGCAATTGTTCATAATTTTGAAGGTATAAAAAAGGCAGCAGTTACTGACAAAGCAATATATGAACGTATTGAAATTATGCGTTATGATGAAGCGAATGAAAGTGACATTACACTTGAAGCTGATTTAGATATTGATGCTGATATGTATATTGAATGGGGCTGTGGAATAGAAGTTCCTGAAAATTATACATTGAGTTTCGTTGGTAATAATCACAATATTGACAATAACGGTGATATGTGGATATATGGTAAATTAAATCTTGGTTCAAATTATGGTTTGTATAATAATGGTAAAATTCAAGTTGGTGGAATAACAGGAGATTTGACTAATAAATGTACATTTACAAATAACGGATTTATCGAAAATAGAAACTACATTGAGGTTCTATCAAATGGTTTGTTCACTAACAATGGTACAATCAATAACCAAAACACAATTAAGGTTCAAGATGGTGAATTTAATGGAAACGGCATAGTATATGCGGATACGAATTCAAATATTCAAGGTATTACAGGGAAAATATTTACGAGGGTTTATGATTATGAACAATTAAAAAGTGCATTAGGTAATAGTTCTGTTACAAACATTGTAATTACAGGTAATGTTGACCTTAAAGATAATTTGAGTGTAGATAAGTCAATATCAATAGGCTATGATCGTGAATGGGGAGAGTTAAAAACCAACGGGTATACAATTACAATACCTACAAACCAGACATTAAGTGTTAATGCGGGTCGTTTGGTTATCAATAAAAACTTTGAAAACAGTGGGCTAAACGGAAAAATAGTTAACAATGGTACACTAACAACTACAGAAAATGGAGGAATAAGAATCGAAGAAGGCGGGGCACTTGAAACAGCAAACGATATAGATATTTTAGGTTGGCTAGATGTTTATAACTACGAGGGTATGAATAGCTATATAACAGGTGCTGGAAAAATAATTACGTATTCTGACAGAGCAGGCTTTATAGACCGTACATCTGATATATTGTATGAATTTAATGATCAAGAGAATTCTATTATTCCTTCAGATATTGCTGTAAATGCAAGTGCAAATATTACTCCAACAGCGGACATTGAATTAAAGGTTCCTGAGGTAAGGGATTGGTTTATTGGAGATGGCAGGGATGATAATTATACACGCAGACATTATGCATATGCTTCGATGATGCTAAATGGAATTGGTGTAACTAGTGTTTCTGATTTGGACACTCCTGAAAACAATCCTTACACAAAAGTAACATACGGATACGCTAAAGCAATTTTTGAACAAGTAGCTAATAGATTAGGGCTTGGAGCTGAACAGAGTGTAGTTGATTTCATGAGTACACTAGACAGCAAAGATAGTACAGCTTGTATAGATAATTTTGGTCAAGATAGCTCAATTGACAAATTAATTAATGACTTTTCGACTGCTCTATGTCAAGCTACAGGAAAAATGATTGTATGGGAGTATTCTCAATTAATGAGTGCAATAAACGATAACTATATTACAGATATTATGATTTCAGGAAACATTGAGCTTAATGATAATTTGAGCGTAGATAAGTCAATATCAATAGGCAGTTATCGTAATGGTGGAGAGTTAAAAACTAACGGATATACAATTACAATATCTACAGGAAATACACTAAATATAAATGAAGGTAATCTGCTTATCAACAAAAACAATGTAAGCGGGCTAAATGGAAATGTAGTAAACAATGGTACAATCACAGTTGCAGAAAATGGATGCTTAAGAATTGAACAAGGCGGAACACTTGAAACAGCCAGCGATATTGATATTAGAGGTCATTTAGATGTTTATGATTATGAGGGTATGAGCAACTATATAACAGGTACTGGAAAAATAACAACATATTCTGACAGAGCATGCTTTATAGACCGTACACTTGATATTTTGTATGAATTTAATGATCAAGAGGTATCTGTTACTCCTTCAGCTATATCTGTAAGTGCAGGTGCAAGCATTACTCCAACCGCAGACATTGTTTTGAAGGTGCCTGAGGTTAGGGATTGGTTTATTGGAGATGGCAAGAATGATGATAATACGCGCAGACATTATGCATATTCTGCTATGATGCTAAATGGAATAGGTGTAACTGGTATTTCTGATTTGAATACTCCAGAAAATAGACCTTATACTAAAGTAACTTACGGATACGCTAAAGCAATTTTAGAACAAGTAGCTAATAAATTAGGACTTGGAAATGAACAAAGTATTGTGGATTTCATGAATATGCTAGACAGCAAAGATAGTACAGCTTATATAGATGATTTTGGCCAATTTAACTCAATTAACAAATTATTTGATGACTTTTACACTGCACTAAATCAAGCTATATAAGTATTTCTGGTATTTGACTACTTGATTTGTCAAAATTAAAAAATTAATAATTTATTAAACAGGTAGCTGCGATTTTTGAGTTGTTTTCATGTCGCAGCTACTTCTTTTGAAAAAAATAATTTGGCAATGGACTTTACGTCAAAGATATTGAAAGAGCCAGAGCATTTTACGTGAAATATTTTGATGGTAAAAGCAATGATAAATATATAAATTCAAAAGGCTTCCAGAGCTGTTGCGTTACATTTTCTTAGGGTGCTAGAATGGAAATAATGTCGCATAATGAATTAGTGCTTCGTGATAATATGGATAAGGTAAACGGATGGAGTCATGTTTTTTATTCTTCTCATAATCTACAGCCAGAATACAATTTACACTTGCTGTTTTTTTACAGCGTACTTGTTTTTTCATTTTGTTTATTATAGGATAAATATGAATGGTAATTTTAAGCTAGTAAGTATTTATAAGGGAGGCAATTCTATGCAGAAATTGATATCAAATAAAATTATAATGACATTGATAATTTTTATTGTTTTAACTAGTCTAAATGTGATTTTAATGAATTTAAGTGCGGAGGCAGATTCAGGAAATGCATGGGCGCTTCAGTCAAATAATACCATAAAATATGGTGATGTAGATGGGGATGGTCAAATCAATTCGATAGATTTTGCTCATATAAAAAAATATTTGCTAGGTTATGATCAATTAACAGATGAGGCACTAAAGGCCGCAGATGTAAATGGAGATAATGTAGTGGATTCAATTGACTATGCTATACATAAACAATTTTTACTAGGTATCATATCTGTGTTTCCTGCGGACAAGTTGCCTCCAACTCCAGTTATACCGGTATTTAAAGATGTATCAGTGCATGATCCTTCAGTTATCAAGGCTAATGGAACTTATTATGTTATTGGTTCCCATTTGGCTTCTGCAAAAACCACTGACTTAATGCAATGGCAGCAAATTTCTTCAGGTGTAAGCAACACAAATCCTTTAATACCGAATGTATTTACAGAATTGAATCAATCCTTTGACTGGGCACAAACCCAAACAATGTGGGCAGGCGATATAGCTCAGCTTCAAGATGGGAAATATTATATGTATTACTGCTTATGCAAAGGTGATTCTCCAAGGTCTACTCTTGGGTTAGCAGTATCGGATAGTGTAACAGGTCCTTACAAGGATGCGGGTATCTTATTGAAATCTGGAATGTGGAATCAACCAGGTGAGGGTGGAACTATCTACGATGCTACAAAAGATCCTAATACTGTTGACCCTGATACATTCTTCGATAAAAACGGAAATCTGTGGATGGTTTATGGCTCGTATTCAGGAGGAATCTTCATTTTAAAGATAGATCCTAAAACAGGGAAACCATACTCGGGTCAGGGTTATGGAAAAAAACTATTAGGAGGAAATCACAGTAGGATTGAAGCTCCTTATATGTTATATAGTCCTCAATCGGATTATTATTACTTGTTTTTAAGTTTTGGCGGTTTGGATTCTACTGGTGGTTATAATATTAGGGTTGCACGCTCTAAAAATCCTGATGGTCCTTTTGTAGATGCGGCAGGAAAAAACATGATTGACTGTCGTGGCGCTGTTGGCACAACCTTTGATGATAAATCTATTGAACCTTTTGGTGTCAAGATTATGGGGAATTTCAAGTTCACTGAAAGTGGAGTAGGTTATGTTTCTCCAGGTCATAACTGCGCATATTACGATGCAGCGACAAATAAGTATTATCTCATTTTTCATACTAGATTCCCTGGTCAGGGAGAACTTCATCAAGTTAGAGTTCATCAAATGTTTATAAATGAGGATGGATGGCCTGTTGTTGCACCTCATCGCTATGGAGGGGAAACCATTACAAAATATACTGCAGAAGAAGTTAGCGGAGATTATGCATATATTAACCATGGCAAAGAAATTAGTGCAACCATCAAAAACTCTGTAAAAATAACACTAAATAGTGATGGTACCATTTCGGGAAATGTAAATGGAAAATGGCAACTAAGTGGTGAAAATGACATTATATTAACTGTCAATGGAGTTAATTATGCGGGTGTTGTTCTAAAACAATGGGATAGTGGACTCAGTAAATTTGTTGTGACCTTTAGTGCAATAGCTAAAAATGGTAATGTTGCAATTTGGGGAAGTAAAAATAAATAAATACACTTTTGCACTTATATTAAACATAGACCATAGTTAGAAAGATATAAAATTGTAGAATAAAACATTACACGAAAAGGGAGGGTTTATGTCAATAATAGGTATGATTATTGGCCTCATTATTATGTTAATTGCACTTGGAAGTGTTAATTACTATATCGCACTAAGATTATATCAATGTATTAATTTTGTTTTCCCTCAAATAAATGCAAAAGTTTACATAGGTATATTCATTTTTATTACTTTCGCAATGATTCTTGGGTTTGCTCGATCTTTATTACAGGTTCCAATGGCAATTAAAAATATACTGGGCTTAATAAGTTCGTACTGGATGGGTATTTTAATATATATTCTATTGTTCTTTATCATTGCAGACTTGGTTTTAGCGCTCGGAAGCATAATCAAGATAATGCCAAATCCTATACCGCAGAGCATACGCTTTTTTTCGGGATTAATTGTAGTTTTGCTAACCATCGGAACAGTAAGTTATGGTATATATAACGCGAATAAGATTCAACACGTTTCCTATGATATTCTGCTTAGAGATAAGGCTTTGTCATCTGAATTAAAAATAGTAATGATAAGTGATTTGCATTTAGGAGCTGTTAATTCTGAAAATCGTATTGAGAACATGGTCAATGATATCAATAATTTAGAGCCTGATCTTGTGTGTATAGCAGGAGATATTTTTGATAATGATTATAACGCTATACAAAAGCCAGGTGAAGCCATTGCTTTACTTAAAAGTATTACGGCAAAATACGGTGTATATGCAAGTCTCGGAAACCATGATGGTGGAGGAACACTAAGCGAGATGATGGATTTTCTTGAACGATGTAACATAAAACTACTCAATGACGAACACGTTAACATTGATAAACGCTTGGTTTTAGTGGGGCGATTGGACTCTTCGCCCATTGGTGGATTTGGAGATTTGAGCCGCAAGGATTTATCAGAAGTAATTGCACAGTCTGATATGAAGCTTCCAGTTGTTGTTATAGATCACAATCCAGCAAACATTAATGAATATGGAAGTGAAGTTGATTTAATTCTTTCCGGACATACTCACAAGGGTCAGATTTTTCCGGGCAGTCTGTTTACAAGAGCAATTTTTGCTGTAGATTACGGGCATTATCAAAAGGATAGCAGCAGCCCTCATGTTGTTGTTACATCTGGAGTAGGAACTTGGGGAATGCCAATGCGAGTAGGCACTAATTGTGAAATTGTAAGTATTAAATTGCATTAGTTTACAATAGCCAAAAGAGATGTTGTTTTGAATAAAAAATAGCTTGTTAACTCCTGTAGCAAAAAGGGAAGATAGATAACAAAAACAATATTATCTCAAAGCATTTAGTAGTAAGAAATTATTTGCTTATATGAGCAAGCCGATTTTGTTAAGGATTGTGGGCTATGTGACGTCAATCATATAACTGTTTGACGTCACAATAAAAATTAATGTTAAAAGTACATTTTCTTCAAATCTACAAGGTCAACATTTTCTGAATAGTTTATACCAGTAAACCCTGATTAAAGGATTTCTATTTGCTAGGTAAAGTATTTACTATACCAAGTAGGTACTGTTTCATAATAGCAAAGTCGATTGCATCTACGTTTTTATCACTATTAAGGTCTAAAACTTCAGTGTATGTACGTTCAGGGCTCATCAAATACATTTTGAAAGCGGAGAAATCCAAGGCATCAATACTTCCGTCATTGTTATAATCTCCATATTTAATTGTAGGAGTAGTACCAAAAAAATTAACTTTTTGCATTTCAGCCCACATAGCTTTTGCTGTTGCTATGCTTCCAGCTGTAGTAGGATGTATACCATCAGAGAGTGTATACTCTGATAAATGTCCGTCCCATGCTGGTCTTATATCAAAGAAATATGTTTCTGGCTTTATTGCTGCATTAGCTACTGTAGATTGCATTATTGGTCTTAATGCATCCAATTTTCCTTTTAAACCATTTAAATCTCCGTTTGGATTAGGGTAGAACAAATAAAATACTTTAATAACTCCATCACCTTTCATATCTTTCAACAGATTAGTAACTGCATCTGTTGCATTTTTAATAAAAGGAGTGCTTGCAGTATATGGTGGTGCGGAATAACCTTGTAGGCAATCGTTTCCGCCACCATCCATTATTACATACTTAACTTTACCAGAATTAATACCATTTCTATACTGAGATGGAATGCCATTATTTGCTAGTGTAGCTCCAGATACTGGGTTGTTTCTAAACCTATCATTTGCACCTAAAATACCAGCATTTCTAGCTTCATTTTCCAAGGCTCTGACAATTTCACCAGACAATGCAAAATATGAATCGCCAATAACCATAACGTCACTGCCCTGGATTTGAGTGGTAGCAGCAAAAATAGTTGAGTAGGGTACAACACTTGTCAGAATAACAGCCATGATGATGGAATAAATGAGTTTTTTCATGTTTTTACCTCCAAAAAATTTATTTATATGAATTCACATTATTACTAAATTTTTATTATGATTTTACAGCGAAGAGACAGTCTATTTAATAAAAATTTCTTATAACATATTGGTAAATTCAATATATATTACATTATATTACATATTACTTGTTATATAAAGAAAAATACTTGCAGATAAATACAAATATTCGTATATTTTATATTTTTTTAATGCAGAGAACAATGGTAATACTCTTTCATCTCAATCATAATTACATTTTTATAAAATAAACATATTATAGGGCTAAAGTTTTGTAAAGCGTAAGTGAAGTATGCAACTGTGAATTTACTTGTGCAGATAGAAGTGCTGTTAGCTCAATTTTATGTTTAGGGGCGTTATATAATGAAAAAATTAGTTTTAATTAGCATTGTTAATAAAAAAATGATTCCAAGTAGGGTAATCGCAGCATTTATAGTTATTTGTGCAATTTTTGCTGTAGGCTATACGGCAAAAGCAGTGGGAGTTTTTAATTCTGAAAGGCATTTACCTATTTACAGTGTTGAAACAGATAAGGTTGCAATAACCTTTGACTGTGCATGGGGAGCATCTGATATCCCAACTATACTGGATATTCTAAAAAAGGAAAATGTTAAGGCTAGCTTTTTTATGGTGGGACAATGGGCAGAGAAATTCCCAGATTCGGTGAAGTTAATAGCAAATGACGGGCATGATATTGCTAATCATGGATATTCCCATTTGAAAATGAGTACTATTGGCAAAGAAAAATGTAAAAGCGAGATAGAGCTTTGCAATAAAAAGCTTGAGGAAATATCAGGAGTGAAGGTAAAGCTATTTCGACCACCTTACGGAGACTATAACAACCTTGTTGTTGATACCTGTAATGAGCTGGGCTGCTATCCCATACAGTGGAATATTGAAACACTAGACACAAAAACAAAAACTCATATAACCCTTTAAATAAGCAGCTTTTAAGCATAAATAAATATATAATTTAGCGGTAAGTGTGTAGAAGGCACTTGCCTATTTTATTGCAAAATTTAAATGAAAGTAATACCATAATCTATTTTTAATGAGAATAAGGGTTCTATTTTAACTATGATACTGCTAGTATAATTATTTTTAAGATAATCAAGATGATAGCTCATAAGATTAAGACTAGGGAATTGAAGTGTGGTTTTTATATAATATACAAAGGCATTTAAGCAGGAAAGGAGATTATTGAAAGAATGGCATAAGGCAGAGAGTTGATTTATTTCTCAAGGGAATGGACAAATGAATTTGAGCAGAAATCATATAAAGCGATGTTGTTTTATATGATAAAGTATTGTATGGATGAAATAAATAAAAAATATCTTTGAAAACTAGACAGTGCAAATATAGAATTGATAGTTGACTAAAGGTAATACTAAATATAATATTGCTTATACTACACTAATTTAATTCACACTTGATTAAAAGTGTGAATAGAATGCTAGATGTAGTGATAAGCAAGATATTTGTTCCAACTTTGTTAATAAGAACCTTAAGGAGACTATTATGAGAAAGTATATAATTGCATATTTAATGATAATATTGTTGCTGACAGGCTGTTCAGTACAGAACCCCACAGAACAGATTGAAGCAGGTCAGACCAATACCCAAAATAGTGCTTCTTCTGAATTAACAGCTTCAAATACAAATCAACCATTAAGTAAACCGACTGAATTGCCTCCTACTGACGGTAAGTATAAAAAAATCGAAGTGGATGGGGGTGATAGAAGTGGAAGCAGAGAAGCAATGGTAGTTGTTGATATAGGCTTCGGGGACAGAGAATACTGGGCTTATACCAATGAATATGGACAACTGGTCCGAGTGACAGCAAAGCAGATTGTTCTTCAGGATGATTCCAAGGAGCCTGTAACAGCCGATGGTCGCTACTATGAAGATGAAGCCAACGTCCCTGGCACGGAGCGAGAAGACCTAGATCAAGGGCATGTTATTGCAGACTCTTTGGGTGGTGTCTCTAACGCCTATAACATAACACCTCAGGATAGTGTATTAAATCGCCAAGGTGACCAGGCATATATGGAAGAGATAATTCGAGATGCTGGTGACTGCACGAATTTTGAAGCCATAATCACGTACCCAAATACTAAGACACAGATTCCGAATCATTATCATTACACCTATACGATAAAGGGAAATATCATCACAGATGATTTTGATAATGTGAACCCTGATGCAGTGAATAAGTCTTTGAATGAGAGAACAGTGGAGACTCCAAAGACTACATCCAAAGATTCTACCTCAGATGAAAGCAAACCACTTGATGCTGTAGATAAAAATCATAATGGTAAGGTGACGATAGCCGAGGCAAAAGCTGCTGGGTATAAGATGCCAATTAGAAAGAGCCACTGGTTGTATAAATATATGGATGATCGTGATGGAGACGGTTTGGTTGGCGAATAAAATGGCAAATTTGCTAAAACTAAGTGATAAGAAAAATTTATATATAATAATCTTTATGATACCGCACATTTAGACAACTTAAAGTGCGGTATTTTCATGGTTTGTTGCCAAAATAATTGCAAGAAGTTAGTAATGGTTCATAAAGTCAATTACGGTTGAAACCTGCGCCTTCCAGGCGAACATGTGCTTTCAAGCATTTATTTTAAGGTTTCAACGGTTTGGGTATTAGGGTTTGTACTTCAGGAGGCTTTAGCCTCAAACCCAAACTATCGGCTTTCAGCCGATAGTAATTGACTTATAGAGGAAAGAGCAGCTAGAATTACTACGAATGATAGAGGTAAAAATAACTCAACGATTGTCAAGATAATATAATTTTTTTATCGAATGAGAGTGGTAAAATCAGCATATTGAATATAGAGAGTTATTGATTCATTGGTGTCTCATAAAATTTCATGTTTCTTATCTGACTTAAAAATTAAATTCTATCATCCATAGATAAGTGTAAAGATTATGCTGTTAAAAATATGGAGGTGGTAAACTCTAGATAGTGCCGACACGAGAGGAATACATTGCGTTACCAAAGATACAAGCTGTGAAGTTAAGTAGCAAGAAATAACGGTTTTTGTGTGTCTCATTTTAATCCCATGTAAACGTTTAAGGTGTAAAAATACATTTACATTATAGACTCAATCTGCAAGCAGAGATTCTGCATATAAGCCTTCATAAACTAACAACTTGTACAAGCAGCCGTCCCGAGATAGTTGAGATTAATGAACTATGCAAAATCAATTTAAGTTAACTAGACATGCAACAACGCAGTATTCAGCTTCGGCACGTATAAACAACATTATGGCAACTATTGCAGGAATAATAAACAATTTAGAAAGTTCAGTTTTTATTCCTGCATCAGTAACAAATCTCAAATTTTAAACAAATTGAATGGAGGAAAAAAATGTTTAAGTCACATTCAGCTCGCAGAATTATATGCATGTTTTTGTTAATGTCATTTTTGTGCACTACTTTTTTCGTTACTATAGGACCGGTTACAGTAGTTGATGCCGCTGTAGTCACATACAGGATTAAAAACCGTTTTACAGGTGATTATTTGTTTCATGAGGAAAACAAAGACGATAAAGTCCAGTATGGCGCTTTAAATACTGATTTGGATAGCATGAAATGGATATTAGAGGACGCTGCTAATGATGGTACTGGTTCCACCAGAATAAAGAATCTTAGTACAGGCGACTATCTACATATAGAAAATGTAACCGGATATGTGCAGTGTGGTGCATTGAATCCTGCTGCATTGAGTATGATGTGGTATCTAGAAGATGCCGGGGACGGGTGTGTGAGATTTAAATGCGTCTGGCCCGACCATGCTGATTATTTGCACGTAGAGAATAAGTTGGGATATGTTCAATGTGGCTCAGCCCCGTCACACTGGCTTAGCGCACAATGGGTATTGGAAGCCGTAAATACAACAGAAGGTTTCACAATTTCTCCTACTAAGGTTGTAGACAATAACAGGGGAAAAGAAGCTAACGTGATTTCACCAACCAAGATTACGTCAAATTATTACGGTGTAAACAAAACTTGGAGCAAAAGCCAAGACACCTCATCATTGCCCCAGTTCAAGGCTGAGTCATACCCAATTATAGAGGCATTATACAATATGTCGCTAGAAGAGGCATTAATGGATATTAGGACCGATGGAGCTTTTATGGCCGGAGAGTCATGGCCAGGTGTATGGACAAGAGATGTAAGCTACGGCATACAACTGGCATTGTCGTGGATAATGCCGTCAAATTCAAAAACCACTTTAATGGCAAAAACATTTGCAAACCCGACGGAAATAGTTCAGGATACGGGAACAGGCGGTTCATGGCCAGTTTCGACTGACAGGGTTGTATGGGGAATTGCTGCATGGGAATATTATTTGACAACAGGTGACACCACTTGGCTAAATACTGCTTATGAATTATTGAATGAAACAGTTCAAAAGGATTTGCATGTTGCATTTGATTCGAATATCGGGCTTTTCAACGGTGAAACTTCATTCTTGGACTGGCGAAATCAAACATACCCTGATTGGTTTTCTGACCTTCCGGGGGTCACAAGTACTACATATGAAAACAGATATATAGCAGAATCGAAGGCATTTAGTACAAATGTTCTATACAGCCAAATATATTCAATACTTGAGCAAATGGGTAATGTACTTGGAAAGCCAAGCAATGAAATCAGCAACTGGAATATAAAAAGTTCAGATTTAAAGACTACAATCAACAATAAGTTCTGGATGAGCGACAAAGGTTATTATGGGATGTTCCTATATCCGCGCACAGTGGGCTATGCTTTGTCACAGAAATCCGATGCATTGGGCCAGGCTTTGTCAATGTATTATGGTATTGCCGATTCTTCAAAATCTGTAAGTATAACCCAGAACTACCCCGTTGTAGATTACGGTGTACCTACGGTTTTCCCTGAGAAGGCTAATCATGGCCCATATCATAATAAGTCTATATGGCCGTTTGTAGAGGCATATTATATGCTTGGTGCTCAAAAAGCGGGAAACATGCAAGTTGTAGAACATACTATGAATTCGCTTATCAGATCGTCTGCTCTATTCTTGACTAATAAGGAAAACTATGTATACGATACCGGCAATTCATATGGTACAGCTGTAAATTCCAACAGGCAGTTATGGTCTGTGGCTGGTTACTTATCGATGGTATACAGAGTAATCATGGGTATGAATTATACGACTGAAGGAATAGAATTCAGTCCAATGGTTCCGGATTCTCTTATAGGACCGTTCGAACTGTCAAATTTCAAATACAGGGAAAGCACTTTAAATGTAAAGGTAAGCGGAAATGGCGACCAGATTGACAACTTGAAGGTTGATGGTGTAGATCAAGCACTGCCATATGTTTATCCTGCGAATGGTACTGGTAGTCACACTATCGAGATAACACTAAAAAAGAGCGGATTAAATTACAGTATCAATAAAGTGCAGGCAGGAGTTGACTGCGAAGCGCCAGTTGAACCTATTATGAGTTGGACTGGTGACGGAAAGCTACAATGGACTGAAGAACCTGGATATACATATAAGTTATGGGACGGCACAAGTTATGTTGATGCTAAATCACCTTATACTGTTCCCAATGTCTATAAGACATATAACTTAATCAAAATATCAAATTCTACGGGCCTTTGGTCGGATATTGGTGGTATATGCATGAAGATTCCCGATGGGAGCTCAACGATTTATGAGGCTGAAGACGGATCCTATAATGCAGGCCATTTTGACAATAATCATCCAGGATATACAGGTGATGGATTTGTAACTGATGCAAGAGGAACAGCCGACTTATCAATTAGTGTGGATATACCTGCAGGAAAAAGTGGTAATTATATTCTAAGGTACAGATATGCGAATAGTAACAGTGACGACGGAAATTTTTGCGGTATCCGTTCAATGCTAATAGACGGTGTAGATTCAGCGACGGTAGTTTTCCCAAATCTCAGCAAAGGTAATTGGTCTATATATAACTATTCTTCATATGTTTTTACTAATTTGACTGAAGGTACTCATACAATCAAGTTGATTATGAGTCCAGATAACTATGACGAAAATATGAGCCGCAGCAAGAATGACATGAACCTAGATTATCTTGAATTAATTAAAATGGAGCCAGATACCAGTAGTACAAGCTTCAGTGAAGATTTTGAAGATGGCAATGCAAATGGTTGGACAAACTATGGAGGAACTTGGACAGTTGAAAATGGTACATATAAAGTATTATCAAACGCAGATGCCAAGTCTATAGCAGATGATACGTATTTCAGCGACCTTATTTATGAAGCTGATATCTCAATTGGAACGCTGACATCAAATAGTAATGCAGGTATTCTCTTCAGAATAAACAATCTTGGAGCTGGAGAAGACAACTACAGAGGTTATTATGCTGGAATAGGTTCGACAAATACAACAACTGGAACAGCTATAATTCTTGGTAAGTCAGATGGTTCATGGACCCCGCTAGAGTTTGCAGATTATACTATTGAAACAGGAAAAACCTATCAAATGAAGGTGGTTGCTGTTGGTTCAAATATAAAGGTGTATATTGACAATAATCTCGTTATTGACAAAGTTGATACTAGTTTCCAAACTGGTGCTATTGGCTTCAGAAACTGGAATGTTGATAGTACATATGACAATATTAGAATACGAACCCAAAATAGTTCTGATGCAACACTGAAAGACCTTAAGACGAATGGTATTACAATAGAGGGATTCTCACCTGATATAACGACATATTCAGTTGAGTTGCCGGCAGGAACAAATACAGTACCAACAATTTCAGCAACTGTAAATGATACAAATGCTAATATAATTATCACTCAGGCGACATCAGTAACGGGATCAGCAATTGTTGTTGTAACAGCAGAGGATGGGGTTACTACACAGACTTACACAGTGAATTTTACAGAAAAACCAAAGAGTACAGATGCAACGCTGAAGGTCTTGCAAGTTGACGGAAAAACAGTAACGGGTTTCACACCTAATAAAACAACATATTCAATTGAGTTGCCGGCAGGAACAACTACAGTACCTACAATCTCAGCAACTGTAAATGCTTCAAACGCAATTGCAACAGTTACACAGGCAAGTATGCTTCCTGGATCAGCAACAATACTTGTAACAGCAGAGGACGGGGTTACTACAAAGACTTATACAGTCAACTTTACAGTAGCATCAGTTCCATCAACTCCCGGTGGGAATTCAGGTGGCGGAGGCGGTGTAGGCACAGCTCCTAAAAATACCGTTGAAAGTGGAAAAGAAATGAACTCTAGTGATCTTTCACAACTCATTTCCAACCAAAAATTCTTAACGGTAACATCAAAGATTGGTAATATTACCTTTGATACTGCTGCATTAAAGGCTATTGTAAACAATGCAGGAGAAAAACTTATAATTTCAATTGAAAATATAGATGTAAATAAGTTATCAGATAACCAGAAGAAAAAGGTTCAAGATAGGCCTGTTTATGAAATGACAGTTCTGTCTAACGGAAAAAAGATTACAAATTTTGGAGAAGGTAAAGCTACAGTTTCTATACCGTATACCTTAAAAGCGGGTGAGAAAGCCGAGAATATTGTAATATTTTACTTAACTGATGAGGGTGCAATAGAAGCATTTGAATGTAAATATGACAATTTATCTAAAACTGTTACATTCAATACTAGCCATTTCTCATATTATGTAATAGGATATGTAGACTCCTCTAAATGGATAAATCCGTTTAGTGATGTTTCTGAAAAAGCTTGGTATTATGAGGCTGTTAAATTTGTAAATTCCAAAAAGCTTATGAGTGGCACAGACAAAACCACATTCAATCCTAACAATAGCACTACAAGAGCTATGGTTGTTACTACTCTATATAAGTATTTTGGAGAACCACAGATTAGTGATAAATCAAGTTTCACAGATGTTGAAGCTAATAAATGGTATTCAGCTGCAATTGCTTGGGCTGAGAAAAACGGAATTGCAAAGGGAAATGGAAATAACATCTTCAGTCCAAATGAAAAGGTTACAAGAGAGCAACTTGCATGTTTCTTCCTTAATTACGCTGAGCTTGTGGCTGGAGAGCCTATAGTAATAGCTCAAGTTGAACCAAACTTTACAGATAGTAATAAGATTTCATCGTGGGCAAAACCAGCAATTATGTTCTGTACACAATCAGGCATTATGGGAGGAAAGGGTAATGGGATTTTGGACCCAAAAGGTTATGCAACAAGAGCAGAACTCTCAGCTATGTTAATGAATTTTATTGAGTATTTAGAGAAATAAATAGTAAATACTAAAACTAAACATATTATATGAGCCCTCTAAATTGGTGTTGAAAAATACATCAAATTGGAGGGCTTTTTTTAACGTATAGGAATTTATATATTTTCAACATGGTTAAAGATGTTAATATAACCTATATGAACCAGAACACCAAGAATTTACAGATATAAAAATTCCTATACGTGGGGATTGAAAAGGGGATTTTCCTTTCCTCTTTAAGGAGGGTGCGAAGTAAACACAAAGTATTTCGTCTAAGGGAACCTAGGTGTTCCTGAGGTGTCCGTTGGGACACTTTTGCGAACTAAGACAATTTGTAAGCACTAGATGAATATTTTGAAATAGCCTAATGGCTTTGAGAAGCAAATTTCTTGCCCATAGAATCAGTAAAATAGAGAAAGGGTAAGCTGGCAAAAAAAAGAAATATTTATCAAGGGGATGTTAACTTCAATATATCAGAACGGGCAAGAGACAAATAATCAAAATAATTGTTTTACTTATGAGCTTAATATATAATTCTATATGAAGCGTATCAAAAAGTGATTTTTTAGTTTAGCATTATGTTAACTACGTGTGAAGGCTTTGCCATATATTATAAGTTGTAGTTTTTACTTATAATCTGTAAATATTTATTAATGTGGAAAATAGAAACGCCAAAGTGGTCATTTTATGGGATATATAATCAGATACATCCTTGAAATGTGTAGCTCTATTCAAGAATGTAGAGTTGATGTGTTTATTAACTCAAAAAATGACTTGAGTTATAATGTGGAGATAACAGCGGTAGCTAATTTGTACTCTTACTAAGAAACTGACTGAACAGTCATCAATATACAAATAGACGTAGAATGGAGAAAACAGTGAATACAGTACAAAAGATAAAAACTCTGGGGAAGCACCCACTAATTGAATTGTTAAAAAATAACAAAGGAAATCCAAGAAATCTAATTCTGATGGAGCCTCTGTGGGGCATCCCGTATAACTTAATCGCACCTTTTGCTACACTATATATGTACACGCTAGGAATAAACGATGTTCAAATTGGACTAATTCTGTCGGTTGCTATGTTTGTTCAAGTGTTTTTTTCCTTTTTTGGTGGTATAATAACCGATAAGTTAGGGCGCAAAGTGACAACAATGCTGGGTGATTTCTTTGGCTGGGGTGTTGCTTGCTTGATATGGGCTATTTCTAATAACTTTTGGCTCTTTTTGATTGCAGTTTTATTTAATAGTTTTGAGCAGATTAACCAGACTGCATGGTTTTGTTTACTGATTGAAGATGCAGATCCAAAAGATTTAGTAGGAGTTTATACCTGGGTGAATATTGGCGGTTTAGTTGCAATCTTTTTTGCACCAATTTCTGGATTGTTGATAAATTCTTTTACCGTGGTTCCGGTTGTCCGGGTTTTATATTTGGTTTTCGCTTTGAATATGCTGATTAAGATGGTTATTACTTTTCGACATTGTGATGAAACCAGGCAAGGAAAGATTCGGATGTCAGAGACGAAAGACACCTCAGTTTTACAGATGTTATATGAATACAGGGATTTAATACCCAAAGTATTAATGAATAAAGAGATTATGAAAGTTGTTATTGTCTCTGTGATACTACACATAACGAACCTTGTCAGCATCAACTTCTTTAGTTTGTATGTAACACAAAGATTAGGTATAGCAGATCGTTATCTGGCTTTTTTTCCTATTTTGAATGCAGCTGTGATGTTGATTTTCATGATTGGAATACAGCACCGTTTAGACTCCGTGAAATTCAGGATTCCTATGTGGATTGGTTTGGTTTTGTATGCCGCGTGCGCAATTCTTCTTATACTGACTCCAATGGGTAGTATTCCTCTTATTATTATTTATGTTTTTGTTGGTGCAGTGGCCAGTGCCCTTGTAATACCTCGTAAAGATGCCTTGCTTCAGCTAACCATTAATCCTGCGGAACGAGCACGTATTAATGCTTTGATTATGTCCTTTACCATTGCTTTTGCATCACCATTTGGATATTTAGCTGGATGGTTATCAAGTATTGACCGCCGCTTGCCGTTTGCGTTTACATTTGCTATTTTTATCCTAGCAATAATTATTGTTGGTCGTATCCGTGAACCCGAGTTAAATGAAAGTACATAGGGATGTTGATAATCCTGCTGTTCGTGGTAATCTGATTAAACTTGAGTTGTTATGGCAATTAGTATTTTTACTGCAGGAAATTTCTATTAGGAGGATTTTATATGTTCAGATCAATACTTCAAATTTATGTCAAGGGAAGTGAGGAGGCTTTTGAGTTCTATAAAAAGGCCTTTGATGCCAAGATTGGTTTTCAGGATATAGACGAAAATGGTACAGTTATTCATAGGGAGCTTGACATTTGCGGACAGGCTATTGCAGTTGGGGAAGCTTGTGATACTACCCGCGCGGGTGGAGATGGAAGAATTACTGGCAATACCATGCAGTTCTGCATTCAATTTGGTAAGGAGCAGGAGGATAAGGTAATAAAAGCATATGAAACCCTTCTTAATGGCAGTGAAATCATTACACCGTTTGGTGAATTGTTTTTTAGTCCCTGCGGTGTGGAACTGATTGATAAATACGGCGTCTGGTGGTGCCTGTTTGTGTAAACACATAATTATAATTAGGACGAGCCAAAATGAATGAAGAAATCATCTCCAGAGCTGGAGAACTTGTTGCACTGAATACTGGGGAGGGAACTTATTGTGCATTGGCGCTTATTAATTTAGATGGTTATCCGACTGTTTAACCATTACAGCTTCCAAAGCTGACGGTATCAATTGGTTGAATTTTTGTACAGTATTTATTTCTTTAATAATTATTCTTATATTTACTAATCTGATATCAATTATATTAGGTGTAATTAAAAAAAGAAAATATGTCAAAGGGGATGAACCTTGAAAAAGAGCATTTCTAAGGATTGAGGGGTTTAGAGTGATAGGCAATATTGACTAATGAAATGCAATAATATATTATCCTATATGAGAAGCTTTTTAGGAGGGACTCTTAAATGGGAGAGCTGATAAAAAAATTACAAGGTATCGATGCTTTATTAAAGGAACTTAATAGCTACAGGCCGCTTACAAAGGGAGAAGTAAACCGCCTTAAGGAAGAGTTCCTAATAAACTTTACATATAACTCAAATGCAATTGAAGGAAACACCCTTACTTTGCACGAAACGGCATTAATATTAAATGAGGGAGTAACAATTGGTGAAAAGTCCCTCAGAGAACATTTGGAAGTAATCGGTCACAAAGAGGCATTTACATATATAGAGGAACTTGTTAAGGAAAAAGAGAATATATCAGAAAAAGTAATTAAAGACATTCACAGTCTTGTCCTAATGGATCAAAGAGAAAACAGAGGCGTATACAGGCGAGTACCTGTTATGATAATGGGTGCAGATCATACACCTCCGCAACCTTATTTGGTTCCTGTACAAATGGAGGAGTTGATAAGTTCCTATAGTCAGAGCAGTTTAGGTCACATAATAGAAAGAGCAGCAAAATTTCACCTTGATTTTGAAGCAATACATCCTTTTATTGACGGAAATGGCAGGACAGGCAGGCTTATATTAAATCTGGAGCTAATGAAGCAGGGCTATCCTCCAATCAATATAAAGTACAGTGATAGAAAAATGTATTATTCTTGCTTTACAAGCTATCACACAAAGAATGACCCATCTGAAATGGTACTGCTGGTAGCAGAAAATGTAGAGTCAGAAATACAAAGATATATTGAGATTATAAGAATGGCAAATGAGATAACAGATAGCAATTGCAATCAGTAAAAATAAAATTAACTAGAACACATAAATTTAATAAAACCATAAGTACAGGAGCTGCATAAAAAACGCAGCTCTTAATTTATCTGATATGGAGAATAATTATGTTTAAACATATAGGTACTCAAACTATTGAGACTGAAAGATTGGTTTTACGTAAATTTAAAGATAGCGATGAAGATGATATGTATAACAATTGGGCATCAAATCCCAAAATTCAATTAGAATATGGAGAACCAGTTTATTCATCGAAGGAACAGGTTCGGGAATTACTTGATAAATGGATTTTAAATTATAGTGATGGTGGTTTTTATCGGTGGGCGATTATTTTAAAAGATAGTAATGTAAATATTGGGCAGATTGCATTTTGCAGAGTGTATGAAGAAGTTGCTACAGCAGAAATGGAGTATTGTATTGGTGAAGGTTATTGGGGAAACCGATATGCTTTGGAAGCATTAAATGCGGTAATAGATTACATGTTACTTAATTCGGATTTTGAGAAGCTTGAAGCATTTCATAGGATAGCTAACTCAAAATCTGGAAGAGTGCTTCAAAAAACCATAATGGAAAAGGTTCCTATTGTTAGAAGATTTGAATTGTCAGGACAAAATCCTGAAGGTGAAATTTGTTATGCGATAACAAAAGAAAAGTATGGTAAGTTATGAGCACATCGTAGTAATTCGCAAATTTAAATATTAAGGATCATTCTATTATCAAACATTATGGAATTATATCAACCATAAATATGCTTATACAGTTGAGTTTGACAGCAATGAGCTGATAGCAAAGTCTGTAGATTATATCAATGAAAAGCTTTTTGTATCTCAATTGCACAATATTAGATAAACCAGTTGCTATACTGCTCATATTGTTAGGAATAAACCTATACCAAAAGCGGAACATTTGGTCATCCAGTAGATAAATACTTTTCCACCCTTTGTCTTCAGTAAGTGGTTTATCCTTTTTATTAATTCCCAATGCCATAAGAGCAGATATATATTTTGCACATTTATTACTCTCAAGACCGTTCTTTGTGGCAATTTCATTTAGCTTTGAGGCTCCATTTGCAATGGCCGTTTTTTAGCTTTTCCACTTTCAATTTCACATATAATACTTTTAGAAATACCTGATACTTCAGACAATTTTCTTATTGAATACCCTACTCTATCACGTAATTTCTTTATATATTCACCTAGTATAGTCAATGTAAATCCTCCTTCATTTTTTGTGCGGTACTTTGTACGGTTTACCGAGAGTAAATAGTACTGCATCCAGCGGGACACATGGATAATGGTAATATACCTGGCATAAATTGCTGCTGAAAATACCAGAGGGAAGCCATGGGTTAAACCCCTGAGAGGAACTTATTCATCAGGAGCAGATTAAGTGTATGGGTGTATTATGAAAATGAATATTCAATTTTCAGAAATAAAAGGAAGTTACCAAGAATAGATTTTATTATAAGGTTTATTTGAATTATTAACTAAAATTGGAGGTTAATTATGGTTACAGAGAAGATTGTAGAGGGCTATAGGGTAATTAATTTAGTGCCTGATATGAATGAGGATGAGAGGAAGCAAGCAGAAAAGGAAGCAGTAAAAAACATTTTAAGAGAATATAACAGGTTGGAAAAGCAGGAATGCATGACTGTTGTACATAAATAATTATTTGGGGAGCTGTTTGTTATGATCAGGATATATGCCCGTCAGTCTTTAGACAAAAAGGACAGCTTGTCAATAAGCAGCCAGATAGAATTTTGCAAGCGTGAAATAAAGGATGGCGAAGAATACAAAATCTATACCGATAAAGGCTATAGCGGAAGTAATATAAACCGTCCGGCATTTGAAAAGCTTTTGGAGGATGTTAAGAATAACAGGGTTTCAAAGGTTATTGTATACAGGTTGGACAGAATAAGCAGGTCTTTACTGGACTTTGCAAAAATAATTGAGCTCTTTCAAAAGCACAATGTTGAGTTTATCTCAACAACCGAAAAATTTGATACTTCTACTCCTATGGGAAGGGCAATGCTGGGGATAATAATGATTTTTGCTGAGCTTGAGAGAGATACCATAAAGAAGAGAATTAAGGACAATTATTATGCTAGAGGGAAAAAAGGATTTTTTATGGGCGGACCTCCGCCCTTTGGTTTTGATAAGGTTAGTACAAAAGTAGATGGAATTAAAACTTCAACCTTGGTACCAAATGAAGTCCAGTATTACCATTTAAAGAAAATTTATGACTTATATGCGAATACACAATTGTCATTGGGTGAAATAAGCAACTATTTAAATGAAAATATTATTATAGCACCAAAAGGATGGCTTTGGGAATAGTGCAAAATAAGCAGAATACTCAGAAAACCTGTTTATGTTAAAGCTGATGCAGATGTATATATATATTACAAAAATAGAGGTTGTGTTATAAGTAACGATATTAAGGATTTTGTCAATGGTTTTGCCTGCTTTTTATATGGAAAAAGGGATACCAATGAAAGAAAATACACAAATGTAAAAGACCACGTGCTTTCCTTAGCCTTGCATGAAGGAATAGTAACATCCTCAGTATTTTTAAAGTGTCAATATAAACTAGATGATAATAAGCAGATAAAAAATTCAGGCAAGGGGAAGCATTCATGGCTTTCAGGACTAACAAAGTGCGGCTATTGTAAATATACTATGACTGTGGTAAATACACAGAGTGCTGCTTACGGAACCTATAAATATTTAATGTGCAGAGGAAAAACAAACTATAAATGCTGTGATGGACATACAAAGGTTATATATGTTGAAGCAGTAGAGAAAATAGTGCAGAATGAAATATTTGATAAAGTTAAGAGCATCAATGATACACCTGTTGAGCTGGAGCAGGTGGAAAATGCCCAAGCAAACAGACTCAAAATCAGGATATTTGAAATTGACACACAAATAGAAAATTTGATCAATAGCTTGGCAAAGTCTAACACAGTTCTTACTGATTACATAAATAGAAAAATAGCCGATATTGATTCTGAAAAGAAAGAGTTAATAAATAAGCTCAAGGAGTATAACGAAAGGGTACAGCCCAACAAAAATATGGACAGTATTAACAAGTGTATATATAACTGGGATGAAAGCACTTTGGAACAGAAAAAAACCGTTGCTAAGTTCCTCATTGAAAAAATATTTATAAAGGATAATGAGGTGGCAATAAATTGGAAAATTTAAAATTCTATGTGCTTAAATGGATATACTGCAGGTTTTTCTGATTTCCAGCGGCAGATGCTGGCAAGGATATAAGAACTTTCTCTGTCTTTTCTTTTGGAAAGTGCATAAAAAAGCTATTAAAAATTTATCCAGTATATATACCGATATTTTTTTGTGTCTTCGGTAATGATAATGTCATGTGATGAATTTCAGAAAATTACACTTTTTCAGAACTCTCATATGGTAGGAGCCATTTTATGGTACGAAATTAAACGCTTAAATAATTTATAAAAAAATGTTATAAAAACGGGAGAAATGTGGTAAAATAGATAATTATTATTTAAGATAAAAAGGTGGATTGTTTTATGGAGAAGAGAAGAAGCGGCTTTACAGGAGGTATAGGATTTGTTCTTGCTGCAGCCGGAAGTGCTGTAGGACTAGGAAACTTATGGAGATTTCCTTATTTGGCTGCACAATATGGTGGCGGTATTTTTATTTTGGTGTACATCATTCTGGCCTTGACTTTTGGTTTTGCACTAATGACAACTGAAATTGCGATTGGCAGAAAGACGGGATTGAGTCCTATTCTGGCATATGGAAAATTGCATGAGAAGTTTGGTTTTCTTGGATATATTGCTGCTATAGTACCTATTATTATATTGCCATACTATAGCGTAATTGGAGGATGGGTAATTAAATATATATTTACCTATAGTAGCGGAAGTGGTGTGGAGGCTGCAGGCGACAGCTATTTCGGAGCATTTATTGGAAGCACTTTTTCACCTCTGTTCTTTTTTATTGTATTCTTAGCTATTACAATGATTGTAGTAGTAAGCGGTGTTGAAAAAGGAATTGAGAAGATAAGTAAAGTACTAATGCCTATTTTGCTAGTACTAATATTAATCATTTTATTTTACATTCTGTCTATGCCGGGTTCTTTAGCAGGGGTTAAATATTATCTTCTTCCCGATTTTTCGAAATTTTCGTTCAAGACGGTATGTGTTGCAATGGGACAAATGTTTTATTCCATGAGTCTTGCTATGGGAATAATGATTACTTATGGCTCATATATAGATAAAAAAGTTAATTTAGGTAGATCTGTAAATCACATTGAGTTTTTTGACACATTGATTGCTTTACTTGCAGGTCTTATGGTTATTCCTGTAGTTTATATGTTTAGCGGGGAGGAAGGACTTAAATCAAGTGGACCAGGTTTGATGTTCATATCTCTTCCTAAAATATTTGAACAGATGCCTGGCGGGCAAATTATTGGATTGCTGTTCTTTGTACTTGTATTTTTTGCAGCTCTTACCAGCTCGGTTTCTATTATGGAAGCAATTGTGTCTTCTATAATGGACAAGTTCAAAAGAAGCAGAAAAGTAGCATGTACGATAACAGTTGTAATCAGCTTGCTTTTAGGTATTCCGTCTTCTTTGGGATTTGGAATCTGGTCTCATATTAAAGTTCTTGGGATGGACTTTTTAAGCTTCTTTGACTACTTGAGTAATAACTTGCTCATGCCTGTGGTTGCGTTATTAACATGTATTTTGGTCGGCTGGGTAATTGGTACAAAAACAATATCGAAGGAAGTTTCAATAAATGGAGAGGTTTTCCGCAGAAGGATAGTATATGATGTTATGATGAAGTATGTTGCACCGATATTACTTATTATAATTCTGATATTCTTTTCTCTGGCGCAATTTGGGTTGATTAAATTATAATACAGAGAAAACCCAGTCCATTATTAGCTTTATAAGGTAAATAATACTTAATTGTGGTATCTGATGTTCTTAAAGATTTAGATGAAATGAAAAGCTTAGAAATTCTTGAAATATAAGATTTCTAAGCTTTTTGTGTTATGAAATATTTCGAGATATTTAAGTAATTACTAAAATCGGACAAGCTTTAGCATTTTTTTTTATTGTAATTCACTTGTGACAGGCATTTGCATGTTTTTACTTTTGTATCTAGCAATGACAGCCTCGATTGGAAAAAGGAAATGAGCAAACAAGCAATTTTGGATAGAATTCTAAAGAAAACAAAGCCCGGTTCAATTATTTTATTTCACAATGATACTCAGTATACTGTAGAACTGCTCCCCAAAATCATTAAAGAGCTCAAGGGTGAAGGTCTTTTATTTGCACCTGTTTCAGAAATGATAATGCTGGATAATTATTATATAGATAATCAGGGAAGGCAGCAGAGGAAATAGAAGAATTAAAGCATGCTGATTTACGTTAATGGATAAACATTAAAAATAATATAACAAGTTAAATCAACTTTCGCAGCTGAATGTATTGCATAAAGCCTAGTAATATAAGGTGTGGTAGCAATATCAAATGAAAAGTTAAATAATTTTATAAGTTAGTTTACTGAACAACAAGCCATTGGTAAACTTGAGTATGGCTAGACTTTTCATTCGAAAGCTGGGTTATAAATATTTGCATGAATTAGTTGATAAGTTAATCTAAATTTTTCCGCATATCACAATGAAATGCGGTTTTTGCTTTTCAAAATAATTAATTAGGAATGGAAATTAAACAAATATTAAAAAATGTAAGGGTAAGAATTTGCTAATAATCTATATATACTTAGATTTATTACATTTGTAGTCGGTGATAATTATCCCTGAATGATTTGCAGTATAGCAAGATAGCTATAAAAACAGCAAATATTGACTAATGAAATGCAATAATATATTATCCTGTATGAAAGTTTATTTCTGTATATTAACACCATGCAAGACAAAACATAACACAAAAAGTCGGGAACAACCGTTTGAAAATAGATAAGATATATGTAAAGACAGGGGGTGATGACTATGGGTTGGCTTGAAGGAGTAGGTGAAGCTATTAACTATATTGAAGAAAATATCAATGAAGCTATTTCAATAGAAGACATTGCGAAAAAAGCATATATGTCTCCATTTTATTTCCAAAAAGGTTTTGCAATGCTTTGTGGTTTTACTGTGGGAGAGTATATCAGACAACGTAGGCTTACCCTTGCAGGCAGTGAGCTTGTTTCTACTGAAGATAAAATCATTGACATAGCGCTGAAGTATGGGTACGACTCACCTGATAGTTTTACAAAAGCTTTTACTCGTTTCCACGGTGTCACACCAACTGCCGTTAGAAAAGAAGGAGCGATGATTAAATCTTTTGCTCCTTTAAAAATCAAATTTTCATTGGAGGGTGGTTATATTATGGATTACAAAATTATTGAAAAAGACTCTTTTACTGTCATGGGTGCTTCAAGGATGTTTAAATATGACAGTGCACCTACAGAAATTCCACAGTTTTGGACGGAGCATTATCAAACTGGAAAAGGTGAAATTGTATGTGGAATGTATGGAATAAGCATAGATGAAAGCATGGGCTCAAATGAGTTTGAATACTTGATTGCAGACAATTACAATCCGTCTACTGAAATACTAGGTGGTTTTGTTACAAAGAATATTCCAAAACATACCTGGGCTGTATTTGCATGCAAGGGTGCAATGCCTAATTCTCTGCAAAATGTACACAAAAAAATCTTTTCAGAATGGTTGCCTAATTGCAAGGATTATGAAATTGCAGCAGGATACAATATTGAAATGTACACCAATGTAAATGATTATCCAAATGGCACTCAGGATGAAAACTACTACAGCGAAATATGGATTCCTGTAAAGAAAAAATAGTAGGCAAAGAACTATTTATAGAACTCAAAAGAGGCTGTCTCGAAAAATTTCGGTCATAATACATTTGTCGCTAAACAGTTTAACACTTAGACGTAATGTACTTCCGAACTCCAAGACAGCCTCCTTCTAGTTTTGCATATTTACCATTGATAATAATACCACATTAGAGCATATGTCATTTCTTTTACTGGTGAAGGAAGATTATTTACTGCTGCTGCTATTTCTGCCCGAGAATATTCAATATCACACATATTAATCTTTGAATTGTTATAATCTGCATCAAATACAATGCTCTTAGATGCATCTGTAGCATTTGACCATTTTTCCCATTCAGGAAGATTGCTGTTGTTAAAGTTTGGATTGCCTGATTCTGTAAATGCTTTTAAGTAAGCTACCATTGCATTATGGAGAGCATCTCTTCCGTTTTTATTAGCATCTACATAAGCACTGTTTGCCAAGGATTCTTCATTATACCCAAAGAAAAAGTCCATTTCAAAGCTGTGTCCGGAAGCGAACAAGCAGTTAAAAGGCGATGGCGCAGAGCCTTCACGACCCCATGTAAACCAATAGCTATAAACATCATCCTGGTGCTCTTTAAGAATTCGTGAGTATCCGTCCAAAGATGCTTTCCAATAAATGGATGAATAATTAGTAACAGTATCAAACAGCTGTTTGTCTGGGCTGTTATCTGGTAACAATTCATTTAATGTCATAGAGGGTTGTTCCAAGCCGAGAACATTGTAGATGTCAGCCCAGTTGTGGCCGTTTGATGTTGGTATTGTTCCAAAGGTTAAAGGGAAGAAGGGCTTCATCTCATCACCGTTACATCCAATTATAACTGGAACATGATCGTAATTGCCAGACTCTAAGGTTTCGCTCATAGTACCTGGGAGCACCAAGCCATCAGCAATAGAGGTTACGCTGGTGATTCCGCCTGCTTCATTCATTACCGATTTAGCTATGTCTTCTGCTGATTTGCTCAAAAGATATTTCTCTATTTGGGCATTTGTCATGGTTTTACAAAATGTAGCTGCTTCAGTTAAATCTTTACAGGTTCCATCCATTACAAGAAGCCTTTCAACCGCTGAAGCAGAAATGGAGGAAGCTGCTTGAAGAGGTGCATTTGAACCTGCAGCACTTTGACTGATAGCCTTATGGAAAAGACCTTTAGCAAGAGGTGAAATCAATAGATTAAGTACCTGAAAGCCGCCTGCCGATTCTCCTGCAATAGTAACATTATTAGGATCTCCTCCGAAGCTGTCAATGTTACTCTGTACCCATTTAAGAGCTTTTATCATATCAAGATTTGCATAGTTACCTGATTTGTCTTCAGCTGTTCCATCAGCATTAAGTGCTGGATTATAAAACCATCCGAAGGGTCCAAGTCTGTACTGGATAACTACAACTACCATGTTAGCTTTGTTAGCAAAATATGAAAGATTATACTCATCAGCTCCTCCCATAACATTACCTCCACCATGAATCCAGAAATAGACAGGAAGCTTTTTTGAAATTGTCTTTGGTCTGAAGACATTCAGATAGAGGCAGTCTTCTGAACCTTGTAGTTTATTTTGAGGAATCCATTGCTTGTTTGCTACGGGCTGAGTACAACGGGAAAACTCTGATGTTGACAATCTTATTCCCTTCCATGGTTCAGGATTAACAGGGGCTTTCCATCTAAGTTTGCCAACAGGAGGCTTTGCATATGGAATACCTGTCCATTTCCAACTATCGTAACCGCCATCAATGCCTGAAACCTTTCCGTAGGCTGTGTTTACAGTTGTTTTAGAAGCATTCTCTAGTGAAATGACTCCTGTATTTATGCTTTTAACAAGTATTGACTGTTTTGAGGAGACAATCCAGGTATTGATTTTTTTCTTGACATCTTGGTTAAGCTTATTAACTGCACTTTTAAAATTGCCTTTCTGAATAAGGCTGTTTACATCCTTGATTTGCTTCAGAATAGCTTGCTTTTGGTTAGCTGAAGATTTGGGATTTTTAAAGTAGACTGTTGTTAAGGCTTGAACATCATCCTCCAATTCATTCAGCGCCTGAATAGGTCCAGGAGCTATTGAAGCGTCGTACTGAAATGCCATTCCACTGCTTAATACAGAACAAACAAAAATAATACATAAACCTAAAACAAATTTTCTCATAATTATGTCCATGCTCTGTAAAATGGAGCAAAACCTGCTAAAGTGCCAGCATGGACTCAACCCTCCTCTGTTTTGTATTTTTTTACTCAGCATTTCCATTTGAAGAGTGTGACTGAACCTTAATAAATATAGTAAGTAATTACTTCAAAAAAACTAATTAACTCAACTATCGCAGCTGAAATTGTAGGTGTGGGTGACTTATCAATGAATTGTTGATTTAATTAATCAAAAATGTGATTTATAAAGGTTCAACTTGTTGTTTCAAAGTTAAGTTATGTAAAAACAAATTACTAATAACATAAATTGAAAATATATACATATTATATCATTAAACGCTAGTAAGTAAAATGAAAAAAGTCAAAAAATAGCATTAAATATCGGAGTTTATTTGTATGATATTATCTTGAGTTAACTTTTTATTAAAAAAATACAAAAATTATATATTATTTTTGTAGAATAAAAGATTTTCATTTTAACAAATATGTAATATAATATTATAGTATTGTATTATTTTGGCATTACTTTCATGGTACCTTCATTCTTGAGATAAAGAAATTATTTATAAATAATTAAGCTAGAAATATTCTAAATTGTGTTGTACGAGAATACATATTACATTAGATAAATAAAAAGAGAGACACAACAGCAAAAGAGAGGAGTGGAGGGAAAATGGTCGGGAATGTAATAGAAAATAATGTGGTGACCATTTCAGGAAAAGTAGTATCAGATGTTGAATATAGTCATGAAGTATATGGTGAGGGATTTTATTCATTTTATTTAGATGTGCCTAGATTGAGCGACAGCAGCGATAAAATATCTGTTACCTTTTCGGAACGCCTTGTACCAAAGAGCAAACTTCAAATTGGAGTGCCATTGGAGATAGAGGGTCAATTTAGATCATATAATAGTTACAAGAGCGAGTCAAACAAACTTGTTTTAACTGTTTTTGCTCGCGAAATTATCTTTGCTGAAGAAGATAGAAAGATTAAAAATCCTAATCAGATTTTTTTAAATGGTTACATATGCAAGAACCCAATATATAGAATGACACCTTTTGGCAGGGAGATTACCGATATTCTTATTGCAGTAAATAGACCATATAACAAGTCTGATTATATACCTTGTATTGCTTGGGGAAGGAATGCAAGATATTCTCAGAACCTAGCCATTGGAGACAATATAAAAATATGGGGAAGAATTCAGAGCAGAGAATATCAGAAAAAGTTAGAATCAGGTGAGGCTATTTCTAAAACTGCCTATGAGGTATCGGTTTCCAAGATGGAAATATGCGACGGACTTCAAGACAAAGAAACTGATGAAAACAATGAAAGCTCATCAGAAGAATAAAGCAAAAATATTTAAAATTTATTAATACTAAGCACTTCATTTTTGCGTTTTTAAAATGAGGTGCTTTACTTTTGGGAAAAATAATTATGTGGATAATTAAAATATTATAGGTAACTTAAATTATTTTAAATACAAATCTGTTATAATAATATTCTAACTGAATCTGTTATAATAATATTCTAACTGAAATAATTCAAAACTATTATTTGAGGCAAAAAGAGATGAATATGACAACCGCATCAATTGTTCTGACCAATACCACTAGGGCATTTGATAAAAAATACACATACGCTGTTCCAGAAGACCTAATAGGTCATATTTGTGTTGGATGCAGAGTTTTAGTTCCCTTTGGAAATGGCAGCAAGGTAAAAGAAGGCTTTGTATTAGAAATTAATCCCCAGAATAACCTTGAAAAGACTATAGAATATAAAAATATAAAAAGTGTATTAGAGCCATATCCACTGCTAAAGGAAGATAATATAAAACTATTGGAGTGGATGAAGAGACAGTATATTTGTACTTATTCAGATATAATCAAATGTATGCTTCCACCGGGAATAAGTGTTAAAGCAATAAAAAAGGTTATACTTTTATATTACGATAAAAATATAACTTATAAAAAAAGCAGTATGAATAAAATTATTAATAATTTATCCTATGTCGGCGGAGAATGTGAGTATGAGCAGCTAAGAGATATGTGCGGAATCAAGGGGTTTAAAGGCTATATACAAGAGCTGTGTGAGTTAAATGCAATAAGTATTGAAGAGAGCTATGAACAAAAGGTCAGTGCTAAATATATAAAGGGAGTTTCTTTGGCAAAACATAGGGAAGAAATTATAGATGAACTTGAAAATAATGCAGTTAAGAGAATACAACAGGTTAGAGTGCTGGAAATATTGCTGGATAATGAAATAGTTTCAGTTGTTGATATCAAAAGATTTGCTGCTGTTACATCATCTGTTCTAGATACACTGAGCAAATATGGCTACATAAAATACACTGATATTGAGGTGCAAAGAGATCCTTTAAGCAGCAAACACTATGAGAAGACAGAGCCGCTTCCTCCCACAGCAGAACAGGAAAATGCCTTGATGCTGCTAAAACAAAAGCTGGACAGCAAAGTATATAAGGAATGTTTAATACATGGAATAACAGGCAGTGGAAAAACTGAGGTGTATTTGCAGTTGATATCTCACTGCTTCGAAATAGGCAAAAGGGCTATAATGCTTGTGCCAGAAATATCGTTGACTCCTCAAATGGTAGAAAGATTTGTATCTAGATTTGGCAAAAGGGTAGCGGTTATGCACAGCAGATTGTCACTGGGAGAAAGATTTGACCAATGGAGACTTATAAGCGAGGGTAAGGTTGATGTTGTAGTAGGAGCCCGCTCTGCTATATTTGCTCCAATAAGCAATTTAGGTCTGATTATAATTGATGAGGAACATGAGGGCTCGTATAAATCGGAGTCTACGCCTAAATATAGTGCTAAAGAAGTGGCTCAGAAAAGATGTGAAATAAATAGTACACTACTTTTATATGGTTCGGCTACGCCTTCAGTAGATACATACTATAGGGCTGTTGAGGGTAAAATTGACCTTATAGAGATGAAAAGCCGCCCTAAAGCAGCAGAGCTTCCAAGTGTTGAGCTGATAGACATGAGGCTGGAGCTCGAAAACGGAAATAGAACTCCATTTAGCTTTCGACTGATGGAGGAGCTTAAAAAAAATATTGATAATAACCAGCAAAGCATACTTTTTCTTAACAGACGAGGTTTTTCAACCTTTGTGTTCTGCAGAAACTGCGGATATACTATGAGATGCCCCAACTGCAATATTGCACTGACTTATCATACAAAGAGCAATAGGTTAATATGTCATTACTGCGGTTTTACTGTAAAGAACCCTACAAAATGTCCTTCATGTGAAAGTGGTAATATAAGATACTTTGGTATTGGCACTCAAAAAATTGAGGAGGAAGTGAGGCAAAAGCTTCCCAATAGCTCAGTCATTAGAATGGATGCTGACACAATAGGCTACAAAAATTCACATGAAGAAATACTTAATCGTTTTAAAGTAGAAAATATAAATATAATGGTGGGCACGCAAATGATTGCAAAAGGCCATGACTTTCCTAATGTTACTTTAGTTGGGGTGTTAGCTGCTGATAGTATGCTGAATATTAGTGATTTCAGGTCTTCGGAAAGAACCTTCCAGCTTTTAACACAAGTGGCTGGAAGGGCTGGGAGAGGTGAAATAGGTGGAAGAGTTATTATTCAGACCTATAACACTGAGGATTATAGTATTTTAGCTGCCTGCAATCAGGACTATATCAAATTTTATAATCAGGAAATACTGATAAGAAAGAGATTGGATTATCCGCCATTTTCAAATATCGCTATCGTTGTCTTCAGTGGACGTAAGGATAGAGCTGTTTTTGAAGCTGCAAAAAGTATAAAGCAGGAGGTTATAGAACAAGGCTCCTCTGATATTGTTATTTTAGGTCCTTCAAGATGCCCTATGCCTAAAATAGCAAATAAATATCGCTGGAGACTTGTTGTAAAAGCAAAGGATATAGATATTCTTATTGATGAGTTAACTAAAATGTCGGATGGGATATGGAAAAAATCAAAGGATGAGGATGTTATGATGAGCATAGATATTAATCCATATAATATGCTATAATATATGCGGTTGTTTGCAAAAAATGCAATATTGACGAGAAGTATAGACATAATTAATGTTAGCTTTATAATAAGAATGGGAATAATATAAAATGTTAAATATTACGAGTTATCGAGTTATGTTGAAAGGTTTGACAAGCAATATCAAAAAAAGTAGCGTTTCTCTGCTCAGCAGAGGTATTTTACTGAGCATTTCATAAATTATTATGCCCCAATTGGGCGTGGGAGGTTATTATGGCTTATAGACAGATAAGAATAGATGGTGACGAGGTTTTAAGAAAGAAGAGCAGACCTGTTGACAAAATTGATGACAGAATACTTACTCTTATTGAGGATATGGCGGATACAATGTATAAGGCTGATGGAGTAGGTTTAGCGGCTCCTCAAATTGGAATACTGAAAAGAATAGTTACAATAGATGTTGGAGAAGGGCTTATTGAAATGATTAATCCTGTAATACTTGAGCAAAGCGGTGAGCAGGATGGCCCTGAAGGCTGTCTGAGCTTGCCAGGTACAACTGGAGAGGTAAAGAGGCCGATGTATGTTAAAGCTAAATATACAAATGCCAGCGGTGAGACAGTAATTGTTGAAGCTGAAGAATTGTTTGCTAGGTGTATATGCCATGAGCTTGATCATCTTGATGGGGTTTTATACAAGGATAGAGCTTACAAAATGTATACTAAGGATGAGCTTGAAGATATGAAGTAATATTTAGAAGAATATCCTTTAAAGAGATAAAAATTAATTTAGGGAGTGAAGTTTTTGAGAATTGTTTTTATGGGAACACCTGAATTTGCAGTACCAAGTCTTGAGATGTTGATAAATGAAGGCTATGAAATAGTTGCAGTAGTTACTCAACCAGATAAGCCAAAAGGAAGAGGAAACAAAATGTGTGCACCTCCAGTAAAGGAGTTTGCGCTTAAGTTTGGTATTGAGGTTCTACAACCAAGCAAGATAAAAACTGATGAATTTGTTGCGGAGATAAGAGCTCTCAAACCCGATTTGCTTGTTACTGCCGCCTATGGAAAAATATTATCAAAGGAATTATTAGAGGTTCCACTTAAAGGATGTATTAATGTACATGGCTCATTATTACCGGCATATAGAGGGGCAGCACCAATTAATTGGGCAGTAATAAATGGAGAGAGGACTACAGGTATTACTACTATGTTTACTGATGTGGGACTAGATACAGGTGATATGCTGCTAAAAAAAGAGCTTGCTATAGAGCCAGATATGACTGTAGGTGAATTGCATGACAAAATGTCTATACTTGGAGCAGAGGTATTAAAGGATACGTTAGCAGAATTAAAAAATGGAACCCTTAAAAGACAGCCACAGGACGATGCCTTGTCCTCATACGCTCCAATGATGTCAAAGGAACTGGGGCTTATAGACTGGAGTAAATCTGCTCAGGAAATACACAATTTAGTTAGAGGAACAGATCCCTGGCCAGGGGCATATACATTTTTGAACGGAGAGAGAGTAAGGATTTGGCGTACAAGTCTTGTTACTGATAAATATATTGATACAAATGCAGAAGCAGGCCTCATAATAGAGGCTGGATGTGATGGGATTTTGGTTAAATGTGGAGATAGGTGTATTTTAGTTAAGGAAATACAGCTGGATTGCTGTAAAAGAATGACTGTTGATTGTTATATAAGAGGACATCAAATAGATGCAGGTGAGAAGTTTGGAGCAAAGTAATATTAAAGCCTTTATTCGGGCAACGATAATAATATTAACAGCATTTACAGCTTTACTGGTATTATTTTGTTTGGCTTATCAGTATGCGTCTATTAATGCTTACAATAAAATATTAATATTGCTTATAACTGCAATATGCATTTGTATACTTTTAGCTGTTTTGATGTTCGTTGCTATTGCATATACCTACAAGAGGAAAAAGACTAATGGCATTTTTCTTGCACTTACTAAATTGGGACTGTTGGTATTGCTTCCCTTGGTATTGGTTCTTGAAAAGGCAAATAATAATACTAGAAGAACTATTCAAAACTTTTACATCGAAATAAATAATATTATAGTGGATTCTGATAATAAAAGGTACAGGACACAGGATATTATGCTGCTTTTACCACATTGTCTGCAAAACAACGAATGTGGCGTAAAAGTTACAAATGATCCAAAACTGTGTAAACAGTGTGGAAGGTGTAAAATTGGAGCATTGATGGAATATGCAGAGCAAAAAAATATTAGCATTTTTATTGCAACTGGTGGTACAGTTGCTCGCAATATTATAAAGAAAATTAAGCCAAAGCTTATAATATCAGTTGCTTGTGAAAGAGATTTAATGAGCGGAATTGCTGATGTTAAAGGCATACCGGTAGTGGGTGTTATAAATAAAACTCCAAATGGACCTTGTTTTAATACTGATGTAGATATTGATGCAATTAAAAAAAGAGTTGAGCAGCTTAGCTTATAACGCCTAGATTCAAAATGAAATTTTTCGATTGTAGAAAAATTTCATAACATTAGCGGCGTTTCATCGAGGCGGGAGATATTATCATTGCTTGAAAATTAAAGCGGTACCTGCCACTTATAGAAGTGGGGGACATTTTCTTGACTCGATATAGTGGAGGTAAATCTATGGGATATTTTTATATGGATGAATATTATATATTACTAGTTGTACCTGCTTTGATAATATCAATGCTGGCTCAATTTCTTGTTAAAAGTACCTTTAATAAATATAGTAAAATAGGCAGTTCAAAAAATATGACTGGAGCTGAGGTCGCGAGATATCTGTTAAAAGCAAATGGAATAATTGATGTTCAGGTTATGCAGGTTAAAGGTAATTTAACTGATCATTATGATCCGAGAAATAAGGTGCTCCGTTTATCTGATGCTACCTATGCAAGTACTTCAGTGGCGGCAATAGGTGTTGCAGCGCATGAAACTGGACATGCAATTCAGCATGATGTAAAGTATGGCCCTTTGGCACTGCGCAGCTCTCTTGTACCGGTTGCAAACATTGGTTCATCAGCTGGACCGTATATTGCTGTGTTGGGTTTATTTCTTGGAATGTCGGTTATAATTAATATAGGTTTACTAATGTTTGCCGCTGCAATATTGTTTTATTTAATTACACTTCCAGTAGAGTTTAATGCAAGCAGCAGAGCAATAGCGGCTTTGGACAGTTCTGGACTGCTTATTGGGAATGAATTGAAATCTGCAAAGAAGGTATTAAATGCTGCTGCAATGACATATGTTGCATCTGCTCTAGTAGCGGTGGCAAGTTTTATACGATTATTGTTGATAGCAGGACAAAGAAGAAATAGAGATTAATGGTTTTAAATATAACGGCATAAAGTTGATATTGGTAGTTTAAAATAGTTTTGTATCGGAGATAAATATGGCAATAGATTTAGCTAGAGAGACTGCACTAAAGATTTTGTTTGATATTAATGAGAAAGCTGCTTACTCAAATATTTCAATTAATAAATATTTAGAAAAAAGCAAGCTTAAAGAAATTGACAGGGCATTTGTAACTGACCTTGTATATGGAACTGTTAAGTGGTTATTGCAAATTGATTATTTTATTGAAAAGTTTTCAAGTGTGAAAATGAAAAAGCTTTCACCATGGATTATTAATATATTGAGAATAGGGATTTATCAGTTATTACATACTGACAAAATACCTGTGTCTGCTGCCTGTAATACCAGTGTTGATTTAGCTAAAAGATATGGTCACCAGACATCTAGCAGATTTGTAAATGCTGTTTTAAGAAATGTTGCAAAGAGCATTGACAATCTTCCATATCCTGATATGAGCGATGTTGCCCAGTATTTAAGTATAATATATTCATATCCCAAATGGATGGTTGAGAAATGGCTTTCCAACTTTGGAAAAGAGTTTGCAGAGGAGCTTTTAAAAAGTAATAATCAGGTGCCTGACTTTACAATTAGGGTAAATACTATTAAAACTTCGAGAAATGAGCTTGTTCAAGCTTTACATAAAGAGGGCATTAAGACACGCAAGTGGAAATACGTAGAAGAAGCAATTATACTGGAAAATCCATCATCTATTACAAGATTAAAGGCATATATAAATGGACTTTTTCAAGTACAAGATGAAAGCTCAATGTTGGTAAGCAGGATATTGGAGCCTAAAGAAAATGAATTTATTATTGATATATGCAGTGCTCCGGGAGGTAAAGCGACACATTGTGCACAGCTTATGAATAATATCGGTACAGTATTAGCGAGGGATGTTCATCCTCATAAACTGAAGCTCATTGAGAATACAGCCGTAAGATTAGGAATAAATATAATAGAAACAGAATTATCAGATGGTTGTCAATTAGATGAAAAAATGGTGGGTAAGGCAGATAGAGTCTTGGTAGATGCTCCTTGCTCAGGGTTTGGTATAATAAGGAAAAAGCCTGATATAAAATATTCTAAGAATGAGAACGATATAAAAGAAATAGTTGAATTGCAGAGAAGGATACTAAGTAATGCGGCAAAATATGTAAAGGTGGGAGGCTGCTTGGTTTATAGCACCTGTACAATTCAGCCTGAAGAAAATATTGAAAATGTTAAAGCTTTCTTAGAGGAAAACAACGATTTTAAATTAATAGGGTTCGAGGAACTTCTTCCTGATAACCTGAAAATAGATAGTGCAAAAGAAGGATATATACAGCTATATCCTAATACAAATCAGACAGATGGCTTTTTTATAAGTAAAATGATAAGAGAAAGATAACTTCGAATTTTATATAAATGATACAGATTGAATATAACGAGGCAAGAAATCTCCCCCACTTCTATAGTACCACTTTGGTTTCAGGCGGTGAGAATATCTACCGCCTCGCCTACACGCCGATGAATGTAATAGCTCGAAAATAAAGTATGTACGAACAAGGTGCATTTTCGAGCCACAAAAACCACAAGTGGTTTTTGACGGTGTATAAATTTTTGTACATCGAAAAATTTAATTTTGAATCAAAGAGTTATAATAAACTATTATAATAGATAAGTGAGATAGTATAAATGAAAAATTTAATGGATATGACTATAGAGGAACTGGAGCAAATGCTTGTAGATATGGGGCAGCAGCGCTTTAGGGCAAAGCAGATATTCAAATGGGTAAACAGTGGAATTAATTCAATTGACGATATGACAAACATATCTAAGCAGCTTAGACAAGAACTTAGCGAGGTTAGTAAAATTAGCAGGATTAAGTTGGTCAGTAAACTAAAATCAAATATAGACTCTACTGCGAAATATTTGTTTGAACTTGAAGATGGGAATATAATTGAAAGTGTATTAATGGAGTACAAATACGGCTTTACTGCATGTATATCTTCACAGGCTGGTTGTAAAATGGGTTGCACCTTTTGTGCATCAACTGGAGCAAATTTTTCAAGGAATTTGACAGCTGGTGAAATGTTGGATCAAATTATGACAATGCAGCAGGATTCAGGCAACAGAATAGGCCATGTTGTTTTAATGGGTATTGGTGAGCCATTGGATAATTATGATAATGTTATTAAATTTTTAAGAATAGTTAATCATCCCGAGGGACTAATGATAGGTTTTAGAAGTATTTCTCTTTCCACTTGTGGTATAGTGCCTAAGATTTTACAATTATCAGAAGAGAATATTCCCATTACTCTTTCAATATCCTTACATAGTGCGAGAGATGACAAACGCTCAGAAATGATGCCAATAAACAGGTCGTTTTGTATTGACAAATTAATTTCAGCATGTAAGATATATACAGAGAGGACGAAACGAAGGATTTCATTTGAATATGCAATGATATCGGGGGAAAATGATTCTGAGCAGGATGCCAAAGAGCTTGCAGGGCTATTGAAAGGGATGTTGTGCCATGTGAATTTGATACCTGTAAATATAGTTCAAGGCAATGGTTATAAAAAAAGCTCACGAATTCAGATAGATAAATTTAAAAACATTATGGAATCGAGAGGCATAGAGACTACTGTTAGAAGAGAATTAGGCAGTGATATTAATGCTGCCTGCGGGCAACTAAGAAAAAACAGTCTCAAACAATAATAGAGAATTTTTTGGATTTCAATGTTTGTATCAGGAGTGATTAGATTGAAATATGGCATTAGGACAGATAGGGGATTAAAACGGCAATTAAATGAAGACAATTGTAATGTGTTGGTTGGATATTCAGGTGTTCCACCCTGTTTTGTCATTGCTGATGGGATGGGCGGACACAAGTGTGGAGATGTTGCAAGTAAGCAAGCAGTTGACTCGGTTTGCAACCACTTGTTGATGGCTGATTGGGACACGCCAGAAATATCAGAGCTATTAAAGAATATTATTATAGATGTCAATAAGGAATTATATCAATATTCTATGCTGGATGAATCCACACAGGGAATGGGAACAACGCTCATTATTACTGCTTTGAAAAATAGAAAGCTATATATTGGGCATGTTGGAGACAGCAGAGTTTATCTTATCAGAGCTAATTCAATTCAAAAGATGACTAGTGATCATTCGTTTATTGAAGAACTAATAAAAAATGGAACAATAACTAAGGATGAAGCCATTAACCATCCAAAAAGGAATGTAATTACTCGTGCTGTAGGATATGAGCATGATTTACAAGTGGATACATATGAAATGGATGTATTAGAAAATGATGAGATACTTGTATGTACTGATGGTTTAACAAATATGCTGTCAGAAGAAGAAATTATGGAAATAATAAAAAATGCTGAAAATCCGCAAGTTGCATGTGATACTTTAATAGAAAATGCAAATAATAAGGGTGGAGAAGATAATATTACCGTAATATTAGGTAAGATATAATATTAGGTAAACGTAGGCAGAATATAGATTGAGGTGGATTATGGAAGGTCAAGTATTAGGAAATAGATATACGTTATTAGAAAAGATTGGCGGCGGAGGTATGGCTGTCGTATATAAGTCTAAGGATACCTTGCTAAATAGGTTTGTTGCTATTAAAGTACTTCGTGTTGAGTTTTCAACTGATGAAGAATTTGTTAAGCGCTTTAATGTTGAAGCACAGTCGGTAGCTAGCTTGTCTCATCCTAATGTTGTATCAATATATGATGTTGGTTTTCAGAATAATATCCATTATATTGTTATGGAATATGTAGATGGATTGACCTTAAAAGAATATATTAATAAAAACGGAGCACTTGATTGGCAAGAAGCTATTAAAATTAGCATACAGATATGCTCTGCTATTGAACATGCTCATAAGAATAATATTGTACATAGGGATATTAAACCTCATAATATTTTGATGACAAAAGAGGGGATAGCAAAGGTAACTGATTTTGGTATAGCAAGGGCAGTTACCTCTTCGACAATAACTATGGTTGGAAGTACAATAGGCTCTGTGCACTATTTTTCTCCGGAACAGGCAAGGGGAGGCTTTATTGATGATAAATCAGATTTATACTCTCTTGGAATTGTAATGTATGAAATGGTTACTGGCAGGGTGCCTTTTGATGGGGATTCTCCCGTTACTGTTGCACTAAAACATATACAGGAAATTCCACCTGAGCCAAGAAAATTCTTGCCAAGCTTACCTTATGGAGTTAATGAAATAATTATGAAGGCGGTTCAAAAGGACCAAAGCCTCAGATATCAGTCTGCTACAGCAATGATAGTTGATTTGAACAAGGTATTAGTTCGTCCACAGGGCGGATTTATTGGTCAAGATGTTGCTTCAAATCAGGCAACTATAAGGATGCAACCACTAAACAATTCCAATATACCAAATCAAAACAGAAGCAATACGGCTAATAATAATTATATGGAAGCTAATAAGCAAAAAAAGAAAAATACAACAGCATATTGGCTTGCTGGAATAACAAGTGTCTTAGTAATAGCAATTGCTTTGTTTTTTACAATAAGCTTATTATCAAAAGGTAATAAGGAGACTTTTGAGATAGGAAACTATAAAGGCATGGATTATTCTTTAGTGAAGCAAGAATTAGTTGCTAGAGGGTTAAATGTTTCAGAGATATGGCAGGATAATGATGATATTGCCAAGGGAATTATATTAGAACAAAGCTTGCCAGCAGGTACTCCCTACAGAGACGGTAAGTATACAAATTTAGAATTGACAATTAGTAAAGGTCCTCAATTGGCTAAAGTTCCTGATGTTGTGGAGAGTGAAAAAAGAGATGCAGAAAATGAAATCAAAACAGCAGGATTAACGTCAAAGCTTGTACAGGAATATAATGATGATATACCAGAAGATTATGTTATAAAGACAGAACCTACTGCAGGTGAAGAAGTAAAGGTTGGCTCGGAAGTTGTAATATATGTAAGTAAAGGAACGGAGCTGAAAACAGTAAAAGTCCCCAATTTAGTTGGTAAGACTGAAATCGATGCTGAAAAGCTTTTATCAGACTCAAAGCTTGTACTTGGTAAAATATTACCTGCAGGTGTTACAAAGGGTATTGTTAACAGACAGTTACCTGTTGCCTTTGAGGATGTAACTGAGGGGGATTCAGTAACTATTTTCCTCACTCCTCAAGAAACTGCACCACCAACAAATACTGCACCACCAACGAATACAACAACTAATCCGGATGATACAGGTGAAAAACCTACAGATGAATCTACGGAAGAAACACAGACTCCACCTAGTACAGAATCGGAAACTATTCCGTAAAAATTATGTGGGAAATTGGTTAATTTAGTTTAAAATAATTGGGGAGGTAGTTACTTGCCGCTTGGTATTATTCTAAAGGGAATTGGTGGTTTTTATTATGTTAAAGACGAAAATAATAATATAGTATATGAATGTAAACCAAGAGGAATTTTCAGAAAGGACTCTATTACACCTCTTCCAGGTGATAAGGTTGATTTTAGTGTACTTGATGAACAGGGGAGAATTGGTTCTATAGATCACATTCTCCCACGTTTCTCTGAATTGGTTAGGCCATCAATAGCAAATATAGATCAGATGGTTATTGTAGTTTCAACGAAGGCTCCAAATACTGATTTTATGCTATTGGACAAGCTGCTTATTACAGCAGAGAAGAAAAGGCTGAAGGTTATTATTTGTATTAACAAAACTGATTTAGAGGATGAAGTAGCAAAAAGTATAAGTGGAATATATTCAAAAGTTGGGTATGATTGTATTGAGGTAAGTTCTGTTCTTAATGTAGGCTATGAGCTTTTACAAGAAAAATTGAAGGGCCATATATCATGCTTAGCAGGACAATCTGGTGTTGGAAAGTCAACAATACTCAATCATATAATGGATTCATGGGTTATGGAAACAGGAAGCGTCAGTAATAAATTAGAGCGTGGCAAACACACTACAAGACATGCTGAAATACTTGAACTTAAATATGGCGGTTATGTTGCTGATACACCTGGTTTTAGCTCCTTTGAATTAGAAGATATCAGATATAATGATATTGAGAATTATTACCCTGAATTTATTAAATATTTGAATACTTGTAAATTTACATCTTGCAGTCATATAACAGAGCCCAAATGCTCTATAAGAGAGGCTGTAGATCGTGGTGAAATAGATATTGGGAGATTTCAGAGATATACACACATTTATAACGCATTAAAAGATATTCCGCAATACAAAAACAAAAAGTCGGAATCAAGGAGATGGTAAAATGCTTAAGCTTGCACCTTCAATTTTGTCTGCAGATTTCTCATGTCTTGATGATGAAATTAAAAAAGTAGATAGCTGCGCTGATTTAATTCATATTGATGTTATGGACGGACAATTTGTTCCCAATATTACAATAGGACATGAAGTTGTTAAATCTATAAGAAAAGTCACAAAAAAGCCATTTGATGTTCATTTGATGGTAAAAAATCCAAGCAACCAAATTGAAAAATTTGCTGAAGCGGGGGCAGATATTATAACTGTTCATGCAGAAGCTGATATACATTTACATAGATCTCTTCAAATTATTAAGAGCTGTGGAAAGAAGGTTGGATTAGCTCTCAACCCTGCTACTCCATTAACTGCGCTGGAATATGTTTTGAAGGATGTAGACATGGTTTTAATAATGAGCGTTAATCCTGGCTTTGGCGGACAAAAATATATTGAGTTTTCAACACAGAAAATTAAAGCCTTGAAAGAAATGATAGTTCGAAACAAACTTAATATAGATATAGAAGTTGATGGTGGAATAAATGCAGGAAACATTGATGTAGTTGTCGGAGCTGGTGCAAATGTCATTGTTACAGGTTCTGCAGTGTATAATTCAGTTGACCCTATCGAGGCTATAAAACAATTGAGAATGAATGCTTATAAGAAATCTATATGAGTGAAAATAAACTCTAAAAGCTACAAGTTTCTTTTTGCTGCAATTTGTATTATTGGGCATAAGTCCAGAATAAACAGATGAAATATAATTAAATAAAATATTGATAGAGAAAAGATTATGGTCAAGTTGGTTTACGTCAGCTAAATAATAATTCACAAAAGTCAATTATTATGGGTTATTAACACTAGGCAGCATGGATGGTAATAGGTTTTTCTGCGCCGATAGAATTTTTATGTGCAAAAGTTGATTAAATATATTGAATACTGGTATTAAGATGATATTTGAAGGGCGATTGTGGGATAATGAGAGCGGTTTTAGTTTGTAATGGTTCAATTAATGATTATAATATAATAAAAAAACAAATTAATTCGGATGACTATATTATATCTGTTGACGGTGGAGCAAGGCATTTAAGGACGATGGGAGTTATTCCTAATATACTCATTGGCGATTTTGATTCTGCAACTTCTTACGATTTGCATTATTTTGTTGACCTTGGAGTTAAGAATTATCAATTTCCAGCAGAAAAGGATATGACTGATTCTGAGCTTGCAATTGAGAGGGCAGTAGAAATGGGCGCAGAGGAAATGATTTTTATAGGAGCAATGGGTTCGAGAATGGACCACTCTTTAGCTAATGTGTTTTTGCTCAAGAAGTGTATGGATATGGGAATTAAAGCATGTATTGCTGATGAGCATAACATAATATATATTACTAATGCAACTATTACTATCAAAAAACAGGAGGAATACAAGTTGTCTTTGATTCCTGTTTCTGAAAGGGTTACTGGAGTTACTACTTATGGACTAAAATATAGGCTTGATAATGCTACAATGTTTTTAGGCACATCCTGGGGCGTGAGTAATGAGTTTTTAGAGGATGAAGCTACTGTCACCATTGATGAGGGAATATTGCTGGTTTGTGTTTCGAGAGACTAAAAAACAATAAATTATTATTATTTGAAATTATCATAAAACCAACATCGTGTCGGTTTTATGGCAAAAAACTTCGATTCGCCTACTAATTCATGGAATTATTTCTAACCCAACTTTTGATAAGTTGAACACCTACAATTTCAATTGGGAAAGTTGAGTAGTATTAAACACTATAGAGATAATAACACAAGTTTTTCACGAGGTATTCGATATATATTAACCAAATTTACGATTTTAAAAATAAAACTCAACGAAATATTCGAGAAATACGAATATTTCGTTGAGTTTTTGGTATAATTATAGTATATTAAAATTATGATATAAAGAAATGGAGTGAAAGGTTATGTTAGTAATGTTTCGTGTTAAAAATTTTGCATCATTTAAGGACGAAGTTATACTGGATTTACGAGCTGTGTCGTATAAAGATATGACAAGCCATGTATTGGATATAGGAAAAAATAAACTTGTTAAAACTTTGGCTATATATGGGAAAAATGCTAGTGGCAAATCTAATCTAGTTAGTGCATTATATTATTTTGAAAGCTTTATTTTTAATCAGTTTTATAATGAAGGTGAAAAAGAGGATGATATTAAAACGGCTGAAAAAATGCCTAATATACGCCGTACTACCTATAGATTAAGTGAAGATATTAATGAAGAGTCTGAATTTGAAATGGTTTTTTACCATGATAATAAAACTTATCAATATGGTTTTTCAATAAAGGATGAAGATGGGGAAAATAAATATTATATAAATGAGGAATGGCTATTAGTGGATGAAAAGGAGGTATTTGATAGAAAACGTGAACATATAATCCCAGGAAAGAAGTATGAAAAAGAAATAAAGAAAATAGATAAGGTGAGAAATGATCGTTTATATATAGGAGCACTAGATTATTTTGCAGATGGTGATGTTAAGGTAATTATAGATGGGTTTAAAGATTATTTAAAGCATTATTTTAATGTACACTTTGAGTTGGTTGTTGAAATGAGTATTAAAGGTATTGTGTCAGGTGTGAGTTATTCAAATAAATTGGTTGAAGATGAGCAGTATAGGAAAATTATTGAACAATTCATTAAAGCTGCAGATATAGGAATTACTAGATTAGAGATAGAAGAAAATTACAATGAAAATACAAAAGAGCATCGAGATTATGATATAAAAACGGTTCACAATGTTTACAACGATAAGGGTGAAGTTGTTAGAGAAGAAAAATTTGATATAAAAATGGAATCGTCAGGAACTATAAGATATTTTTCTTTTATTCAATATATATTGAATATGATTGAAGATGGTGGAGTATTTATTGTAGACGAGATGTCAGCAAGACTACATCCTATTCTTACAAAGTTTATAGTGGATTTATATCAAAGTAAGAGAAATAAGAAAGCACAGCTTATTTTTACAACCCATGATGTTTCACTGATGAATAGGCAGCAATTTAGAAGAGATGAAATTGCATTTGTAGATAAGAATAAAAAAGGCGAATCATCTATATTTACATTAGCAGATATTAAGGCTAGGTCTGATGCTAGCTTTTCTAAAGATTATATGTTTGGAAAATATGGAGCAATTCCTGTCATAGATGAACAGTTTTTAGATAAGGAAATGGCAGGTGATTGGTTATGGGAAGATTAGTTAATGGAGAAAGAAAAATAATTAATCCAAAGCCAGAAAATGCCGGTAAACTTCTAATTTTTTGTGAAGGTTCAACTGAATATAATTATTTAGATTATTTTAAAGTATATCTCAAAAATAATTTGCATGTTGAATTTTCAAATATCGTTCTTGAACCTATTAATACTAAAGGAAATGCAAAGCATGTATTTCTGCATGCAGAGGAATTTTTAGGCAAGTATGAAAATAAGCGAAAATACAGGTTTTATGAAAAACATTTGGTTTTTGATTGTGATGCTCCAGATAATATCCAAGATGTAATAATATTGATGCAGAAATCGGAAAATGAGTATATTTTAGACTATTCTAATTTGTTATTCGAAACTTGGCTTGTTATGCATTTTCAGAATTTATCTCCTGAAAGTAAGCTTAATCAACGGTCTGTAATCAAGCAAATACGTGAATATTTGGGTGTACAAAAATACACATCAAAAATAAAAGCAGCTAAAGGGACTATAGGGAAAATCTTAGGTAGTGATGGAAATGTAAGAATTAGAGCTGCTATAGATAATGCAAAAGTCCTTGAAAAATATTGGGAAGAACGAGGAATGGTTGAATCAAAAAACATAGAAGATATGAATCCTTCAGTCAACATATATAAGCTAATTGAAAGATTATTGGATGAAATAAATTACTCATGCAATTAAAAAAATAATAGTACTAATTCAAAAAACTATTTTGCAACAAACCATTGATAATTCACCAGCTTCTATAGACTTTTTTTGTGGGAAAGTTGGATATTAAAGATAAAAATTAAAGGCAGTAAGAGTAAAATGTGGTACATATGTAATGTTGTCTTATAGAAAAACCTCTTGATAAGAATTAAGAGGTTTTTTTGTGCCCTTTTTTGGCAAGAATATTATTGAAGAAATTAACAAGCGAAGTGTAACTATCATTCAGTAGTACTGTTTTCTATATTTTAAATGCAAAAATTATGAAGATTATAAGAATAATAGATTACCTTATGCACATGAAAATTCTCCTACACCTACAATTTTCAACTTTAAAGTTGAAATAAAAGCATTAAAATGCACAAATTAAGAAGGGGATAGACTATGAGACAAAGACGTTGGAAGAATTCAAAAGTAGCAATAACTCATAATATTAACGAAGCAATTGCAATAAAGGAGGCATTTGAACTGCTTCAAGTGATGACGGCTATAAATAATAATGATGTAGTAGTAATAACACCAAATTGGGTAAAAAATCAAAATGCCGATTCTGCTATAGTTGTTGGGGGGGAGAGTTTACGGCAGATTATAAGACTGGTTAAAGAGAAAAATCCTAAAAGGCTAGTAATTGCTGCTGGTTCAGCAGATGACGAAACTAAAAATGTAATGGAGGCAGTAGGTTATAGCAGAATTATTTCAGAGGAAGGTGTTGAATTCATTGATTTGAATCATGGACCATTTGATAGAATTAATTTACAGCATCCAATTGTTTATTCAACAAATATAAATAGGCTTTTAAATGAAATGACTGTCTTAATTTCCTTTACACAACTGAAATATCATGAGGAAGCGACTGTTTCAGCTGCCATAAAAAATATAGCTATGGGCTGGCCTCCTGCTGAAGAACATGGATTCCCAAAGAAGCAAACAGGGATACATAGGGAGCTACATAGCTTTATTTCGGCTATGGCAGAGCAAATCCCTATTGATATATCCATTGTAAGTGCAAGTCCAGCTATGATTGGAACAGGACCTTCAAAAGGTATTGCAAGGCATACTGGATTGGTAATTGCAGGCTGTGATCC
>JAEZIB010000102.1 GCA_023416275.1 Bacillota bacterium | reverse complement strand
GCATTCCCATTTTCGTCTGCTGGGAGATTCAGCCCTTTTCTCCACGCTCTAACGTCAAAAGGAATATGCTGATAAGTTGTTTCAATTTCCTTTTTTGTCGCGAATCTAGCAACCCCATGCTGTCCATCTCCTACAGTTTTGGATTTGATTCCGTTCAAGGTATAGTAATGTGCAAGCAGCGATAAACCGCCGATAACTGAAAACATAACAGCTGCGGCAGCTATTAACATGTATACTTGTGAATTCATTTTTTATCACCTTTCAATAAATTTAGGCACAGGATTTCCCCATGTCTCGTATTGTTATGCCATTTTCAACATCGGAGCCTGAACTTGTTTTTGCTGTGTCAGCTCAAGCCGGATAACTGATTTTAAAAGTTCCAATGCCGTTTTTTCATAATGTTCTGCAATCGCAGTCTTCTCTAACTCAGAAACAATTCCCCTCTGATGTTTGAATGCTAACAGTTGTGCTTCAATATCAGAAAGCGTTGGATTCCACCTTCCTCTGTTTTGATATGCTCGAAAATCATTACTCATTTTTCTGACAATTTCTTCGGCAGTCATTGCTTTTTCAAGCTGCCTGTATTCTTTTAACGCAAGACATAAAAAAATGGCTGATGCCGTTTTCATAGCTTCAGCCTGTACTCCATTTTGTTGTTGTGCTTCTTTAAAAGATTTTTTACCATCGTAATGATTTATTTCAATTTTTTCAACTCCTTTAACAAGTACCTGAATTTCTTTACACAGTTCATCCTTGAGAAGATACTGCGGATGCTCTTCTGCCGGAATTGACGGTATATTCTGCTTATATTTCAAATCCTCATTCCAGTCTTTCCGATTGGAAAATAATCTGCTACAGGCAATGTTTTTTTCCATTAACATATCTGAAATTTTTTCACATGCCTCAATCCCTGCGGAATCATAATCCAGGCACAGAACCACATGAGATAAACTCGGATTGATTTCAAGCATTTTAAACAATGCCTGCTCTGATACTCCGCAAAGAGCAACATAGCTGTGTTTCTTCCAATTAGAATTTTTATGTATTGTAATAAACGAGAGCATATCAATCGGCGCTTCAAACACATATATTCGGTCACTGCTTCCGAGGTAATGAAAGCTATAGCAAGGATTACTGCTGTCGATATTCCCCCTAAAGCCTTTACCTTCAGTATAAATACCTTTTTTATGAGCATGGCATGGAACTCCGTCTTCATCATATCCTACGAAAATTGCATTGTGATATTCCTTTGTTCTATCTGCTGATAATTCCCTGCTTTCATAAATAAGCTTTTCCTTTGCAAAAAAACTGATTACATCCCTGTCAATATATCTGTGTTTCATCAAGTAAGCAAATACTCTACGCATTTCGTTATTCTTAGGCGGTAATTCAAATGGCTTTCTGACTTCTTCTTTCCCTTTGGCTTTAGAATATATTTCTCCTTGTTCTCCTCCAAGCAGCATTGTTACAGCATCAGGGAAAGATAATCCATAAAATTTCTGAACAAAATCAATAGCAAGACCACCCTCTTCTGCTGCATGGTCAAACCACTCGTTTCCTCGGATTGTAATGCTGTGATCGCTTTTTAGCCTTTTTTCCCTGCCGGATGAAAGCAGTGTTTCTCCTTGTCTTCTTAGAAACTCTTCAAGATCAACACTGTTAGCTCGTTCTTTTTGGTCATCTGTAAAATGAATGTATGTACTCATAGATTGCCTCCTTTACTTTTTTTGCTTAGATACGTTGAAACGCCGTCCTTTTTGTTGGACGGCGTTTCATGTATGGGGTTGTGTTTTGTTTTGAAGGATGGGGAGCGGGGTTGAAGTTAAGCTTTTTTCTTAATCATGACTTTTTTCGCATTTGGATTTTGGGTAAAAAAATAACAGTCTTTCTATTGAAAAACTGTCAATAATTTTTGTCACAAAATAAAAAGTTAAAAATTGAAACATCTATAAGGCATTGTTCTTCATCTTAGAATTATTCAATTCCAACAAATTTTAAAAAATCTATCGATTGACTTAGAATTGTCGTAAAAGATCCGACATAATTACCTTTGTCTAATTCAAAAACTTGAGATATCTTGTTATAACTTTTCCCCTTTCTATGTCCTGTTCCGCTTGATCTAAGTTCCTGTAGATTTCTTAGAAATTTTATATGAAGTTGATAGGATTCTAGTTGTAACTCTGTAAACCAGACTTCAAGAATTGAAATACTGCCAGTCAGCTTTTCATATGTCCCAGTTAGCTGTCTTCTAATACATTTTTCATTCAATGAGTCCAATAGAACTTTAACTAAATATAAAACCAGCATATCAATTTCAACAATTGAGTTGGTTTTTGGAATCCGTATTCCTTCAAAATTATAAACATCTTTTTCTTCCAAAGGTAAAAATAAAGACCATCCCATTATTTTTTCAAAATTCTGATTAACTTTAACATATAAATTTTTGAAAATAAAATCTTCAGATTCCGGATCAGTAAACTGTGCCATAAAATCGCGATTAAACTTTGTTTTACTTAATTTCCCATCTGTGGCTTTATTATAACTTCTCCAATAATACTGCTCACTTTCATTTGGTAGATCCCTTCCCAGATCCCCAAGATAAGCAGAAACGTGTTCTTTATTTTGATTATCAATATATAAAGACCATAATGTTCCACAACGAATAATACAATCTTTAACTTCATATATTTCAGGTTTTAAATAATATTTATTGAGCACCGCGGGATCAAAAAAAACAGGAGTTAAGTAATTCGGAGCTTCAGGATTAGCACCAAAATAATTACTTAATTTAGCAGGATTTGAGGTATATGTTATTTCTTTGCCATTTTCATCTATCCCAATAATAAAATCTACATACTTTTTTTCTTCATTATAAGGCCATATTCCACATTCCTTTAATTCACATCCATACAATAGCTTTTTACCATAAAACAATGAAAAATTTTCCATTTTGAGACCTGTATTGCACTCTCCAATATTTAGGGTATAATAACATGCATCATCATAACTTCTATGAGCTAGAGTATCACTTCTCAAGGATTTATCATACATCGAAAATATGACTCGACAATCGATATTCATTACGAGTGCCATTTTCTTAAGCGATAAAAAACTCTTAATATACTTTTTATGAATAAAAACAGCTTTTTTATCTTTAATGATAATAACATCATTACCATTTTCCAGATCTATATACTTATCCTTATGCTGGTCGTAGAAAAGATTATAAAGTAGCCTGAACTCTTCAAGTATTTCAATTGAATCTTCAGCCAGTCCATTGTAATTCCTATTTATAACCAAAGGTTCAAAGTTCTCATCGTTATTAAATCTGCTGTATACTACCTCATAAACCTCTCCTGCTCCGTATTGTGTGCAACCAGGTAACAGCGAAGACCCAATGTCATATGTATCCGAGTCTAGCTTTTCTTCAGCATGTTCAATTGGTATAAGGTAACATTGCAAATATTTATCATAATTATTATCAATTAACGAACCATAGATTGGTATCATCAACTCATTTCCCCATGTTTTTTCAATCCATTCTCTGACGTCTATTTGATACAACACATTTTTGTCCATAATATTCCTCCTAAATTAAACCTAATTTCATCTCAAGAAACTTACAGCATGTAATTAAGTAACACTATATGGTAATTTTAATTTTATCACACTTAAAAATATTCACATATATGCATTTTGAATATTTTTACAACTCTAATGTATATTCATCCTGCTTATACCCCTGCCCCACCTTCTTTTCCCTCATCTTCCCCATCAGCTTACTATCCACCTTGAACCCAATTGCACTCTTAGCAGGCTGGGGTACATTATTCTCAAACATCCTCCCCATATGATACATCAACCTCGAAATTCCAAGTGCAACCGAAGGCTCTCTGAACTTATCCATATTATCCAGAAAGAATTTCGCATATTCATTCCCCTGCTCTGCTGACATGGTAAGCCATTTTATTGCAAGTTCTCTGTCCTTCGGAACATCTTTCCCAAGCAGATAAATCTTCCCCAAAATGTATTGAGCGAACTGATTTCCTTGCTCTGCCGATTTTGTGAGATAGGCAACTGCTTTTTCTGTATCTTTCGGAACATCCTTTCCAAGCAGATAAATCTTCCCCAGAATGTATTGAGCGAACTGATTTCCTTGCTCTGCCGATTTTGTGAGATTTGCAACTGCTTTTTCTGTATCTTTGGGAACATCTTTCCCAAGCAGATATAGCTTCCCCAGAATATATTGGGCGAACTGATTTCCTTGCTCTGCCGATTTTGTGAGATTTGCAACTGCTTTTTCTGTATCTTTCGGAACATCCTTCCCAAGCAGATATATCTTTCCGAGCTGATAAGCAGCCCACTCATTTTCCTGTTCGGCTGACTGCGTTAAATATTTGATTGCTTTATTAATGTCTTTTGGTATATGCTTTCCTTCCAGATAAATCTTGCCAAGTGCATACTGCGCTAATGTACGGATTGGTTTGTATATTTCATTTTCGTTGTCTGCCGCTTTTTGCAAGTACTGAATTGCGCTCTTTATTTCTTCCTGATTGAGGTTTTCTTCTGCTAGAATCAGCTTTGCAAGTGAATATCCGCCGAATACGTTACCCATTTTCGCTGACTTTGCAAAGTATTCCTTCGCCCGTGCAATATCCTTTTGCGTGCCTATTCCATTCTGGAGCATCCATCCAAGCCGGTACTGCAATTTGTCATCATGGCTCTTCTTTTCCAAGGCTTCAAAACCTTTAAAGGCTTTTTTGAAATGTTCGTTGCTTTTATCTGCATCCTTTTCTGTACCGACACCGTCTCGATACATTTTAGCAACCTCATAATCTGCATATGGAAAGCCTTGCTCTGCTGATTTTAAATACAATGAAAAAGCAGTCTGAAAATCCTGCTCCACTCCTTGTCCACGGTAATACAGTCCACCAAGGGAATACTGCGCATACTTGTATTTCTTTTCTGCCGATAATTCAAACCACTGTGCTGCTATTTCATAGTCCTGCTCTGTCCCAAGACCCTGTGCAAACATTTTTCCAATGCGGTATTCGGTATATTTCCAAGCTTTTTGAGATTCTACTTGCTGAAAACCCGAAAGTGCTTTTGCATAATATTCATATGCTTTGTCATTATCACTTTCCACGCCAAGACCATCTGCATACATTCTGCCGAGGTCATACATTGCAAGAACATTGCCGTTCTCCGCCTCTGACAGAAACAGTTCCAGTGCTTTTTCAAAATCCTGTGGAGTTTCTTCCGTTCCAAATAAATATTCACGAGCCTGTTTGTACTCATCTGTCCATTTTACATAAACGTCATGACATTCAACATCAGTATCAGCTATTTCATCAGTAGGCAGTCCAAATTCAGCAGTTTCAAAATGCTCCGACATTTCCGAGCTTTCTGTTTCAGCGAAAGTATCAATATCCTCCTGCTCGGCAATTTCACCTTCCTCAAAGATTAGTTCACCCTTTACAATTTTATCTGCTTCGGCAACTATCATATTTTTTATGGATTTGAATTCTTTTTGCTTGGAAAGCGGAAGCCTGTCGGGAAGTTCATCCATATAGCTGTGCAGCACTTCCTCCCGCATTTCATACCACAGCTCATAAGCCTTAGCCACTGCCTCTTCGTTTGAAAGCTCATCTATAATTTCATCAACAATTGCTTTGACGTTTGGCTGCAAGTATCCGTATACCCTTTTACCACTTGTAACTTTCAGCCTTTCTGACAGGCTTAAAAATAATTCTTCTATTTTCGGATTTTGTATAACTCCAGACTTCATTTCTGAGATGAGTTTTTGTATGGCTTCCCTGCTCTCAGCTTTCAATTGGTCACGCCTCTGGCTTTGTTCTTCATATATAATCTGCATTTCATTTTTGAAAATGTTTTTCACAAGCCCCGACTTCATTTTTTCAATTCCTTTTTTGGTCAAGTAACCATCAGCAGGATTTACAGAATAACAAATCATATGAATGTGCGGATGGTGGCTCTCATTATGAAAAGCTGCATACCATCTGAAATTCTGAATCGGTATTTTCATGCTTTCTGCAATTTCCGGTGCAAAATATGAAAGCATATTATGCCATGCCTCCGCTCTGTCATATTCAGTACAAATGGCATCTTCCCTTCTTAATGAAATAATGGGAGTCCACACATTTCCTGTATGGTTTGCTACTTCATCCGCAACTCTGCTGAGTACAATCGCATCATCTCCGCCTGTAAACAAACCATGAGCACCTATTTTCTCAACTCGTGGGCGTTTAGCAATATAATCCACATAATTTTTCCGCTGTCCAATTTTATCAAGGTTCTGTTCAAGAGCAATTGAGATAAACTCCGATGCATTTTCAATGGTTTTGTTTTTTATGTAATCCTCATATTCAAATAGATTTTTAGTTCCGGGGAATTCTTTTATGATTTGTTCTATAAGATTTGCCTGCTTTACGGTGGAAGGAAGTTTTCTGTTTTTCTCAGTCAGTTTTTCAACGCCACTTCTAGTGGAAATATAATTCACAAGGTTTGATAAATGAGCAGAGGCTTTAGCAATGCCGCCTTTCAAATACGGGCATTTCAAGATTAATCTCGGCATACGAAATCTCCTTTTCTGCTTTTACTCATCAATTCCCTGCTGAAACTTTACTGCATCCTCTATGCTGATTTTTCCCTTTGTCTTTTTAACTTCATTTACACATCTGCCACGCAGTTTTCTTAAGTCTTCATCACTGATTTCAAGCCCTGCCGCAAGAATATTCATCATCATGGACATTTCAACCGACAGGCGGAAAAGATTGCTTGAATTTCTGTTTTCCGTTTCTCTTAAAATTCCTTGCATTGCAGATATCAAGACTTTCGGAAGATACTCCACGGTGTTTTCACTTATCAGATAACCCATGTAAAATTGCAAAGCCTTTTCAATAAACTCACTGCGGCTTTTTGCATTTTCCATATCAAGCATGGAATCCATTTTCTTGATTGTTTCTGGGTAGAGCCAGACGGCAGTTCTGGTCTTGGATTTGTGTTGAGGTTGGTTCAATATGTCACCTCCAATTTTCGAAAAATAAAAAGCACTCTGTGGAATTGTGGGTTGAATTTTCCATAGAGTGCTTCAATAAACTTTTTGTAGTCAAGCACAATTATTTTCATGTTTGCTATTTATTTTTATATAACATTTGTCTAATAGCTACGCTCAAAATTAACTATTATGTATAGTTAAAATACTTAATTTTTCAAATTCTCAATTCAATCTATCTTTAATATTATTTAACTCTTTTTGCCAATCAGTCAGCGCTTCCTGCTGGTCTTTTAAACTTAACTGTAAATATGTTCGTAATTCTTTTTCTAAATACCTATTTCCTATAACAGTCGCCCAAAGTGTATTACCATAACTATACTTAAATATATCCTGTTCTGTTTGCATTTCACTAATATGAATACTTCCATATTGATTATGATAATCCATTAACTTGACTTTTAAAAATTTTCCAGAGTTATCTGTTCCAATGACTTTGCACTTCACCAATTTACCGTATAACAAATCATTATTAATTAACTCATTACTTCCAGACAATATAACACTTTTATTCAACGCTCTTAACCCATCATAGCTAAAGCCTAAAATAAAACGAACTTTCTTATTTAAATCTTCAACAGTAGTTTGAGCCGATTGTCCTGAAGGCGAATAGAATACTTCCATGTTATATGCACGTATTCTGGCACTTCTATCACTTCCATATTTTGAAATTCTCCCTTCAATATATGCCCCCTGCTCTTCAATTTCATCTAACGATTTTTTATGCGAACGGCTATCCCCATTGCTGTATGCATTTACTAATCTTCCTACACCTTTACCTTCACCAAGCCATTCATAAATAACCCTGTTATTAGGCATATGAGCTGTTTTATTTTTTAGCTCCTCTTGTAACATAGGAATAATTGCCTCTGCTCTTGAAGAACCTTCAATAGCTTTTATACATACCAAAATAAAATAGTAATAATACGCTTCACAATTATCACCAAGTTTTTTCCAACTGCCTAACTTTGATATTGCTTCATCCAATAAAATTTCTGGTTCTTTTCCACTTGCATGCCTCAAAGCATTAAACCAAATTCGAATATTTGCACCATTTTCTGGTTCTTGTCTAATATTTTCTTCCATCAGTTGTATAATTCTATTAATATTAACACCTTTATAGTCCTTTTTCTTATTTATTTGTATTTCTTTTGCTCTTGCGATAAATCTTCTAATAACAGGTTGTTCTTGCTCAGTAGCATGGCTTAAATATGTTTCCCACATCTCTACGGTGTTTTCGATGTTAACAAGCATATCTTTTAATGATTCATTACATTTTGTAGACAGTTTTACCTTATAAAACTCCGTGTCTTCTTCAACTTGTAAGTTTTTAAAACCTTCCATTAAAGTTAAAGCTCTATCGTAATATTCCATATACCATGAATCCCTATACTGCTCCAAAAACTCTTCGGTTGAACATTTTAAATGGGCTTTACCAAAATCCACCACAGCAATGCACATCTCAATATCCGATATATAACCTGCCACTTTATTATTAGTTTCTCTTACTTGCTTAAGCAAACTACTAGCTTCTTTCAAACATTCCTTTGCATCAGATAAATAACGTTCTACAATAACCGTTTCATCAAAACTTCGACAATCTAAAATTATTTTAAACAACTTACACTCAACATATTTTCTAATACTCATTGCAGCAATGTGGTATAATAATGCATCATAAATATTTTGACATTCAGCTAATTTTACTGCTGCTTTTGCCTCTTCAATACCTCGTTCATAATTCTCCTCTATATGTGAATAATATCTTGATAAATGTGCTCTAAAATGTGCCTCCTCAGGATAGACTGATACCAACTCTTTGAAAATTAATCCGATACAGTTATACTGATCATTCGATGTGCTATCTTTCGGTAGCATCTCATATATATATGTTATAACTGGTGCGAACCTGTCTCGCACTAAACTATCTGCATCACGTAGAATCAGCAAATTCCTCAATATGTCGATAGTAGAATCCAAATCAAGCATTATATGCTGTTTAGAATATTTTATAAAATCTCTTACAACCTCAGACAGATTTTCAGCCTTTTGCTTATCAGAAATATCTTTTAAATTTTGACCTATTCTAGCATCTAGTATTTCATCTGCAAATTTTGGATGCCTAATTTTAATAAAGCTGTTTTTTCCCTTTGATAATAAGGTTACTAAATTCTTATTAACATTATCTTTAAATATGCCTATAGGATCATCAATTTCTAGTGGCAAGAAGAAATTAATATCTAAAGCCCTATTAGCAAATTTGTCTGCCAGAGAAATATATACAAGAGTATCAAAATCACACTTATCAATTCTCGTTAAGAAATGCTCAATATATTCTTTTGTTCCACTAAAATTATCCTCAAATGTTCTCAATGCCATAAAAAACGGATATCTTTCAGCCGGAATTCTGACAAGTCCTTTTATTTCACTCTTTTTAGGTTCATCCATATATACTTCTAACTTTTCAAACATTTCCTTGAATTCGCTATCAATCATTGTAAGCAAATCCTCGTCATTACGATTATTCACTTTATTCAACCTATTGACATAAAGGAAAACATGGGGTATTGCATTTGCCATCAATTCACCATTAAATCTGTGTAAATCCTCTTTACTTATAATAGAACCTTCAACAACAATAAGAATTGACATTCTAACCAAACGATAAAGGTTCTCTATCTGTTTAGATGTAATTTTATCATTATATGATGCTAAAATTACTACTGGCATTTCCTTACTCAATTCATATGCTATTAACCGTGCCAATGTTGTTCCCCCAGCACCAGGCTCATGCCTTAAATCAACTATTTTACTTGTTCTTTCAATAGCTGCATCACTTATTGCTTTTTTTAGCTTTCGATATTGTGATATTCTATTGATAGCATAGCTATTTTTTGCACCATACCAACTTAATTGGCACTTTCCCTGATAAAACGCTTCTGCTACTTTCTCATTAATATTTTCTGGTTCATTATCAGCAATTCCAATATAAGGAATTTCAAAACATGAGTATTCTTCTAATTTTATCCCTACTTTTCCATCTCTACTAACAATATAATAGTCCTCATTCTTCATTGACTTATTAAACATAGAAGCATAATTATTAATACCAATAACAAATTCTTCAGGTGTTATAGGAAAGTACTTCAATATCTCACGATAGTCCTCTTTTAAAGGTTCAAATTGGACTTCTGCTGATAGTAAATAAATATAAAGATTATCCCCATAAACTGCATCTAATGCTGTTATAATATCCATTAACCTTTTTATTGAGCCACTCAATATTATTATTTTTAGCGGTTTAGTAAAAGTTGCACGATACTTACTCATACATTCCATCAACTGGCTTCCATATTTTTGTTTCCACATTCTTTCGTTATCAACTAAAGATTCTTTAAACTCAGACAAACCATTCACATAAAACCAATACGGAATTAAACTCGCTTCATTTAATTCAGTTTGTTTCGGATTTAATACATTAAAGTAGTTTGGTTGAATATGGTACTCATCATAAAACGCTTTTGCTAATCCATTATTCTCAGAATCAGGATCTAAATCGAATACAAGTGACCAATTTATATACATTATTTTCTTTAAATCCAAATTGCCCAAATTTGTTCTATCAGTTATTAAACAATAATTATACCTAGAATCTTTTTCCCAATAATCACATGCCTCTTGTAAATTAACAAATTCTGGTGACTGAATCAGCTGAATCTGAGCATTTGAATCAAGATATGTTATAATATATTTTCTAATTTCAGCATATGACTGATTATACTTTTGTTGATCAATATCATCACCTCTGTGTTTATTATCATTATTAACCCACTTCGCATTCTGTTTTATCACATCAAAATCAACTCCTGAATTGACTGGTGACGGATCAGCGTACTGAAGCATTTGACTATACAAATACGCAGTGTCTACCATTGAACGATTATCCTGATATCCTCTTTCTATTATTTTGCTCAACTTACTAGAAGTTGGCCAATCTAGCATCTTATTATTATATAATTCCCTATATTTCTTGTTCAAATAACATTTCAGTCCCAATTCATAAGCTTGATATAATTTGTTACCGGCTGTATTTAATTCATTCTGAGCTGCAGTCATATCCCCTTCTTTCAAGTCTAGATATCTGTTATATAAAGATTGGCTAGCATTAAAAATTGAAAATATTACATTCTCATCTTTATAGTTATTACATGAGATCCTTTTATTTTTTTTTGACATTTAATTTATCTCCTTAGCTTTCATATGTCTATAAACACCCAATTTTATATTCATTATAAGGAACTATTCGACACATCAATTTATTTCCCTTCAATTGGTAACATTGTTTTTATTTTCTTTTATATTTCTTTGATAAACCCCACCGTGTCACCTCTGACCACCTGAAACATCTTGATTTTTGGGTTTTCCTTGCTTCTTTGACCACCTTCCTGTCACAAAACTGCTTTTCCGACCACCTATCATATATCTTTGAACCGCCCGGCACTGCCGGGCGATGTGGGTGAGAGGCGGTCGCTTTGCGACCACCTCTCTTTATCCTGCACCAAAATCAATAGGGGAGTCCACTGCCTATTATCATCTGATTCTGCATTAACCTCGCCTAACCCCATTGTTTCAACGGTCGTCAAATTCGGCTCAAATTTCGTCTGAATGATTATAGTGGTATGTTTACCCGACTCAACGCCATAAAATCGCACACAGGGGCAAGCAAAGGCAGACATCGCTTTATTAATTAACTTTCAGCCTGTGTAGTTGCAGATATTCCTGCAGCAGATGATGTTTTGGTAGTTTTTTTCGGTTTTTCAGGCTTTATTTCTTCTTCCTCACGCTCGTCTATATATTCTCTGACATTGGCAGGGACATATTTCTCATAAAGTCTTTGGAGCTGCTCTGCCATCTCTTTCTGCAAATCTGCCTCCTTCTTATCCATATATTTTTTGATTGCTCTCAATTTTTCAGAATCAAGGCTTATTGCTATTGTATCTTTTTTCATAAAATTATTGTCCTCCTTCATTGGTATTTATGGGTTTTTTGACCGCATAGCAGAGAAGAAAAATTGCTACATGCTCATACTCATGCCCTGCGATTCTTGGTTTGATTGTTCTTGATTATCCTCTGTCAAAGAGGTATTTCTTGTCTGTAGCGTTTCATTTGCTTCTTCCGCCTGCTCTCTGGTGTTCCTTCTCCTGCCACGGGTTGTTGGAGCTACAGGTGCTGTTTCCTGACGCTGTTCACCTGTTGCAACGGTAATTTCAGCCTGTATATTTTCAGATGAATCATTGCGTTCAAGATATCTTCTGGTGGGTGCAGGAACATATTTTTCGTAAACACTCTTAATATGTGCCTGCAATTCTTTCTCAACTGTGGTGTCTTTTTCATCCATATAAAATTTGAGAGCCTCCAATTTTTCTTTTGAAAAGCTCACCTGCAATACTGCTTTTTCTTCTGTTCTGACAGTCATAAAAATCAACCTCCTCTAGTTAAAACCAATAATTATCATTCTTGGCTGTGCCTCTGGTTCTTCGCCTGTAAAGGAATGAATATCTTTGTATTCACTTGCGAAACTTTTTAATTGTTCATCCGTTAGTGATACAAATTCTCCTTCTTCGCTGTCACCGCAAATAAAAAAAGGACCGGCAATTATGTCATTACCTATCCTGCGATTTAATTCCAAGCCATTTATTTTTCCTTCTTCATTAACTACTGCAATACAGTTGTCATCAAGATAAACACATTCAAACAGTCCCTCCACTTCTGCTTGAATTCCTTCTAAGTCATTCTGAATTTCTTTTTCATATGGCATTTTTCCGGGTTCAATTTTCAATACCCGGATGGTATTTTCTTTCTTCATAAAGCCTCACCCCCTCATATTCCCATGTTCTGATTCATCGAAGATTCCTCAAGATTTTTGCAATAATCAAGATATAGAACCATGTTAAAGCCTCCATCTACTACTATAATTTCAGCCATTTCTTTTCTACTTTCCAGTTCTGATAAGAGCATACTTCCGATACCGTTATTTTCTTTTACAGTAAGCTCAAATTGTTCGCTGATTTCTTCAAAAGAAACAGCCCAGCTTCCGTTTGAAGTATTTTCGGCTGCATCCTTAATAATCTTGTCTGCCACAAGTGAAATCTGCTGCTCAATATAGGCTTTGATGTTCGGCATAAAGCTGACATATCTTGCGTAGTCATAACCGCTGCTGTTTATTAAAATCCCATCACCGCTTTCATCGTTCATAGCAAGCAAACAGTGGATTTTACCTAACGAGTCGGTAAACATATCCTCTTTCCTGTCGGCAATGAATGCTCTGTCCGTTAAAAGAGTACTTTTGAAATTCTCATACTCTTTGCTGCTCAATACTTCAATTGCCTCAATTACACAAGGTCTTGTATTAAGTGCATTGATTTTTCTTTCAAATATTGCGTTTGTTGTTAACATACTTTACCTCTCTTCTATTCTTTAATATGTGGTCTGCCGTACAGAACCTGCTTATCTGAATTAAATAAATTTCTGTAAACTACCATGCCTTTTGAGGAAGATGCATCAATTACTTTTCCGTTTCCTGCATAAATTCCAACATGGGTTATGTTCATAAACCTCCCGTTTGGTCTGTAACTCCAGAATACTAAGTCACCGGGAACTATATCCTCTTTGGATACCGTCAGACCATTTTCAGCACAGAATTTTCCCTGCTCCGCTGCCGTTCCCGGAATTGAAATGCCGATTTGCCTGTAACACCACATAGACAGATAGCTGCAGTCTGTGTATCTTCCCTGTCCTCTTTTCTCTTGAGAATAGGGATCGCCAAGCCTTGACATGGCGAGCTTTACAATCTCGCTTCCCTTTTCTCCTGCTGGCAGATCATGATACAAATTTTCCTTTTCTTCCGATGATAACTGGTACGTCCAGCCATCCCACCCCTTCGTATTGTCATCCTCTAGAGGTGCCGCAATCCCATAAGCCATGCGGTAATATATTTCATTAGCATTCGCCATATCCTCATAATCAACAGTTTTACTAAATGTAAAATTAATATTTTTATATATAACCGACAAATCTTTTATTGACACAGGAACTGTATAACTTTCCTCAGCCGTTGTTCCATCGTCCTTTGTAACATTTCTGGTTCGTTCTTGATATGTAACAAAGCAGTCTACATATTTCTTACTTTCAATCATTGAAGGCTGGTCAGCGCCGAAATACAGAGAATAAAAAACAGCCTTAACCCTTATTGAGTCAAGACTATCTCCATTCTCCATCATTGCATTGATATCTGATATTTTTTCATCAAGCATTGTAAAACTGTTACGCATATCTTCTATTTGCCCCCGGTAATCTTCCGGTATATTCCCTGCTATTACTCCGCCATGAAAACACAAATCAAGTGCAGTATTATTGTGATTTGCGGCTCCCGAAAGCATACCACATATGAGAGCCACAATTACAATGACAGGTGAGAGTATTGCAGCAATCGTCCACCCAATTCCTTTCCTAACTCTCTCATCACTGAGTGCAATTGCCGCCGCTTTTGCAATTAAAACAGGATCCGCCATACTTTATCACCACCATATCATCCCAAGAAGATTATCCTGTTCTGGTGAATTTTCTTGTTCCATCACCATTCTTTCTTTAGTAAGTGCAATCGCATTTTCAAGGATAGAAGTATCAAATCCTGCAGTCTTGTAGCCTTCTTCTATTGTTTTCCGATAAGACTCAGACGGCATACCAAGCTGATGCCCCTCTGTCATGACATACACAAAAGCCGAAACTGCTTTTCCGTCTAATTTAAGTTCCATTGTATCTTTCTCATAAAACCTCGGGTACCCTTCATATCGATCAAGAGAAATTTCGTCTTTAGGCTTTACTCTCCAAAGCAAAACAGGAACAGTACCTCCTTCGCAAGGCTCAATAGTTGCATATGAACCCGTTTTTGAACCTCTGAACAGCAGTGTGTAGTCTTTGATTTCTGAGGTTCCTAGCACTTTTGCAGTAGGACATCGGTATTTCATTTGCCTCAGATTCAGGTTGCTGCCATAGGCAATATATATTTTTTCTTTGTTCATTTCCACCCCTTATCTGCACTGCTTTTATGCATATCAAGTTTGTGTTTGCAGTGCGACACAAACCTGTATCCCATTATTTACATAGACATAGAAAAAGCAGGGGATTCTTCCTCCTGCTCACGCTCATGTATGTCGATATCCTGTTCTTCCTCTTGGTCTTGCTGTTGTGTTTGAACTGGTTCTCCTCCATTGCCTTGCTGTAGCTCCAGTTCTCTTTTCTTACGAATTCTTTCTTTCTGCGCCTCTGCCTGTTCCGGAGATTTCCATGCTATGTTTCCCTCCAAGTTATCAAGCAGATGTTTCCTTGCCGTTTTGAAATCATCCCCGATTAAACCAAGGCGAAGAAGCCAAACACGAAAGGTATATTTTTCATTCTCCGATACAGTTTTAATTGGACTTGCCGACCTTTGGTTATAGGCTTGTGCGGTAATCGCCATACAAAATTGTATATAAGCTTTTAATTTTCCGGCATGAATTGAGCCGTTAAAGGCTCGGAATTCTATCGTCCCTTTTTGAAAAACAGAGTGTAGGTTCAAGCAGTGGTATCTGCTATCGTGGTAATGCTGATGGCTGCCGTCCCTGCCGTTGTACCATAAATCCTGCAATTCGCTTCTCGTACTTGGCTTTTGGCGGTTCAGTTTTTTAAGGAATTCGGGATCAATTTTCTTGCAGTATCGGCTTTCCCTTTGAGAATCCACCTGCAAAGCACGATAGACCATATCTTCTTTTGATGCAATAATATTAACAAGATTTCTTAACTGGTATGCCTCAAATGGAGCAGCATTAATGTGTATGTGAATCCCACAAGACTTGTTACAAAATGCTCCTGCCTCCCTTAATACTCTTACCATCTCTTGTATTTTCTCAATATCTTCATACTTACAGATTGGACTTACAAACTCAACACTATGCTCCCTGTCTGCTGCCTGCTTTCGATTATCCACTTTCTTTTGACACTGAATACTCCCATCACTTACAAGCTTCCATCTCCGGTTCTCATTATCAGTAACAGAATACTCTCTATATGCACCTCCATCATATTGCGGTGTAGTTCCCAAGTATTCTGCTATGGCTTGAGCGGCTCTTTGCCTTGTAATTCCTGTCATTTCAATTTCAATTCCAAATTTCTGCTCTCTTAAATCCACTATATCACCGCCTTACCATGTGCGATGCTCATTTATAATGTTTTTTACACCATCACATTTTACAATCCTGCCCGCCTCCCCAAGAAAGGAAATCAGCTTTTCACGTCTGTATGCATCAATCAGTTCACCTCGGCAGCTCGAATTCAGATTATTCAGTTCAATAACAATAAGCTGAATAATTTGCCTGACCTCTAATGTATTTTGGCAATATGTCTTTATGTGGTCAATGAACTTATTGAGAATCTGGTCAAACCTTGCGACATCATCTTCAAAGTAACAGTAATATGCTGCAAAAGGATTGTCGTAATCCTCGCCGTTTATACACTTTTTTATCTGTTGAAGAATCCTTGGTCTTCTTTCTTTTTCTGCTTTAAGATACTGTTCCATCAAGCAAAGCAGATCATTCTCCTGATTCGGAGAATATGTTATGCAGGCCTTCATATCTTCTAAAATTTCCTGTTTTTTCTTCCTGTGTTCTTCTAAATCCCTTTGGATGCTCATTATCTTCCACCTGACTTTCTGAGTATTAATCTCTTATATAACCTAAATTTCTTGAATACTAAATTTGCGCACAAAAAAAACCGCCTGCCTATAATTCTGCAAACGGTTCTTAAAAAACTTATTATTTCTTTTTTACTGGGTAACAAACTTCAGTTACTAATTCATTAGGATTTTGTGTTTGTGCAGGGCTTACATGATAAATACAGAACATTGCACCATTGAATTCATAACCATTATCATTTACCCAATTTGCTACAGCCTGATTAACAGCAGTTAACTGCTCGTAGCTACCCTTGTAAGTTGCTGAAGCAATTTCCACCGCAGGAACTGTTTTAAATATAACATTCTCAGTATTTTGGAACTGTCCCTTTACCGAAATTTGTATCTCTACATCTACATCGCTTTCCTTAAACCCCTCATCATGAAAAATCGCAAGACTATCACCACAGAAAGCCTGTTGCAGGTTGATCGTTGCTGTTTCCGTCATTAACGTATTCCATAATATACCCTCTTGATCATAAGCGGGTATTATTTTTCTCACACTTGCAACATACCTTTCAGGTAATGTTTTTAATACTACATTGTAATTCATAGCGGTATCATCCTTTCTTAACCTCGTTATGGTTGTTTCAAGGAGAAGTAAACGCTGGCTGATTTCTTCCGCTTGTGCCTGTACCTCAGCTCGTTTAATTGTTAAAAACTCCGACAATGCCTTTGGATTATCATAGCTTTTCAATATCTCCAAAATTGTTGCAAGACTGAAACCCATATCCTTCAGCGCAGTAATTCTAGCCGCGATTGGTAGCTGTTCCTCGCTGTAATAACGATAGCTTGTATAACAATCAGTGCTTTGAGGAACCAATAATCCTAATTCATCATAATGCCGTAACATTCGTATACTAATCCTTGATAACTTTGAAAAATCACCTATTCTTAACATTTATTACACCTCACATATATGTGGTTTTCTTGAGCTCATTTTTAGTATAAAGTGTACCATAATGTGAGAGTCAATAGAAAAAATAAATTTATCTTCCACCTGCCTTTCCAAATAGTTTTTCTTTGTATACCGGAGCATGAACTGCCAGATTGTATCTTTCATTACCGCATTTATATAGGCAAACACCCCTTTGCGGAAATTTAATCAGATTGTATTCTGACTCTTCCAACTGTAGGGTATCCATATAAAACTGCTTGTCAATATTACCTGCATTAAATAAAAACGCATGAGTAGGAATAGAGAACAGCGGCTTTGTCAGTTCCCTGATGCCTTCAATATTGAAGTCTTCAAGGTTCTGTGAACTTAGAATAACCGCCGATTCTTTCTTACGCACACGTTTCATAAAGTTTCGGATATATTCAATTGCAGTGAGATTGGTTAAGAACAGATACAATTCATCAATACCTGCTGCCGTGTGACCTTCTGTCAGTAGCTTATCACTCATGAATGAAAGAACATTAAACAGCAAAGCATTTTTAACATTTCGGCTTGCCTGAAGCAATCCTTTTACCCCAAACACAATAAATCGGTTGGATGTGATATTGGTGTGTCCATTGAAGAACTTACTCTCTGCTCCCTGACACATCGAATGAAGTCCAAGCAGTATTTCCTGCAGCAATTCAACTGTATACAGCTGATACTTTGCCTTATCATAACTTTTATATTCTTCCTCTATCAGCTTGTAAAGGTCTGAGAGGATTGGATAATCGGCAGAACTAAGACTGCTAAAATCTGTACTATCACTAATGTTCCACTTGCCATACAGCTTGCCAAGCATAATCTCAATGACATCGATATGCTTATCATCAAAATCCTTATAGCATCTGAAAAAGTCTTTCAGAAATGATATATGCTGGCTTAGTTTTGTTGCCTGCCGGAATGCAATAGGTGCATCCTTATCCTGCGGAGAGCCTCCCTCATCCCAGGACTTTGGCTCCAATGGGTTTATCATATACTCTCCCGACATCAGATCCACAAAGCAGCCACCGATATTTTCTGCCAGTTCAACATACTCATGTTCTGCATCAAGACAGATTACATTCTTTCCCGACTCAAGTATGTTGCATAAAATTAATTTCAAAAGATAGCTTTTGCCCTGTCCAGAGTTACCTAAAATGAGGATACAGGGATTTGTTTTGTCATCCTCTCTCTTGTCAAAATCCACAAGAATATTTGAGCCAAACTTATCCCTGCCCAAATAAAAACCGTTGCCATCTGTTTTTCCTGAATAGTTAAATGGATACAGATTTGCAACGGAGGATGCCGGAAGCACTCTTTCAAACTGACTTCCGAATATATTACTTCCTGTTGGTCCGACACACAGAAAGCCTTGCTGTTGGCGAAGCATAAGACGGTCAACATTCAGCTTGCTTCGCACAAGCTCAGTTAGCACATCGGTTTGCAGAAGTTTCAAGCCGTCATAGTCACTTGAGGAAAGCTCAATATATACCGCACAATGGAGCAGTGGCTCTCTGTTTCGATGCATGCTAGATACGAGTGTTACTACATCCTGCAGATTGCTCTCTGCTGTTACCGTTTGCTGCAAGTCATTTGTATTCGCCGTATTCATACGGTTTTTATTGGTTGCATTGTGAATGATTTTCTTTTCTTCTGTCGGTGTAACCTGCCTTGTGTAGATACGCAGGGTAACACCATCCTTTTCTCCCAAGTGGCGGAGAATTGCCTGTTCATTTGTACTTGTTGGATACTCCCGAAGTGCCCATACACAGCGGAAGGTGTTTCCGCATATGAAATGGTCTACATTAAATTTAATAACAGAGGGAGCGATCATGTCTATAAATGTTTTGACATCACTGCTTGGCTCTGTTGTACTTTTTGTTTTTATCATTTAATCATCCTTTCTTGGCATTAAAAAAACAACCTCTCATGGTGAAAGATTGTTTTATACAAATTAAAGTTTATTAAGTTATTAAATTACAGTTTTGCTCTAAGAGTTAAGTCGTAATAGCTTAGATAAATTTGAATTTATTTAATTAAATATTCATATACGAAATCGTCCATAAAGAAACCATTTCCGATATCGTTCTTCTCTTCCCTTATTTTTTTAAAGCCCAATTTTTCATAGGCCAAAACTGCACTGTTATTTTTGTTGACATTTAAAGTAATGGAAGAAAGACCATCTTCTTGTGCCCGCTGAATGACAAATTGCAGCATGTCTCTTGCGATGCCTTTCCCGCGTTGCGCTTTTTGCAAATAGAACTTGCTCAAATATAGTTCGTTCCCTCTTGGGTAAAACGCAAGAAAGCCCACTTTTTTTTCGGCGATATCGCTCACAAAATAGTATTGATAGTCATGCTCCAATTGCTCCGTAATTGCAGAAACTGATTGGAATCTACGGATCATATATTCATTTTGCGCTGCTCCGATTATAGAATCAAAATGTTCTTTTACGATTTCCGTTGCCATATCTGACAGTTCTTTTATCGAATCAGTATCACTTGCTGAGATCTTCTCGTAATTCATGGTTACCCCCGATTTCTTTTTGACTCTTTTTAATCCTTAAAAAGTGTTATTCATGAATATATCCCTTAGCAACCGTGTGCTTTCTTACTAGCTCAGCTATCGTTTCCTCGACCAGTTTATCATTTCCCACACAACGCCTCATTCTATCCTTATCAGCCTCGGTGAGCGGCATTCCCTCCATAGACATTGAGCCGTTAGCCTCATTAATCATTTTTACAAGCCACTTCTCTATATGACGAAAAATCAATCATCTTCACTGTCCTCTTCTCCGTACAGATATTTCTTTCGCAGATAGTCTGCCTGTTCTTCTGTAATACGACCTCCCCAGAAGTTTGCATTAATAGACCCATACACTTCACCCCATAAGCAGTCCAAATGCAGTACTTGTTCTTTTTCTCCCTGTATATAATCATCAATTGCCTTCTGTAAGCTTACCGGAAGATCCGTTTCTAGATAGTTCTTGTCTGTCGGCTTCCCATTTGAATCTATATCTTTAGGCTCTGCATCCAGGGACAGCAGTTCCTCCAAAGTTATTTCAAGTGCTTTGGACAGCTTCAGAAGTGTTCCTGCACTGCATCGCTCCAGATGTGTCTTTCCTGAACATATATCCGCTAGAGTTGCCCATGGTATTCCACTGCTTTTTGATAAACTGTATCGGGAAAAACCCTTTTCCTTTATAATCTGATTGATTGTCAATTCTATCACCCTTAAAAATATTATATCGGTGTCCCGACATAATATCAATATGGAAATCAATTACTGCTCATTCAGAACCACCCACCTCTCGCCATCATAATCTTCATATTTTTCAGTAGTAACATTCTGCTCATAATAAACACCAAGTAGTCTCTTAATATCAGAATTATCTGCTCGCCTTGCAGTGAATCCCTGATCCTTTAGGCTCTTTTCAATTCTTGAAAGATAAGAAAGAATATCTGAAGCCATAGCATTATGATTTTTTCTCTCTTCATTTTTAAGCCGAATAATAATCAGGAACTCTCTGGCAGTTGCCATCTGCACCTGCATACGGTCAAGGTTTGAGCTGTCCTGCTGTAACAACTTTCGTATAACAGGATTTGATTCTTCTTCTATTCGTTTTTTCAAATACTGCTTATTCTCATCAAAGTTTTCTTTTGAATTAAGGCAAAGCATTTCAATTTCTGCGATTCCTTTTAGTACAGTCATCAATGCATAGATCCTTGCACTGACACTTGAATCTGACAGGACTGATATATTAGTCGGACGGATAATAAAATACACAAGCTCTCCTGTAGGAGTTTTTATACTATAATCTGTGATTTCATCAATACCAATCAGTTCTCTTGTTGACTGCTTTTGCTTTTCCTTCTGTTTTCTCAAATTTACAACCTCCATTCATACATCTGCTGTTTGAAAATAAAAAAGGCACAGGCGTATCGGATAAAATCCAATATACTTGTGTCCTCAAACCGTATTGACAAAAAGGCATAGACTGCAGTTACTACAATGGGAACCATAAATCCAATCTGTGAAAATGCAAAAACAGAAATAAGCAAACCTACACCTATAATTCCTATATCTCTTAACTCCCAAAGCCACAATGTTGCTTTTGCTTTAAGGTTATCCGGGTACAAATACATTTAGTTATCCTCCTTTTCTTGCTTAAATTTATGCAAAAGATAAGCAATCCCACGCAGAATAAAATCTACACATGGAACTGCTACACTATTTCCGAGAGACTTATATCTTGGACTATCTGATGCTTTTGGGATATCTGTCCATCCATCAGGAAAGCCCTGCAATCTTTCGCATTCCAATGGAGTAAGTCTTCGCACAAGCTTTATTGCTGCCGTTTTTTCTCGACTTCTTTCTTCATTATCATTTGCATCAGTACTCCCATCTTTGGACATCATCCTTTTAAAATCAATTATGCATTTATCCTGACTAACATATTGGTTCCCAATTCCTTTTTCGTCTCCCACACACAAAGCCCCTACTTTATCTTGATACGTTTTAGGTATTGAACAGACTGCATGTATATCAGATGTAGTCAATGTATAACTGATATTTTCTTGAAAACCACAGCCGTTTCCGCCATTTTTGTCCTGCCTGTTAATTATATTGCTAGCTATGCAGTAACTATTTTGTACTATGGCAATTCCACCTTGATTCTTTGATGGATCTGGATTCGTGGTATCAATAGTTCTGGCTTTTTCTGTCACTCTGCACCCTGAAGTTGGATTTGATGACTTCATGGAATTGCTGTCCTTACTATCCAAGCTATAAGCAATGGGCTTTGACACCAATGGAATATTATTGCCGCCTGTCCCATAAGTAGCTACCACTGTCGGAGCTATACTTAGAGGGCCATTATATCTGCAGTCTTTTGGATGATTATCAAATAGTACAGACTGCCTAATTTGATTTGTTTCAATATTAGAAGCAATTTCATGACTTTGATTCTCATAATTTTTTATTGCACTTTTCTGACTCTCCATAACAATCGGCAGATTACCACCCATACTTGCACGAAGAGTGGAAGTAATATTTTCTGTAACATCCATCCTGTTACCGCCCTGATCGTTAAGGCATAGCATGGGTTCTGTAATAAACGTCTGCATTTGCATATTTTGTGTTGCCATTAGAGCACCTGATATTCCATTTAGGTCAATGCCTTCATTTCGTTGATTGATATGATAGGATTTATATTCATCATTCATTTCAGTTATTGTTTTACTTTTTATATCTGCAACACCTGCTTGAATTTCCAACGCTGTTTTTAATTGCTTCGGCAGTTCTTTACCTCTCGACTTGACTCTCCTTAGTATTCCCAAACAAGCGGTCTTGCTCAAATAATATTTTGGGAGCGGTGTTTCCTCCAAAATCTGCCACAAGAAAGATTCTTTTTCGTCTTTGGGGGACACCCCAGTATTGAGCATCGAGAACTCTCCAAGCAATAGAGAATTGTTCTCCCAAAATGCACCCAGCAGGTTTCCATACCCTTCCCGGAGGTCGAGGTATAGATATGGTGCTGTCTGCAATTCTTGCGGTTTCTTCAAGGACTGCTTTGAAATCTTCTCCATCTGCGGATGAGAATGCTCCAGGGACATTTTCCCAAACGAAGAATCGAGGTCGAATAAGGTGATTTGCCTTTCCTCTTTTACCATCTTCATTCCTCATTTCTTTAGTTATCCTTATCTGCTCCATGAACAGACCAGACCGTTCTCCGGCAAGTCCTGCTCTTTGTCCTGCCACAGATAAATCTTGGCAAGGTGAGCCTCCACAAATTACATCTACTACAGGAAGTTTGTCTCCGCTAAGCTTTGTAATATCTCCTACATGGAGCATCTCAGGAAATCTTATTTTTGTTACTTCAATAGGAAAGCTCTCAATCTCACTTGCCCACAAGGGAACTATTCCATTATGAACTGCTGCAAGCGGAAAACCTCCTATCCCATCAAAAAGGCTTCCCATCGTAATCATATCAACGCATCTCCATGCACAGTTTGTTCTCTTCATGTACAATATCCATGCTTTGAATCCTTTTTACAGGAATGCCATTTTGCCTTGCATACTCTATTTCTTCAAACATTCCTTGAGAAATTCTATCTCCGAATGCCCACAGTTCATCACATTTTGTAAGGAGCTGTTTCCCCATATTCAAACCTATCTTGCGTTCTTCCGGGTCATTATCATCCAGAACCTGCGGATATAAAAGATGGGGACAAAAAAAGGCATTGCCTGTAGTGATTACATATTGGCAAGCCTGTTTTGCAAACTCTATGTTCTTTTTAACATCTCCTGCATAAGGAGATGCGATATAAATAATCTTCATAAGTCCTCCTGTTTTTCTATTTTGGTACTGCCTGTACTATCGTTTTTGTGGTGTTTACGGCTGCCTGTGCTGTATGAACGGCACTCATAATATTTGCTTTTGTTGAAGTATCAAGTCCGAATGCTCCGGCAATTCTCGGTACTTCGCCTGCTGCCAGCATAAGTCCCAGACCCAGTAGTGCGTGGTCTTTCACTAGCATCAAACCAGCGGTTAGTATGGTAGCCTGTAGAAAAGAAGTCAGACACAGCCCGATAATTTGCTTGATCCATTGAATAAATCCATCAATATATCCTCGTGGAACAGAAAACATATATAAGCTTCCTACTGCAATCTGAATAAGCAGTATTCCACCTCTTTTCAGATTGGCAAAGAATACTTTAATAACGGCATATCCCATAAGGATAATAAGAAACAGCGCCATAATTGAGCTTTTTGTGGCAGACACACCACCAAAGATTCCCGAACTTCCAATACTTGCAATATCTTCAACATTACTTAACCCTTCAATGATTCCATTGGCAAGGTCGCTTATTCCGTTTTTCTTTCCTGTTAATCCATAACTTAAACTTGCCTGTAAATTAACAGAAAGCTTATATAATTCAATAGGAGCCACAGTAAACAAGCTGACTGCCATAAAGCCTTTGATAGCGTTTAGTGCTGCATCCTTGATACTTCCTCTGCCGTATTGGTATTCAATTCCGGTTTCAAAACAAGATACTACAAGTCCTGTTCCATACAGAGCCCAAGCCAGATAAGAGAAAAACAGAACAATACTCTTTACCCAAGTCATATCAAACAGCTCGACACCCATATTCCCCATCTGGGCAAAGAAGTCAGCAAGAAAAGCTACAAGTTGGTTATATCCCCAATCAATTAGCTGATCCATTACTTCACCCATGACAAAATCCCATATAAACATTTAGTCGTAATCTCCTTTCCTTCAAAATAAAAAGACATACTGCTTTTACACAATATGTCTAACTTTAACGAAGCACATGATGGTATAACCTAAACCCATCATGTGTTTTACTGTTTTCTACTACATCCCGAGAATCTTCCAAATATATATTGGAGCTGTCAAGGTAAACACTAAACATGCAAACAAAATAGCTGGTGCCGCCCACTCAAACTGACCATGCTTGCGATAATCAAAATATGCCATTCCAAGTTTAGCGAAGAAAAACACCGCCAGAACAAGGTCAATTGCTGGGAATACAACCTTATTTACCACAGTTTTTATCTGGCTTGACGCATCCGTCCAAGTCCCCTCAATAGCTCCTGCTACATCACCTGTTCCTGCTGTATTACCGCTTGTTGCCGCAAATGCTGTAGTACCAAATAGCATTGTTAATAACAGTGCCATAAAAAACATTACTGCCAACTTTTTATATTTTTTCATAATAGATTTTCCGCCTTTCATTTAAATTTGCTCTAACATTCATTTTTTTGTTCCTATGGATTCAAAGGCGCAAATGACGATAGGTAATCTTTTGATGTCATCGCTAGATTTTCCCCCGCCTCACACCGTGCACGAGAGTTTCCCCTCACACGGCGTTCCATCGGGAATTACATCTGGTAATACAAAGCAGTTATCAACAATAGCAAGCTTTCTTAACGCGTTTAACTTTTTGATTTGAGATTTATCAAGATTTAAGCTTTTTAACAATCGAAAAATCGTATCACCATTGTTAGCGTGTATCAGCTTGTGAATGGTTTCGGAAACAATGATGAGATTTTGATAGTTGTCTTTGCCACCTAAATGCCGTGGCTTTTTGTGATGGCAATATACATCATCTTTTTCCAATATCATTTTGCTGACAGCACATTTTCCTTGCTGTGCACAGTAAAGAGATAAACGGTTGTCATTGTACTCTATGGTTTTGTTTTTAACGGGATTTCGCATCAAATAATGCAAAATATTTTTGTCAATTCGTTCTAATCCTTTATGTATGCTTGCTCTACCCTCGACGGTGTATTTATTGATAACTTTTGCTTTTGCCAAAGGCTTTTTGTGAGATACATACCCAATAGGAATTAAAACCTTATCGTTTCCAACAAAACGTATCTGTTTACTTTCTCCGTAAACCTCCTGTATGTGTTTAGGTATGGTATATTTGATTTTCTTATTGTCAAGCTGTCCTCTCGTTTTTAATCTGTCACGAAGTCTTGCTTTTAGGCTCTTTTGAATAGGAAAGGCAATTTTTCTGAAGTCCTTCTGAACGTGAGTAGCCATGTCATAATAATTATGTACACCTATAACAAAAGAATTGTACATATAGGTTGCTGTAAACTGACCATTTCTGTCCTTGGGATATTCAATTTCATAAATCAATGTATGTGCTTTTTGAACAATCTTTTCTGTTGCCTTTTCTGTGATATGGCTCTGTACAATATATTTAGGTTCACCGTTTTTCTTTGTTCCTCGTCTGTTAAGCTTCATTTTGAAACCAAGAAATTCCGAATACCGCTTTTTGAGATTAACTATCTGTGATTTTTGCTCGTTAATCTCTAACCCTAATCGGTGCTTCAACCAATCCCTTGTAGCGAAATACAATTTTTCTGCATCACTTCTGGTCTTGCAGAAAATTCTAAAATCATCTGCGTACCTTACAATGTAGCACTCTTTTAAATGAGTTTTTAGTCTAAGTGAACCATATCTGCTACTGTGTATCAGAGTTCCGTTAGCACTTACACCGACTGCATACTGCTTTTCTGTTGGCATAGCTACCCATTGACTATTTATCCACCAATCCAATTCGTTGAGTACAATATTAGATAATAAAGGGGATATGATACCGCCTTGCGGTGTGCCTTTTTCTGGAAAACCAATGCCTGCAACCTCTGCTTTTAACATAGCTGATATAATGGAAATCAAAGTTTTATCTCTGATTCCTATAGCCCACATTTGCTTTAACAGTTTTCCATGATTGACATTATCGAAAAATCCTTTAATGTCTACATCAACTACAAATGAGCAATGGCTTAACTGCATCAGCTTGTATGCTTCTGCAACGGCGTGTTCAGTACTTCGGTTTGGTCTAAAACCGTGACTGCTGTTATGGAATTTTGCTTCACAGATAGGCTCTAAAATTTGCAATACACATTGCTGTATCAGCCTGTCCATAATTGTTGGTATTCCAAGCGGTCGTTTCTTTGTAGGGTCGTTCGGTTTTGGAATTTCCACTCGCCTCACGGGTTGCGGTTCGTACCAACCAAGTTTCCTTTGAACGAGGTAAATTAAACGCTCATCACTTAATTTAGCAAGATTTTTAATTGTTCGATTGTCTGTGCCTGCTGTTTTACTCCCTTTGTTCTTCTTTAAAGTGCGGAATGCCAGCTTTATATTTTCTTCTGCTGTGATTAACGGCATTAGATTTTTGAACATCTTACCGTTTTGACTATCCGCATAAAGAGTATCTAGAGTATCTTGTAGGTCGTAATATTCAGCATAGCGCAATTTTGCCTTTTTCCTTTGCTTGCCTTTTGTTGCCATAGTCGGCTCACCTCACTTTGGGTGTGGTTTGCCTTTCTTATTCTTACTCGAACCTATGATTTGTCTGCTTTTGTTTTACTATTTTTCAGTGTAATTCTCGACTTGTGGCTATCCCTCCCCTGTGTTTCCACAGCTTCAACGGTACTGTGCCACAACTTTCAGTTAGATAAGAACAAGTTATATCCTGTGGAATTTCCTTGCCACCGTTTCACAGCGTTGTAATCCGCTCCACGTTCTAACCTTACTACGTTCCGATATTCCTATCTGTTCCTATACCCTTAGGTTGTCCTTTGAGCCTGTACGATTGATGATACCTGTAATATCATAAGGTTTTTCATGGGCACTATTTTACTAGACCTCACGTACACCGCACGTTGACGGTTACAGCATTTCTACTGTATTGACTTTTAGACCCTTTCATTCGGACGTTTTGTCAGTGAGCTTCCAATCTCACATTCTCACCATAGGTATTTTATAGACCTCCGGCATATAGGCAACACCATTCACCTCTGAACAGCTTTCGTGCAAGAAATTATCCTTGCTTACGGTCACTCTTTGCCGACTTCACCGGGCTTCATACACGAAATCATTACATATTTTCGTGCATGTCGGAGTATTAAGGGGGCGTTTCAAGGCGTTACCCTATCATTCCACCCATTGGAATATCAGTTCTACAAGGACTGCGTTTATTTAGAAACACAACCTTGTGCCTAACCTTTTCAGTTAGGAACGTATCGCACTGTGCCAGTCATCCCACAAACTGCCCCTTATCATCAGTGAGTCTGTTAAGTTCATTGACAACATTCCCACAGGTGTCCATGAGTCAAGCACCCATGTATTGACTATATAACTTCCATCGGGCATCCATATTGGTGTGAAGTGTGTTCGGTTCTTATAGGTACTGTACCGATTTTTTTGGAACTCAAATTTCTCTATTGTTCCTCCTTGCATCTTTTCAAGCAGCCTCCAGTAAGTTTTATATTGAAACTCAGGGAAGTAGGATACTGCATTTTGGGGGTATGTTACGGCAGTACTTTGATTGCTGCTTACCGATGCAGTAACTGCTTCATTGATCCCATATCCGCTCTTCATTGTTCTGCCATTTGCAGTAGGATTCTTACTGTCACAGCTGATACTCATATCCGAAGAAAAAGTGGCATAATACCTGTCAAGGTTAAACTCCCACCATCCTCGATCTACCCAGTTCTCTATCCATGTACTACCTGTATGTTCTTTACCGTCGCTGTCTGTCCAGAGGTAACTGTTCCAATGTCCTTCATCTACCCAATTCTCCTGCCACCAAGGTCTCCAGATACTCCAGTCTGCTCTTGTTTTTTCTGGTCTTGCAGGGATAGAAGCAGGAGAAAACGAATCATTTGTATCATCTGCGAGAGGGTTTGGAGGTGGATTTTTATTAAGGTCTACAATCTTTACATGAATTATTGAATTTGATGTGCTTCCGGGACCACTTACTGTTACATTAATTACCATATTTTGTTTGGTTGACGGTGTCCTCCATTTTACCCAAGCAAGCTGTGATTCTCCATCTGGATAGAACACATTTGAGACATTATATGTTGTCCCTCCGATATTAAAGCTGACACAGGTCGGATTGTCGGGATCTGATTGTCCTCCGCTTACTGTCACAGCAGTAATCACTTCTGTATTCACTCGGTATTCATAGTCATGTGTACTTACTACAGGTACTTCCACAGGCTCATCATTAAAACGGACAATCCCAAGACCTAAAGAAGACTTGATATCCGAATCAGCAGCCGGAGTTGTCCTGCTTCCGTTCCACGCCGGATATCCCAAGTCACCCACCTCTAAAAACATTGATAGCGGTAAGTTTTTATGCGTTAATGAAACCATTCTTCTCCTCAGTAATCCATCTATCTGCTCATTATATATTGCCGCTTCAGTAGCAGTTGTTGCGATCATGATTCCCTCAAATTTGTAAAAAGCAATCGGCTCAAGAAGTAATTTGTATTCTCCGCTGATCAATATGTCATAATTCATCCCTGTATGATTTGCAATTAGCTTAATGAGATACTCTGAACAAAAGAACTTTTTTATAGCTTCAATATTGTTTTTTCCGTTTATACTTATTATTTTGGGGATTGCCTGTTTTGGTTTTATGCACATATATCCACCTTTTACTGGAGACAGCCTCCTTCCGTTTGAGTATTGAATTTTGCTTACTTTTCCGAAGTTGTATATTGAAGCATTCGGCGGCTTGTTTGTAATATCAATCGGAGTTGTCACTACTGCATGGTCACTTGCCCGAACAACAGTCACCCTAACTCCTTCATCGCTTGAAGACCATCTATTATTGCTGTTTCCCTGCCTCAATCCGCCGCCTCCCGAATCAATGTTTCCATCTCCGACTGCGAATACTGTTATTGAAAAAATCAAGTTACACATTACTAGAGCTGTCAAAAATACTTTTACAATCTTTTTCATCTGCACTCCTTTCAAGCAAATAAAAAAACACTGCATTTCTGCAGTGCTAACATTTGCTTAATTTAATTCATTGTTCCAACTTGCTTGTCGATATCTCCATCGCTTTTCCCATCAATCACTTGATTTTCCCCACCATCAGGCACATTGTCAAAGCCAGGAAGCCCGCCGGAAGGCTGAGTTTTTGTTGTTTCTACTTTCTTTTCTATTTTCTTTTCTGGTTTTGCTGGTTTTGGTGTTGAAGTTGATGGCAAAGGCGTATCTCCTGCTTTTGGAGGATCCGTTTTTTCTACACTTGGTGTTTTAGTAGAATCCGTAGAAGGCTTTGTTGGTTTTTTAGGCACATCACCCTGAATCTTCTGCTCAGTTCCTGTGTCAACCGCTCCGTTAACCTTCTGACTATCTTCCGATATTTTTGCTGTTGTACTTTCAGCTTCTTTTATCTGTAGTTTATTTTGGCTGTCTACGGCAGCAACACTAGTTTCAATGCTTTGCATTGGAATATCTGCCTCTTTAACCGGTTCTTTCTTAAATTGTGCTGCTATCAATATTATAAGCACTATGCTTACTGCAAGTCCGCCAAATATAATCAGTCGTTTTTTTGTTTTATCATTTATATTATTCATAAGCAATTGCCTCCATATTTTGTTATCAATTCTCCTTCTTTAAGGCACACCCTACCACAGGAGTTCTGATAAGTCTACTAGAAATTTTAGTGATGTCCCTAAAGTTAAAATTTTGGGGTATACCCTGCACTGCTTTTAACTTTTATCTGCATGCACGGCAGCAATTTCCCTCCAAACGATACGGGAACCTCAAGCATAATTGAACTGTCAATTATAAATCTTTGTCCTGCTTGGTCACCGCCTGCAAGAGGGGCATTTTGTATATCCACGTCCAAATCCCAAATTTTAAATTGTGTTTTACCGTCACTTGTAACTTTTAAATAGTATTCGCTGCCTTGATTTAATCCGAGGATTGTTTCCATTTTATCATAAATATTGCCATAATCAACAGATTCCTCGAAATCCACATCTATTGGCTGATACCCTCCTGAATATCCCTCACGCACTCCATGATAAACATCATCATAGTTATCGTTGACAGTTGATATAACTGCATCCTGCAGTGCATCACGGACACCTTGTGCCACAATAACAAGCCTGAAATACTCTGATATTCCTGTGAATATCATGACAAGGCAAAGGGTAATAGCCACTGCAAGAGGAAATCCACTTCCTTTGTTATTTGCCAATACCTTTCTTGCTTTACCTACTTCCAATAAACTTCCCCCTTTCCTGCCGCATCAGCTTGCAAAGTAATAGGAAAGGAACCAAATCCTCCAAATAGTCCTATGTTAATATCATAAGTTACTGTTACTGATATTTCTTCATTCAACTGAATCTGGCCTGTCTTTGACCATCTGACTGTTGGAGTAATCCCGGTTTTTTCTCTAAGTAAAATCTCTCGTCTTGTAGTTTCTGTTCCCACTCTGCCTGCAATTTCTGCCTCTCTCACCAGTTCGGTGGCAAAGGTATCTATCTGTTGTTTTGCAATATACGCTGGGAATATTTTAACTGCGATTGCAATCATTAGCATTGCACACAGAACAAGTACAACAACATCAATATAACCTTCTCCTCGATTGCTTTGTAATATCCGTTTCAATTTGCCACCTCCTAAAACATTCCGCTCAGGGAACGAAGAATTTCAGAAACAATGACTGCCATATAAGTCATGATGAAACACATAAGCATAATAAAGCTGAACACCCTTATCTTTGGAGGTATCTTCATTGCCTGCGCCTTCAATCTTTGTAGTTCCAGTTGTTTCATGTCATGAGCAAGCATTTGAAAATACATTGCTCCATCATCACCTCGAAGAACACCAAGCAGTCCTCTTGTTATGTCTGAAAGCATAGGAGAATTGATCCTTGCCTCAAATCTTGTAAGGGCTGCCTCATAACTGCTTGAACGCATATCCGCTGTTAAAACATCCAGTTCATTTGCAAAATCTTCTCCCGCATTTTTCTTAAAGTTTTCTAAAATGGCAAGCACATCTCTGCTTGCCTTCAGTTCCTGTGTAATAGTTGCTACAAATCTCGGCAGTTCTGCTTCAATCTTTTCTCTTTTAGTGGATAGCTTTTCATCTGCTTTTTTTATTTCCTTAAAATATACCAGCACTGCAAGGAATAACAGAATCGGTGCAAGCAACGGCAAAATCATAAGGCAGGGAATGACTCCAAGTGCCACAAGACTGGATTTTACAAGAGCAAATGCAATAAATTCTTCCGGGGTTTGATTCATTCCGGCTGCATGCAGTGTATTTTTCATACGGTTCTTTTTGTACTCATCAAGGGGGATATATTTTGCAAGCCTTACTGCCCAACCGTTCATGAGAACATCGATGCTTTTTGCTTTTTTCTTACCTTGCTTAGCAGCTGACAGCATTGCCTTGCCAGCGGCAAGGGTCGGCAATTTCAAAGCATCTGCAAGAATAAAGAATACCCCTGTGGCAAACAGTGTGCCGAATAAAATGATTAATATTGTCATGTTCGGCTACCTCCTATACTCAATTGGCTGTGTCAGCCTTATTACAAATGCTGCCGAAATAAAGACTGCTGTGAAGCAGATTGCAAGAATGATTTGTCCAAGAGGTGTGTGCATCAGTGTGTGATACCAGTCCTTATTCAAGAAATACAATAGCGGTATGTTCCCAATTACTAAAATCTGCATTGCAATGAATTCTTTCCTTGGTTCAAAGACCATATTTTCAAGTTCTCCGTTTACCACACGCATATCCGAAAGTTTGGAAACGATGGGTGTCAGTGTTGTTTTTAGGTTTCTATCAAGCTGACAGGCAATCAAGCAATCACACCATTCACGAAACACATCATTTTCTATCTGCCCCCTCATATGCTGCAAACCTGCTGTAATATCTGGATTTATCATTCTAATCCGACAGACAAATGCTTTGAATACAGACAGAACAGGGGGATTCAAATAACTCATATTTTCTTCAACTGCAGTCAGAATGTCTTCATTTCGCAAGTATGCTGTAGTTATGATGGAAAGTGCCGTTTCAAGTTCTGCAGAAATGTCCTTTTTAAAGTGTGTCTGTGTAAGCCTTACATACCAGAATGGCACGAACATAAATCCAACTGCAAGGACAGGAAGCATAAAAAAATTGCCAAGCATTATGGCAATGGCACACCCTATTGCAAACAAAAGCAAAGATACTGCACAGAGCATCGGGAACTTCTGCTCACGACCTGTATTTTTCAAAATTGACTGCACCTCTGTCACTTCACGTCTCAAAAAAGACATTTTCTTACGCTTGGTAGTTTCATTGATTTCATCCTTGAGGCTTCGAGGCTTACTCAGAAGACTTTTAAAAATATTATCAGTGAACTCCATCGGTGACATGGATAACAGTATAAAAAAGCCCGTTATCATTCCAACACAGGCAATTAACAAAATAACATTCATTTGATTATCCCTCCCTTCCTTGCATATTTTTAATCATTTCAAGCGGCATTCCGTTTTCAAGCAGCCTTTTAGAAAGGCTATTAGAAATACAGCTTTTCTGTTCATGGTAACCGCTGATATGAAACCTGCCTGTATCATCCATTTGGTTCGCTGTAATGACATATTGAAACAGTGTCCTATAATTTCTGGTCCCATCGGGCAGAATTTCACACTCCATGATCTCCATCATACGTCTTTGCTTGTTTTCAAGCTGTTTGCAGAATACAATAATAGGATAGGCCTCTGTTACATATCCCATCAGCGTTTCATCGGACATATCCACGGCACGTTTACAAAGCGAAACCATTCTTCGGTAGGTTGCCTCACAGGAATTAGCATGAATGGTTGTAAGTACGGCAATACCTGTTCTAGCTGCCTCCTGTGCGGCATTTGCTTCTGCTCCACGCATTTCTCCAACTACTGCAATATCCGGATTAAATCTGAGTGCCATATCAAGGAGCATGATTTGATCTACTCTTTGCTTTTCATTTTCACTATCCCGTGTAATAGTATGGATAACAGAGTTGACCACTTTTCCATCTTCAAGCCTTGTCAAATCAAGCTCACGAGATCCGTTTTCAATAGTATATATTCTTTTATTATTCGGAATAGTTGTCAGCAGCCATCCAAGTACCGTGGTCTTGCCGGAGCTTGTTGCACCTGCCACACAAACTGAGATTCCATACCGGATAAGATTAGATAGAAATTCAAGCATCTGTTCTGTCGCTGTTCCACTGCGTACAAAATCTTCTTTTTTCATACTCTGAGGATTAACAATACGAATTGATGCTGCAATTCCCACATCTTCATCGACAAGAGGAGTCTTGAGTACCGCAATACGGATGTTCTTAGATAAATGTCCGAGTACTGCCGGACTTGCGTTATCAAGAACCATCCCGGAGACATGGAGCATTCTTCTAATTACATTGACTGCATGATCTGGAGAATCAAAATGCTCATCCAGTTTTACATTTCTGCCATCGGAATATTGCACTTCTATATCCCGCCATGAGTTGATATCAATTTCCTCAATTCCTTTTCCGAAGATATATTTTGTAAGGAAACCATACTCTGCCATTTCAGTATAAAGGGCATCAATTAGTTCCTGTCCGTCCATCCCATTTACCGCAATTCTCTCATCCATAACATATTTTCCGATATATCGCTTCATCTGCTCTTTGGCATCTTCCATATCTTGATTTGTAATCAAAACGGAATAATTGTTTGAGATATATTCCTGTACATCCTTTAAGACTGTCTGAAAATCTTTTTTCTCTGATTCAGGCATAAAAAATATGGAGTGAGTACGATTGTCAGCACCCAGCTCCTTAAGGTTTTTCTGACTTTTTTGGGTGTTCAGCAATTCTTCAATTCTCTTTTCCATTTCAGGAGTTTTAATTTTGCTCGTTGCGCCAGCTTCTCTTGTCAATGGAACATTTCGTTCTGTTTCAGCGTTATTTTCTTTTTCAAACAGAGCTTTTTGTTCCGTGTTCTCCTCTTGAAACACAGAATTGCTTTTCATATTTTTTAACAACCGAATACCTCCTTAGCGATTTTTTCTATCCCCTTGCGGAAGTCCCTGCTGTTCTTCAAGGTCAAATCGGCTAGTAAGTTTCCGGCAAGATACTGTTCCTCCACCTCTTCGGAATAAGGCAGTTTAAAAGAAACAGCACCTAATGCACCTGCCATATGATCAATGTCATGATTGGATTTCACATTTGATGCCACCTTATACTGCTTGTCCATATCATATTTGCTGTTTTGTAAGAGCTGCATCTGACTGGAAAGATAGCTGATGGATTTCAAATCACAATTGGCAAGGCGAAGCACACTGTCGCACTCCAAAAGCGAAACAGCAGAAAGAATATCATTTGCTATATAGCTGCCACAGTCAATAATGACAAATGGTGCTATCTTTCTAAGTGACTCAATGAGTTCCTGGGCCTGTACTTTGGAATAGGAGGCATAGGTGTATTCATTTTCACCTTTGAGCATTCCAATCATCGTAAGGTATGACATCTTTTTATGGGTTATCATATTGTACTTAACAAGTGGCTCCGTTACATGGGCTGCAGACAGAATACTGCCAAGCGACCCATATGGGCGATTCGAGTTTTTTTCACATTCCAAATCAGATGGAGGACAGATACAAGGCAGCATTGGTGCTGTCATATCACAAAGCGCCAATACAACATTTTTCTTTTTATCTGCAAGATACTTGGCTAACTTAACCGCAGTAGTTGTTTTACCAGAACTAGGACTTCCCCACACAGCAAGGACGCCACTATGTAAAATATCTTCCTTTACCGTTTCTTCTTTAGTACCACGGGAAAAGATTGTATTTTTCTTAAAGTTGAGCATCCTTAGTCCTCCTTGCCACTGATACTATTTTCGCTTACATTGGGATTTTCAGCAGTGTTCTCAGCTCCATGCTTTTCTATGTCTTTCATTGTCAGTGCTTCATCCGTTGAATTTTCAGAAATCCCTTTTTCTGAAGGATAAAATTCACTCAAGATTTTTGTCTGCATATCAAGAAATTTCTTTGTATTCTTAGGTGTTCCACGATAAACAAGCGAAAGATGAGATGCACCGTCTGCCTCCATACTTGCTAATATTTTTCCCTGTTCTGGTGTTACGAGCAGTGTGACTGTTGATGGCAGTTCTCTTTCATCTTCTTTTGACTTATCTTTCTGTTCACCTGTGTTTGCATCGTAACCGCTCGAAGTAGTAACCGAGATTACTTCTACATATCTAAGCTCAGGCGGAATCACGGTTGCTCCTTGCTTTTTGTAATCCGGAGCAATAACCGATACTATATCTCCGCTTTGGAGCTTACCCGATAGACCGTTTGCAAAACTTTTGATAGTTATTGAAATAGCCTGCTTGCTTCCATCCAAATTATATAAATACTCATTTTCAGCGGCAGGGGTTTTTGATACTTTTGTGTTTAATATGTAATCTCCAACCGACATGTCAGCAAGCGCATAGTTGCCTACTACAGTATCCTTCTTCCTTATTATATTTTGAGGAAGATTATATCCTCCGACTTCCACTGTCTGTACCATTTCCTTTGTTATTGCATCACCTGTCTTAATTTCTTTTGTCACACGGACAATTTCTGTCTTCTGACTGATTCCTTTATTAAATAGTGGTGTGATACCAAAACAAATAAGGAGCGAGAGCACAATGCAACCCACTCCAACCACAGTTCTGTTTTTAAATAAACTCATGTATAATTCCTCCCAATTTCATTAAATATACGGCACAAAAACCAAGTGCCAAGCAAGGTGCAAGAGGCATGGAACAATTCCCTACCTCTTTCTGTTTCATTTTATTTAAAAGTGCATAAGCGATAAATATAAGCACCTGTAGGGTTAGGCCTATTATCACTCCGTAGTTTGTTACCTGCAGTCCGAGCACCAATCCGGCAGCAGCTACAAATTTTATATCACCGCCGCCCAATCGGTTCGGTGCTATCCAAGTCGCAATAATAAGTAATGGCAATGCTGCTAAGATGCCTAATAGATGAACAGGTTTAAAGTCGAGGACTGAAACAAGAGCCACCGAAATCCATATAGGCGGTGGGAGTTCTCTTTTTTTGATGTCTATGTAGGCTGCACATACCATCAGACAAAAAAACAGCACCGCCTGAACGATACTGTTAACCTGCATAATTGAACATACCCTTTATTTTACTTGTAAGTGTCGGCATTACTACATCTCCGAACAATGCATACAACCCTGCAAGAAGCAATGCTCCAAGCACCACTGCAATCAATATTTTAACAGCAGTATCTATGTATCCGTCTCCTCTGTTGTTGCTTACTGCGTTTTTCATTTTAATAACTTGTCCTGCTGCAAAAGTATTTACTCTTCTCATTAATTTTTTCATACTAATTTACCTCATTCTTTCTTCATTATATTTTATTATTCAATTTATATTGTCATTGTTTGAGCATTGCCCTGCTCTGATCCTACAGGCATTTCCTGCTTCTGCACTTGGTTCTGTCCTTGAGTAAGTGCTTGTTCATAAGCACCGATTACTGCATTATCAAACTCTTTTCTGGCTTCCGCCGTACAAGGGAAACATATATCTTTATATTCACCGTTTCCTGCTTTGTAGCTTGGCATCGAAACAAAGAGTCCTTTTGAACCCTCCATCAGTTTCACTCCCCGGATGGCAAAAGCATTGTTTATATTAACCGTTGCAGTTGCTCTTAGTGTTCCTTCCGGTCGGATGCTTTGAATTTTTACATCGTAGTGGAGGCCTTTATCCTCTTTCTTCTGTTCGTTCGCTGTTTTTTCCATAATATATCGCTCCTTAATTTATTTACATGCCCATTCTCATGCCATGTTCTTGCTGATCTGCAAATCCAATTTTCTTAAATCCAACCCTATCAACATAATGAAATTCACTGCCGCTTTCATCGTACAGTTCCACCACATCGGAAATTGAAAGGGAGTGGCCTTTGAATCCATTTGGATGCTCTATATTGAATTTAGTGTAGATGGATTCCAAGTCATTGGTTTCAAGCTCTCCATCATAAACTGTTTCATAATTTTTCATGCTTGGTTCTCCTGAGAGCTTTAAGACTTCCTCATAGGATTTGAATCTCAGATCAAAATCCGAATCGGCTTTTAACTGCCAGATACGTACATTTTTAAGAGGTTTAATATCTTTATGTAGTTCTGAGATTTTCTCCCCTTTTGAAAGTTTTTCAAATACTCCGTCTGTCCAATTTGGAATAAGTCTCTTTTCGTTAAGCCATTCTTCAAATTCCTTGCTTTGAAATATTTTTTCCACGATCGCCTTATCTTCTTTTATATATCCTGCAGGATTGCCATAGTAGACAATACAGCCGTTCTTTATTTCAATACCGCTCAATTGCATTACCTCCACTCATCAACGTATTTTCATTTCTGTGTGCTTCTGCAGGTATTAGGGCACACCTGTTTTCCATAGATGATTTCCTCCGACATCAGCCGATTGTTTAGACCTGCCATACAAACTCCCATTGCTTTTAGCATCTGCAAAATATCTTTTGGAACGTCGGATAAGTCATGTTTGTATTCTGCCTCAATGACAGTCACTTCTCCGCTGCCTTCATCGGTATATGCACATAGCTTTGCATCTTTCGGAATACCTGCATCCTCCAAAATGAATTCTGGTAGCCTGATTGATACCGCATCTTCTGTTTCTGCTGAACAGTCACAGCATTCGCAGATTCCAGGTGCATCTGCAAGAGTTATATACAGTTCTTCCACTACCTCTTTCAACCCCTTCAGCGTTTCCACAACTTCCATTGCTGTCATTTCGGATTTCATAAACACTAAACCATTTTTTATCGTTGTTGCCTCCAACTTTCCTACGTCACCAATTTTCTTTTCAGCCTCTTCTGTAATAGGAAGGCATAGAAAACCCTTCACATTTGGCTTCGTTTCCCTTGTTTGTTTTGTCTGCTTCAATCTGTTTCCTCCTCTGACGAATCATTTTTTAAATCAAATAAGTTCATTTGCTTTGGAGCATTTTGTGCCTTTTCATGCAGGTTATAGTTTGCAATTAATATTTCAGGGAATTGGGCGCCGTTGTCATATCTTTGCTTGATGTTATTGATTCTTGTGTAGCTTTCAATAACAATTCCCGGCTTATCATAGAGATCTCTAATAAATTCACAGTCGTTATATGACAACAAAAACTTTCCTTCAATAGAAATTAGCGTATCCCTAAGTCGGATGTGATCCTCTTTTCTGAAGCCCTCCTCTCCAACATTTTTGTAGTACTTTTCTGTATCATAGTAAGGCGGATCCAAATAAAAAAAACTGACAGGGCGGTCATATTGCCTTATCAGTTTCTCAAAATCTTTATTCTCAATAACTACCTTTGCAAGTCTGCGATGCGCCTGCTCAATGACAGGAAAATTGCTCCTCATATCATGTGGCTGACTTCCAAAACTAGTCAAACCAGATGCATAGCTGTACCTTATCAGTTGATAAAAATATGCTGCACGCTTTACATCATCAGCAATAGTTTCTTTGTCCAACATCTCTTTGATTTTTTCAAAATCCTCACGGGAATTTAATACATACATTAATTCATTCTGCAGTTCTTCATAGCAGTCTCTAACACAGCGGTATAGGTTGACAAGCAAACTGTTAAAGTCATTATATACTTCGAAATCATTGTTGGGCGGTTTGTGAAACAGTACCCAGCCCCCTCCGCCGAAAACTTCTATGTATCGCTCATAATATATGGGAAAAAGTGAAACAATTAATTCTCTCATGGACTTTTTCCCACCAATCCAACTCATAAAGCTGTTAATATCTGATCACCTCCTTTTCTCTCACCATCCACACTTTAATCTGTATCTGACAATTTGAATCAGTAAAAAGAGGCAAGGCATTGACAAGTCCATTCTTTGCTTCAGAGATTTTTTCAATTCTACTGTTTAGCTGACTAATACTTCTCATAACTTCTTTCTTATTTGCAGCATAATAATATCCGTTTTCATCACTGCAAATGGGATAACCATCGCACCGAAGTTCATTTACGATGTCACGAATTTTTCTGCCGCTCATTTGAAATCTAAATTCCAAGCCTTTGCTTTGTACCGCTTTCCCTTCGCCAGTGTGATGTCTTTTCAAATATGCTAAAAATTTTTCTGTAATATCTACATGTTCCACCTCCAATCGCCTCCTTGTTTGGTGAACTTTTAAGTAACAAAAAAGCCGGTTGTTTATTGCATATTTCAGCAATTCAACCGACCTAACTTGGTTCCAAGTATAAAAACATATGATTCCTTTGTTGTCCTCCAATGCATTGTAATTTTTTACACTAATATTCAAAATGACCTTGCCAATTCATCTACATGCTCAGCCCTCCCATTGATTGGTTATGCTCCTGCTCTTGCTCCGGACTTTTTTCTTGCGGTTTTGAAATTACTTTGAAGCTATCTTCACCTGGAACTATACCAAGTGTTCTTCCGTTATCCCATTTCATATGCAGGGTACCGATGCTGTCAATACAAACAACTTCGCCCTGCATACCACTTTCAATTGGTGCGTGGGGATCTTCCATACTGATTAATTCAATTCTTGTACCAATCGGATACTGCTTTTTAATTCTTTCAACTTGTTTCTTTGACGAAAATCCATTCATACTCTAATTCCTCCGTTTCTTTTTCTTGAAATAAAAAAAGAGCTACTTCTATTTTTAGGGATAAGCACCCCATTGATAAAAGCAACTCTTATTAACAATTCACTTGGAACATATCTGCTCCATACTTGGAAATCAAAATAGCATTGATAATAGCTTTGAATACATCCTCTCCAATTAAATCCTTATCTGCTATTTCATTCACCCTTATGTACTCTTTGCCCAGAAGAATTGTTCGTGCTGTCTGGTATAAAGCATAACCATCAGTATTAATTCCATTCAGGTTCATACTTTTAAAATCAAAGCAGTCTAAATATGTATGTCCCTTTGCCAAATCCCACAGCCTGTCATCTGAAGTAAGCAGAAACAACACTGCAAGGTAACTATGATTTCTATTTTTCATTGATACATTTTGTATTCGGCAGACTTTATAAAATCTGAAATGGTGAATTGGATTTATAAAAATATCCCCATCAAAGTTTCTGACTAATCGGGTAAGCCTTCTCTTGAAACGGTATGATTTGAATTCCTTATAGCAGTTTTTAACAATAGTTTCATAACAAATCATTCCTGCTTCAAATCTTTCTGCAAAACAACTACAAATATTCTTACTACATTGACTACGAATAAAATAATTACAGTCAATGCATCTTATACTTTCATTTTTATTCTGTAGCTTTTTCACTATAATCACCCCACTTCTTCTTGGCATAAAATTCGGTACAAGCATCATCATATGTTCCAGCTCCTGCAGCTCTGTACCGTACATAAAATATTTTGACATTGTATGTTGACCTCGCTTTCTTTTATTGGGTATAAAAAAACGCCAAGTTTGTAGTTTTTAAGTCAACCTAAAACTTAGCCGTTTGATTTTAAATGTTATTTTTCACTAATATCATGATTATAATTAAATATTAATTTGGATTTTCTGACAAGTGTATAATTATTTATTATGATTCTTAACCATAGAATCGGTCTGGATACCCATTAACTTCTGACATACATACTAGCATTTCCATCGTCTTCTTTTATAATTCTACCACCTTCTACGCCCGTCATCCTACTTGCTCGCACTTCGCTCTGAACAGCTTCTATAGAGTATGCACTAGCGCAGTAATATAATTCTGCTAAAAGGCTTGATTAACGCTGAAAAGTATAGTCCTGCTTAAAATATACCCTTTTCTACTTTATAATGCTCAATATTTTGATACCTTCACTACTCTATTAAGTATATAACCAGTTGTTTATATATCCTCTACAACAAACCTTATTTTAACTTTTATTTACATTTATTTTAAAATAATGTATAATTATACTAATTTATTGATTATTGGAGGTTTAATATGAAAAAGAAAAAATTAAAGTTTATGATTATTATTACTTTACTACTTGCTACTCTTGCTTGCAATTCTTTTGCTTACAATTTGTTTTATGGTCATCCCACTACAAAAAATCTAAGTTATTACACTAATGATATGACTTCAGATCAAAGGTTAGCGACAATATATGCTGCAACTGCATGGTCTAATGTTTCTAATGGAATAACTTTTACTAGAAGCGGAGATAGTACAGGATTTGTTTATTTTAATGATGCACGATCAGATATAACATTTGATGATTTTGCCAACTATATAGATTATTACGTTCCACAAAATGCATCAGGGTTTTGTAGTGTAACTCAAGATAACAATTATAATAAATTTGATATTATTATGAATACGAATTCTACATGTAATTGGGGAGACGGAAATAGCAGTTCCTATTTTGATCGGCAAGGAACTGTAACTCATGAATTGGGTCATGCAGCAGGATTAGCACATAATAACTCAATTCCTGGAGGTGGTTCTCCACAAAATACATCTCCTTCACTTTATCAAACCATGTATTATAGTGTTAACGATTCTATGGGTAACAATCTAACATACCATTGGAGAACATTGGAAAGTGACGATATTAGTGGTGTACAAGCTGTTGCAGCAAAAATAAAATAAGGAATTATTTACATATTGAATGGAGGCTTTAATTTATGAAAAAAAATATTTTGGTCATTTGTGGAGTAGTATTAATAGCTCTTCTGTCAACCTTATATGTGTTCAACTTCGGTTTAAATAGTAAAGTCAGCGACGAAAACATATCCTTTAGTGAAATAAATGAAGAAACCTCTTCAATACACTTTAGTGAAATAAGAATGAGCCAGGATGAATTAATAACCAAATCCGATTTAATTGTCAGGTGTAAATTTAACGGAAATAAAAATAAACAAAAGGTAACTGCAAAAACATCAGAAGGATATGCAACTATATATAAAATGAAATCTGTGGAGGATTTAAAGGGTTCATCCGATAAAAATTTTGAACTTGGTATGTTTGGCGACGGAGATAAAAAACTAGAAAAGGGCGACGAATTTTTACTGTTTTTATGCAAAAATCCAAATGGCGTTTATAGACTGGTAAGCTATAGCCAAGGCTTTAATAAAATCAGACAAAAAAGTACTGATTCAGTGAATACTCTCTCTGATTCTGAAGATACCTCTGAGATCCAATCTTTCGAAACAGATGAAGTTATGAATTTAAAAGAGCTTAAATATAGAATTAAAGCATTAGAAAAGTGATAAGCATCGTTCAAATGGGAATAAAAAAGTGAGTGTGTGAAAAAAAGTCTGTAAATACAGCTTTCTATGATAAAATTTAAATATCATAGGAGGCTGTTTTTTATGGTAAAGAGAAAAAGCTTAATGAGCGAAGGGAAAAAGAATATTATAGCGGCATTGCTTCAGGAGTATGACATCCAGTCTGCAGAAGACATCCAGGAAGCACTAAAAGACCTTCTTGGTGGTACCATTCAAAGTATGATGGAAGCTGAGATGGATCAACATCTTGGCTATGAGCCGTACGAACGCACTGGCAACACTAATTCAAGGAATGGTAGGAAACCTAAGTCAATACGTAGTAAGTATGGTGAAATGGAAATTGAAGTCCCTCAGGATCGGGAAAGTACTTTTGAACCACAAATAGTTAAGAAGCGTCAAAAAGACATTTCTGGAATAGAAGAAAAAATCATTGCCATGTATGCTAAGGGCTTATCAACTCGTCAAATATCAGACCAAATAGAGGATATTTACGGGTTTGAGGTCAGTGAGGGTATGGTATCGGATATTACTAATAAACTCTTACCAGAAATCGAAGAATGGCAACATAGACCACTTTCTAGCATCTATCCTATTGTGTTTATTGATGCTGTTCATTTTTCAGTAAGAGATAATAACGTCATTAAAAAACTAGCTGCTTACATAATTCTTGGCATTAATGAAGATGGTCAGAAAGATGTACTCAGCATTAATGTTGGACAAAATGAAAGCAGCAAATATTGGCTAAGCGTCCTAAATGAGCTTAAGAATCGAGGAGTTAGGGATATTCTTATTCTATGTGCTGATGGATTATCTGGCATAAAAGAATCCATTGCAGTAGCCTTCCCAGACACTGAATACCAGCGTTGCATTGTCCATCAGGTTAGGAATACTCTAAAATATGTAGCAGACAAGGATAAAAAGGAATTTGCTAATGACCTTAAAACAATTTACCATGCTCCAACTGAAGAAACAGGACATGAGCGTATGGAAAGAATCGCAGATAAATGGCAAGACCGTTATCCAAATGCAATGAAGAGCTGGGCAACAAATTGGGATGTAATCAGTCCAATTTTCAAATTTTCTTCAGATGTACGTAAGGTTATATATACAACTAACTCCATTGAAAGTTTAAATAGCACCTATCGCCGATTAAATCGACAAAGGAGTGTATTTCCAAGTGAGACAGCCCTTCTTAAAGCTCTCTATTTAGCTACATTCGAGGCTACTAAGAAATGGACACAAATTCTAAGAAATTGGGGTAAGGTCTATGGGGAATTGTCCATAATGTACGAAGGTAGGCTTCATCAATAACACTTTAGCAATTGGTAAAGACACTCTTTAAAAAGGGGTGAGCTTGACATACTCTTAAATTTTCATTATATTGTAAACAAGGTATGAAAGCTATTTCGGCCTTCATACCTCTAATTTTATTATCATAGAAAGCTATTTACAGAAAAAATTTCACACTCTCAAAAAAGTTGTTAGGATTGTTATCCTAGCAACTTTTTTGTGGTTATGGTTAAGTCTCTGAGTTGTCTTGAACTTCCATATGAATCTATCTGGATACCCATTAACTTCCGCCATACATACTAGCATTCCATCGTCTTCTTTTATAATTCTACCTTCTTCTATATCCGTCACCCTACTTGCTCGCCCTTGGCTCTGAACAGCTGCCACAGAGTATGTATGCACTATCAATGTAATCAGTTTCTGTTTTGGTATTGTTGCCATTAAAGCCACTAAAAAGCACTCGTTTTTCTTCAAGCTCTCAATGTCATCTATATTTTTGCCCTTTTTTGAGCCCCAAAAACGAGCGTTTTTTAGCTCGTTTTTCGCCCCAAATTCACTCCAAAACCACAACATCTTGTGGTTAAATCCTACTTTTTATCCTCAGAACCACATCTTGTCATCAGAATTGTCGCTTCCACGTGCCCCGTCCACGGAAACATATCCACCGTTTTTATACATTATTTTTGCATATTTATGCATTTTTCTTCTGTAATGTGCCCTTATATACATTCAAACTGCATAATATTGCATAATTATACGTCATCATTTTTATCGCTTCAAGGGTAGGTTGAAGGATTATATTACTCTTCCAAAATCACAACGCCGAATATAAACATCCGTTTATTTCAAAACTGTTCATATGAATAGTTCTATTTATCTTTGCCTTCTCCCAATAGCTTTATTTCCAAAGCTTCCAAAACTTTTATGTAGTCTTTCTCTACTTTAGAAACATTGTCCAAATTCAGTTGCTTATATTTTTTATATTCTTCCTTTGCTTTTAACTCAGCTGCCTTGGCACTGATTTTACCGGCATGTGTCAGAATTTCATGTTTGGATAACTTCAGAAATCCATCCAAGGTCTCTATCCAGTCAGACATGTACATTGGGATTCTTCTTCTGGCCTGCATTTCTGCAAATTCCAGATATGCTGATACAATACTATTTAAGGCAGATAGTTCTTCTTCTGTACAATAGTTTTTTGCAATCAACACTTCGGCTTGAGTAGGTTGTTCTCCTTTAAAACCTAGCATTCCCATATATGGTTTTTCTGCGTTTGCAGAATAATAAATCTTTTCTGCTGCTGTCTGTCCATGAGCTGCCCAGTGCATTTTATTCTGCACGCTTTTAAAAAATTGCATTGATGCTTCCATTCTTGGATCATAGTCAACGCTTGTTGCATAGATATCAAGAACTTTTCGCCAGAAGACTTTTTCTGCCGAACGGATGTCCCGAATCCGTTCTAAGAGTTCATCAAAATAAACTCCCCTGCCATTATTTTTAAGTAGTTCATCATTCATGGCAAAACCTTTTTTCAGATATTCTTTTAAGATGCTGTTTGCCCAAATCCGAAATTGTGTACCACGAATAGATTTTACCCGGTAACCGACAGATATAATCACATCGAGATTATAATAGTCAACCTGATAGATTTTACCATCGGAAGCAGTTGTTGCAAAATTTGCAACAACTGAATTTCGTTCAAGTTCCCCTTCATTAAATATATTTTTTATATGACGTGAAATCGTAGACTTGTCGCGTTGAAACAGCTCCGCCATTTGGTCTAAAGAAAGCCATACGGTATCACCATCAAATGTTGTTTCTATTTTTGTCAAGCCGTCTTCTGTCTGATACATAACTATTTCAGAGTTCATGAATGCACCCCTTTCATGCATTTCTATTATACCAGTTTTAAAAGCATATTCCCATATTTACGCAATAAGACTATGTCTAATCACCACTAATTGGCGCACCAGACACATGACCCATAATAGGTGATCTTAAGATGTGAAATGAGGCTCATTTTTGTTTTCATTATCATTATTCAGTTTCTATCGCTTCTAACACTTTTCTAACACTACAAGTGATAGAAAAGTGTTAGAACCGGTTTGTATTTTATGACAGAGGGATAATCTCATCAGCCTTTAAAAGAATACACTCCTTAATGCAATAAAAAGCAGTGCCATACTTTTTTATGGAATTATCCTCATTATCTAAACTATTTTCATAATCTATTACGTTTTCCTTTGAATAGCAGATAACCATATCTATCTGCCCTTTACTACACATATAATGCAACCTCTTTATTCCTTTGACTCCTCTTTGAAATCCTTTTTCATTATTAAACTGTCTAACGATGTCAAGAAACCTTAACCGACATAATGATGACTCGAGTAGAGATGAGTTCAGATGTTCTGTTTTATTTGGTATAAATATCGCTGCTTTAATTTTCCTACTGTATATTCCAAGCGAGTTTTCAAATTTAGATAGTGTAGGTATAACAATCATTTTTTTATTATTCATAGCAAACCTCCCATATTAATTGATATAAAAAGGCTAAGTTGATAGTCGTTAATTGACCTCTAACTTAGCCTTAATTGATGAATTTTTCTTTTTTATCGGCTTAGGATGATTTCCATCCTGCCTTAGTATTTTTTTCTCCTCTTAAACCAATACTCCTTCTTCAATCTTTCTATCATTTCAAATACACCCTGAATATAATTTTATTTATTTAAATCTACTATTATTTTTTATCTTTACATAACCTTTTTTGATATGGCTAATAATTTTCATGATAACTTGCACAAAGCATGTTCACGTCAACGTATATTCCTTTACATTGATAAAAAGTAAAATCATCTACTTTATTAAAAGCACCTTCCTCATCTCATCTCTTAGAGCTGGTTTTCTAGTATTTCCTGATATTATAGTACCATAATAATGTTCAAACTCATCCTTCTCATTCAGGTATATATAAATCCCCTGTATCAGAGAGCAGTAATAAGCTGCTCTTGCATACCTTGTCCTCTTAGCAGCATCTATATGGAACTGTATTATATCCTTTAGAATATTAATAGCACTTTGCAATAAATCTCTTTCTATTTCTAAACTTTGAAAGCCATCTACCATATCAACTATTCCAGAAATTTTACCATGCTCTAATCCACCTATTAGCTCCTTTAACACTACAGGAATATTCTCTCTGTCCCTGCCTCTTAGTGCTCTGTAGATTAGAGACTTAAAGGTATATTTCATATAATCATGCCTTCTATATCCATCAGATTTTAAGGCAAAATTAATCATATCATTTATACACCCTTCAGAGGATAGTATTCTTAGAAGGATTTCGGTAGAGTAGTATCCATCACAAGTCTTGGCATATGCAATCATTTCCTTTACAAAATAATCAAGCCTTTTTATCTTGTCGGCAAGTCTCCTAGCCTTCAAATAGTAATCATGCTTATTAGGATATTTCTTAAAAAGAGCAGTTGCAACCTCTAGCCCCTTGTCATATTGCTTTAACTCATTATAGCAGCTTATCAAATTGATATTAAGAGCTTCCAGTATGCGTTCGTTATCAATAACCTTTAAAGCAGGAAGAATAATTTCAACTGCAGTGCTCCATTTTTGATGACTTGTATAGCCCTGCACTACATCATATGTAAAATTCTTACTATAACACAGCATGCTTTCTGGCATCATTATTTCATCAAACACTTTATTCTGTTTTATATAAAAGCTTTTTAGGAGCTCATATAATTCATGCTGTATTGTCCAACATTCCGAGCATTCGTTTATATTATATCTGATAGCCTCCTCAATAAGATTAATATCTGAAAAGTAATTGAATATACTTTTTGAATGCTGATTCCCCCCACACATCCATACTTCCACTGCTTTAAATACTGACTGCCTTTTATCTGTTAAATAGCCCGCAATAGATCTATAATATTCTTCAAAAACTAAATCCCAATTAATATCTATATATATTAAAGGGTCTGTTGTACCAAGAATCTCCTCATCATGCTCTGCCTCTTGCAGACAATCAAACAGCATATCAAAACTCTTAAGGGATACTTCAAAATCACTGTTTCTCGAAAACATTACTGCCAATTTATAAAGCTGTTCGAACTCTTCAGCCCATTTCGAAGAAGAATAATCTACATCGTCATCATAATCTGTGTAATAATCTTCACAATCTGGCTCTACATAGTATTTTTTATCCAAGCAATCCTTACAAAACCTTTCAACCCTCACTATAAAATTATTACTATCTCCTGCACAAACCTCGCTAAGCGCAGCTTGAGGGCTTATCCAACGTGAGATAAATTCTATACGTTCTTTCTCTGACAATCTAATAAGTAGTTTATTTATTAATTCCACTAACTGTTCTTTCGATTTCTCTGCAAGATTATAATCAGCTATCATTTTAACTCTCCCTATATTATAAGACTGCAAACTTTTCTGGATTATTATATGTTTTTATGTTACTTTGCAAATTGTTAAAATTGAGTATTAATATTACTTTTCTTGACTACATAGTTAAGTAATTTGAGAGGTCTATTTTATATCGAAGAATTTCTTGGTATTGTTCCAATTTGCTATTAGCGCATTATCCATCTCCTCAGTAGTAAGAAATGGTCTGTTTTCGTATTCAATAATATTTCTGTGTCCAAAATGCGTATCGGCAATAAAAAATTGTCTGGATATGCGTATCACCTCACATTTTTTATAAGTATGAGTTATTAATGTGGTAAATATAACGTCTACAATTTTGGTTAAATAAAAATTCATAAGATAAATGTGCTGACATCCTAGAGAAAATCTTTACTCAATAAAATCCGACAAGCCTTTTCGTTCTGATATCATGTTATCAGCGAGAGCCAGTGCCTTTTCCCATGTTTTTTCTGTCTCATATTTAAGAAACTCATAAAGTGGATTTAAATCCTCAGATTCATCATACTTTTGCAGGCATTCAAAGTACATCCGCTTATCCTCGTCATAGACGATTAGTGGAGGATGCTTCCGTATCATAAGATAGTAATTGATAAGTGTCCTTCCGACACGTCCATTACCATCTGCAAATGGATGGATATACTCAAATCTAGCATGCAGATAGGCAGCAGCCTTTAAGACATTCTTACCACTGTATTCATTTACTTCATCAATCAGCTCTGACAAGTCACTCTCCACATTTTGGGCAGCAGAGCCAACTTCATTTATACCAGTCACATAATCATGCTTTTTAAACTCGCCGGGGCGTTCCTCATTAACAATATATCTGCGTTCATCATATGTTCCTCCAGTCAGAACTCTGTGTATTTCTTTTACTAGATTTACACTCAAAGGCTCCCTTTTTACGATTTTCTCTTTGAGAAACTCATAGCAAAGCTTTTGATTATGTTGTTCAAACAGAGTGCGGGGACTTCCTGTGTAGCTTACTACTTTACCGTTTTCAAAGATTTCTCTTGTATCATTATAGGTAATTTCATCGTTCTCTATCTTTCCAGAATGAAATGCGAATAGGATTCTAAAGCTTTCAAGATATTTTTCCAAATCAGCTGAAGACGTAATGTCGTAAGCTTGCCACAAATCAATAACCCGATTATATTGTTCCAAGCCCATCCCTCCTTTTCATACTAATAACTTTAGTCGATTGCAGAATGCTGCAACCATTGATAATACAGACTTTGCAGATGAACTATTTTGTCTTTCACTTGTATTTTTATTCCAGACCTGGACATTGCATAACTTCATTGAAAAAGTCAATTTTTTAAAAAATTATCCACATTTTCATCAATTTTCATTTTGCAAACGTCTAATACTAATAACTTTAAGCTTCTACAATATACTTCATATCACCAAAGTGATAAATCTCAATAATGCATTCTTTAATTTCTTTATCGTTGTATAAGTAGCCAGAAAACTTTGATTGATTGTAACCATAAGTCTCATCGACAATTTCAAAATCAATATTAGAAAACGATTTACAAATTCTACTAAGCTAAATTTTTCACCTATAAATTTCCCACAACCGCCCACTGTATTTATTAGATATACATAGCAAAAGTCTAGATCCAAACCATTAATACTTATCACCGCATTCTCTTTAACAGACAAGCAGTCATTATTCATTGGCTTAAAAAACCCTTCGCTGAAATGCATTACAATTCTTTTATCTTCAATTCTCATTTTATTTACTCTGGAATCATGTAAACTGTAAGGTAAATCCACAATATTTTTACGAATTACTTCCTTCATGGCAACCCCTCTTTATAACGCCTAGATTCAAAATGAAATTTTTCGATTGTAGAAAAATTTCATTACATCAGCGGCGTTTCATCGAGGCGGGAGATATTCTCACCGCCTGAAAATCAATGCGATACCCGCCACTTATAGAAGTGGGGGACATTTTCTTGCCTCGTTATATCATGTAAAAACTCTAAATTTTATAGAAATTATCTTTGTCATCTATATTTTTGCCTAAAAAACAGGCCCCAGACAGATGACATTTTTATCCTAAATCCTTCCAATTTTGACCTCTCAAACCACAACATCTTGTGGTCGAACCCTACTTTTCCCCCTCAGAACCACATCTTGTCATCAGAATTATCGCTTCTACGTGCCCCGTCCACGGGAACATATCTACTGGCTGCACACATTTTGCCTCAAACCCATTCTCACACAAAAACTTCACGTCTCGCGCCAGCGTGGACGGGTTACAGCTTACGTATACGATGCGCTGGGGTTGCATGTCAACAAGTGTCTTCAGTAGACCCTCTTCACAACCCTTTCTTGGCGGGTCAACCACAACAACATCTGCCTTAGTTCCCTCTTCATACAACTTCGGAATTACAGTTTCTGCCTCACCCACCAAGAATTCAACATTCTCTATACCGTTTAGTTCAGCATTTCTTTTAGCATCGACAATAGCATCAGGGACAATCTCTACTCCAATAACTTTTTTGGCTTTTTCCGATAAGAAGAGTGAAATAGTTCCTATTCCGCAATACAGGTCAAAAACCGTCTCATTGCCTGTAAGTCCCGCATATTCGAAAGCCTTATTGTACAGAACCTCTGTTTGTACAGGATTGACTTGAAAAAAAGACAGAGGTGAAATATTAAACTTGAATTTTCCAATATAATCTGAAATATACTCCTGCCCATAGATGCAGGTATTCTTATCACCCAGAATGATATTGGTGTTTCTGGTATTCACATTAACGATAATACTCTTAATATTTTCATATCTATCACACAAAAGCTTTACCAATTGGTCTGCTTTAGGCACTTTTTTACCGTTTACCACCAGTACAACCATTAATTCATTGGTTTTAAAGCCCTTTCTGACCATAACATGACGCAAAAAGCCCTTGCCTGTCTTTTCATTATAAATACTGATTCCATTTGCTTTAAAGAAATCACGAACAATGTCTCTTATTTCATTGCTTTCTAGTGGCTGAATATTGCACTCCTTGCTTTCAATAATATTATGAGAACCCTTTTCGTAAAATCCTACTACTACATCAGAACCACAGTTTCCAACAGGATACTGAACCTTATTTCTATAATGAAACGGCTGCTCCATTCCAATAGCATTGTTGACTTGCAAATTATCAAGTCCGCCAATTCTCTTAAGATTCTGACGAACAGTATCTGTCTTGAATTCCAGCTGTGCCTCATATGACATGTGTTGAATTGAGCAACCACCACACTTATCAAAGGCCGGACAAAAAGGCTCAATCCTCTTCTCAGAAGGCTTTTGAAGTTGCACTACACTCCCCACTGCATAGCTCTTTGTCTGTTTAATAATTTTAACATCAACTATCTCACCGATAAGAGCGCCATCTACAAACACAACAAAACCGTCAAGCTTGCCTACTCCTTGACCCTCATGAGTCAATCCTGTTATTTCAACTGTATATATTTTACTCTTTGATAATGTTTTTTGAGAAAATTGCTTCATTATAATTAGTCCATGCATACCTTTAGGTTAATTTTATCTGTTAATTTCACCGACATGGACTTGTTCCCCCTTAATATTTAATTCGCACGCAATAATTATTTGCCAGCCTGTATGGTATATGCATTTTATTAATTCATTGAATACCATCTCAACTTTCGCAGTTCTTCATAGGTTTTTGACAATGTGGTAAATGTATCAACTAGTTTTTAGGCCATTTCAGCTGACTTTAAGCCGTTGGATTTTGAACAACAAAGCTATTGTTGCTGTTAGCCTTCTGACCTTAGATATCTAGGCAAATGTTATCGTCTTTCAGCTTATAGTAATTAACTCAAACTTGCAGTTGGATATACCGCTTAAAACCAAGTAACACTAGATTTGGTAGCAACATCAAATTAAAAGTCAAATAATTTTATAGTTAGTTTACTGAACAACAATCTTTGGTAAACTTGAGCACAGCTCGACTTTTCATTCGAAAGTTGGGTTAGAAATAGTTTTTTATGTGCGAAGTTTGATTAATTCACGTTTAGTCTATACCTATATCACTGATTACAAGTTCCACTGATTGCAAAAATCGAATTACTATCTTATAAAATTTGTCATGACACGTTGTTCTTCCATGGGAACAGGAATTTTATCCTTGCCTGCTTCAATTGTCTTAAGCAGCCATGCCATAGCCCTAGCATTTTTGCGAAGAGTCTGAATGCCCTCCTCATCCTGAAGGACCTCTCCTTTTTCCCTGCCATATGCTACAGTCCAGTATTGAGAAGGCGGTATGACTGTCTGAGCCAAATTAAGATAGTTATTAAGCTGATGTACCACATCTACACCACCTGCACGTCTTACAACAGAAATAGATGTTGCTACCTTGTATTTAAAATAAGCTGAGCTTGTATAAAACACTCTGTCAAGAAAAGCTTTCATAGTTCCTGCTATTCCTGCATAATAGGTTGGAGAAGATAAAATAAATCCATCGGCTTCACGCATTTTCTTCGCAGTCTCATTAACAATGTCGTCCTTGAAAACACAGTGATGCTCATCTGAAGTCCAACAATAACCGCAGCCGATACAGCCATGAATATCAAGTTGACCCACTTGAATTGTTTCAACTTCTATCCCCTGCTGTTCCAGCTCATCTGTCATAACCTTCAGAGCCTGGCTGGTATTTCCGTTTTTACGCGGACTTCCGTTAATAGCAATAACCTTCATAATCCTACACTCCTTTTTTAGCTATATAAAATTAGTAAACCCTTTATAATTTATCTTCGCAAAGCTGGCTACTATTGTGTGTCTAGCGGTACCAGTGAATTTGCGGTTAACCATTGTAATATAAAACTCCTATTTTCAAAAATATTAATTTCTCAAACTTTGCAGTTGAATACACTGCTTAAAGCCTAGTAGCATCAGGTATGGCAGCAATATCAAAGTCAATTACTATCGGCTGAAAGCCAATAGTTTGGGTTTGAGGCTAAAGCCTCCTGAAGTACAAGCCCTATAACCCAAACCGTTGAAACCTTCAAATAAATGCTGGAAGGCGAAGGTTTCAACCGTAATTGACTTTATGAAAAGCCAAATAATTTTATAAGCTAGTTTGCTAAATAAATACAATTTAGTATTTATGAGATAACTAAAGTAGTATCCTTCTATATTTACGGTTGTATTTTTATAGGTTGTATTTATACAACTTGTTCAGCAAGTGCAAATTCTTCTGCTGTCACACTTTATGAACCATTTCAATAAACCATTGATAGTTCTATCGCACCATTAGATTTTTATGTGCGAAGTTTAAGTTAATTATATTAATTTGTAAATACTAAACAATATCTAGATTTATATATTAAGAATACACAATATTTATCATTATGAAAAGTAGCAACAAATTTATAATTTTACGGAACAAATCCAAGCAATTATCGTCTAAGCTTATATACATATTATTTCACAATCAAATCAATATATAAACTAAATTTTAACAACAAAAAACGAAGTCTTATAAAAGGTAAAGGAATATAACTATAAAAGTATACTTACTTTAATAGCAATGCTTTGTTAGAAATAATTGCAGAAATATAATTGAAGCTTTGAATTTATATCGAAAAAGCAACAGTAAGTAGTCTTAAGCAAAAATCCCCTACAAACTGTTGAGTTTTTTACAATGAAATAAATTAACTAACCAATTTCTTGAATCACGAGCAAAATTGTAATTAACTATTGTAAAGGCTTAGTATATATAGAGCAAAATATGTTAACAGAAAGCAGTATCTGTGCATGTTTACATGCGTTAATCAAACCCTAATTATTTACATTTATATAATCTAATTAACCATATCTATAGAAAGGATGAACTTAAAATGAAAAAAAAACTTATATCTGGTAGCCTTTTGGCTCTTACCATCTCAATTTTATTTAGTATGGTGTTTCCTGCTTCAGGTCAGTCATTAGCTCTACCAATTCAAGAAAACACAGCTGCAAAAAATTATACATACAGTGATGTCTATCTTTATGTAGGAAGTCCTCTTATACTTTCACAGGACAAAATTTCACCTTTAGACCCACAAAATCTAGACGTTGCAGCTACAGTTATTGACAATCGCACATTAGTTCCACTGCGTGCGCTATCAGAATATTTTAAGGCCGATGTCAGCTATAACGGAGCACAAAGAAAAGCGGTAATAAACTCTAACGGCAAGCAATACATATTTCCAATAGGAGAAAAGAAATATATTATTAAGGAAGGTTTTTCAGAAAAAGAGATTCAGCTTGATACAAGAACCTCTATTTTAAACCAGCGTACAATGGTGCCCATAAAAGTAATATGTGAAGACATATTGGGTCGTAAGGTTTCATACTATAACAAAATAATTGCTATAAGTAATTCTGAAATTAAGCTAAAAGAAAATAAAGAGCTTGCAGACAAAATCAAGCAAAAAATAGGAGCTGCAGTTAAAGCGACCTCTCTTGAGCAGATAAAATCGGTTATGTCTCAGTGGGGTATTAGGCGTGACAGTTTATTAGTAACATTTTCTGAAGATGTAGATTCAGGTGCCTCTAAAGCTGCAGACTCCCCTGTAAGCAATTCAGCTCAATCTGATGCGACAAATTCCTCATCTGATTATTCCACCACAAATACGCAGGTACAAGGAATTGATGAGGCTGATATTGTTAAAACAGATGGAAAGTACATTTATATTTCTGGAAACAATGCAGTCCGTATCGTCAGCACTGATAGCAACGGAGCTTTAAAGGAGTCAGCAGTTATCAAGCTGCCACAAAATAAAACAGTAGCTGAAATATACATTGATGAAAACCGCCTTGTTTTAATGGGCAGCAGATATGAAACTCAAAATAACACCTTGCCAGAACAGAAATCTACATCTAATACTCCTATTGAAAAAGATATTCAAGCAACTACAGATATTGCTCCAGATGCAAAGCTATATATGCCTTATAGATATAAAAACTACAGCTTTGTAGATATTTATGATATATCTGACCACCAGAACCCAAAATTTATTAAAGGCCATGAAATGGAAGGTGGCTATCAATCCAGCCGAAAAAATGGTGATATAGTGTACCTAGTAACAAACACCTACGTGTATAACGACATAGTTCTGCCTTATATGAGAGATACTATAGTAAGCAATAAGCATGAAGCATTACCTATTAATGACATTATGATATTACCTGAAGGAAAATCATTTGGCTACTTAGTAATATCTGCCATAAATATAAGCAACAATGAAAAAACCCAGGTTGAAGCAATTGCAGCCTCCGGACATATTATGTACATGAATAATTCATCCCTTTATTTAGTGGGTAATAACTATAATGGTCAATCAACAATTACCAAATTTAATATAGACAAAATGAATATAGGGTATGCCGGCTCTGGCAAAGTAGATGGTTATGTATTAAATCAATTTTCAATGGACGAATACAATGGATATTTTAGAATAGCTACAACCTGGAATAGTGAAAACAACCTGTTCGTGCTGGATAATTCTCTTAATATTTGCGGTTCAGTAACAGGCTTAGCAAAGGGTGAGCAGATATATTCGGTACGTTTTATGGGAGACAAAGGATATATCGTAACCTATAGAACAATGGATCCACTGTTTGTATTTGATTTATCTGACCCAAAGAATCCTAAAGTAACAGGAGAACTAAAAATACCCGGATTCAGCAATTATCTGCACCCTGTTGGAGAAAACCTGATTTTGGGAATAGGGCAGGATACTTATGAAATATATAAAAAAGATTCTAACGGTAAGGAAGTTGTAGTTGGTACAAGGCAAGGAGGAATCAAGCTATCTTTATTTGATGTATCAGACATGGGTAAGCCTAAAGAAATATCAAACTATGTACTTGGTGACTCAGGCAGCTATTCCGAAGCCTTCTATAATCATAAAGCTGTTATGTATGATAAAAATAACAATAATATAGTATTTGATGCATCTATTACAGATACTTCGAATAACAACCGTCAAGGTGCTGCAGTAATTAATCTAGCTAACAATAAAATTAATTTAAAAGGAATTTTGGAGTACATACAGCCTGAAATTTATGGCACGTATATACCGTATGGCCGTCGCAACTTATATATTGGTGATAAGCTCTATTACATTCAAGATGGCATTGTCTCTTCATATAATTATAAAACATTGGAAAAAATAGATACACTAATGCTAAAGTAAATCACAAAAAAAATTGATTCATATTATTTTAGTCAGTGCTTAATAAACAGAAATAATCGCAGGAATTAGTAGTTAAAGCTAAGTTTTTTATTCAATATAAAATGCTTGAATTGATGGCAAATTATCCATTACAATTCAAGCATTTTTAATTTGTTTATCTGTTGACCTTATTCAAGCTTACTGTTTTTTGTAATCCAAAATTATATTTCGTAATTTAGATGCATGCATTCCTTCATCCTCAGCAAACTCTTTAAAAACATCCTTAACTTTCTTATCCTCTATTCTTTTCGAATACATTTCATAATCTCTAACAAGCTCCATGGAATTCTCCCATGCTCTAAGTAGCCTATCATAAGTCGTAATTTCTATTTCATTCTCATTCATAATAATTTCGCTACGCAAATATTTATAAAGTCAATATAATTCAAAGTTTTTCCCGATATAATCTAGAAGAAAAACTTTGTACCAACCATGTGTTCAAAAAACAAACCATAGATACAATGTTATCATTAATTGATGGTATTTGACTTTTTAAATTTTACGCAACTCTCTCCTTCCTATATTTTTATGATTATATTGTTTGCACTTTTTATTATCCTAATGCATGATTATCTCCAAATATAGAAAATATAAAATTGCTTGATAAAAATTTTATATATAATAAACTCAACTTTTCCAGTTGAATTATAGGTGTTCAACTTATCAATTATCAATGGAAAGTTGGATTAGAAATAATTGCATGAATTAGTTGGCAAATTGAAGTTTTTTGCTAGAAAACCGACACGATGTCGGTTTTAGCACACCATGAACCATGGATGGTGAATGTGGAAAGGCAGCAAAAACACTGAGATGAGCCATTACTAATTCGAGTAACTATTTCGGCAACAAACCATTGATAAGTTTGAACACCGATAGATTTTCTGTATGGGATAGTTGAGTAATAAATACAAAAATCATTCAAAAAATAAAACCTTCCAAAACTTATCAGAATATTATTATGCATAAAGAGAAAAATATACTGTAGTTAAATATCTCTAACAAGAAAGGATAATTTACTATGGAAAAAGTTAAGCATAGGGAACGATCCAGTATTGGGCAGTTTTTATTGCGTTTGGTTGTTGGAGCAGTAGTTTTAGCAATAACAGCATTTTTTACACCTGGTTTTTCAATTTCGTCATGGCTTTCACTTGCAATTGCCGCAGTTGTTCTTGCTGTTCTAGATTTGCTTGTAAATATGATTTCAGGAATTAATGCTGCTCCATTTGGAAGAGGAATATCTGGTTTTTTACTAGCTGCTGTTATCATATACGCTATAAAGTTTTTTGTTCCAGGATACAATATAACACTCTTTGGCGCCTTAATTGGTGCTGTAGTTTATGGTATTGTTGATGCAATCATTCCTGGAAGAGCAATGTAAGTCATCTTCTGAAATCATTAATTTAATCTAGTCTAGTATAAGGAGTAGCTAATAACTGCTCCTTTATTATTTTTATAAATCTTTATATTCTCTATAAAATTTCAAAAAAAAATGTCCCTCGTAAGGGACAAAATCTAAGTGTATTAATTGAATCAGTTTGCCGTTATTATAAGTATTCCACATATATATGTATTTAAACCTTTATTTTCCAAATTATTTTTATTAATTTTACTATTAGTTAACAAATCTATATAGAAGCCAATCTCCCATCGTATTTTGACACTAAAAATCATTTAATTTTAATTCGGCCTATGCTAAATATTAACCGGACAAAAAAAATTGAAATTTAATTTTTATAAAAAGTATTGCAACATTATTTTAATAATGTTATAAAGAAAATAGTATTTTTTATTTTTGTTGATAATTTTTAGCTATACTTATTTTTCTTATTTTTCCTGGACTATTATTAATCAGTCAATTACTATTGACTGATAGCTGATGCTTTGGTTTAGGACTGAAGCCTTCTATTTGTATAATTCATAAAAACCTAAACTGTTGGATAAAATACAATGGATTTATTTCCTCTAAAAGGCAAGGTTAAGCATAAATAACTTTGTATACTAAATATTTAAAACTGTAAATAAAGAACGGTGGTATTTACTAATGAATTTTTCAAGTATTATCAAAAAACTCAATAAGACCTACTCAATAGTTATAATTCCAAATAGTAACGATAGTGTTAAGAAGTATTCCATTAAAGCACCATTTGCAAAAATATTAGCTACATTGCTTTTAATTCTTTCAGTTTCACTTTCAGTATATATCATTAATTTATCACAGAAAAATGTACAAGCTAAGGAATTAAGCAAAAAAGACTTACAGCAGCAGATAGAGACCTTATCCCTCTCACTTATTGAACAAAATAAAGTGTTGGCAGCAAGTAATAATCAAATAAAAGCCCTGCAAACAAATGCAGCAGCTAGTAAACAAAAAATTAATGAGTTTACTAAGATGTACAAGCAAATAGCTGATAATTATATCTCCAAATCTAATAGAGGCTCTACTGTGAAAAGCAAGAGCACGAGCCAAGCAGGCTTAGACTTAATTAAGCTAAATAGTATTGTAGAGCAATTAAATAAAAACTTTAATTCAGATGAACAATTGCTTAAAGAACTTAAGACTTCAAAAGAAAAACTTGAAAAGGTAGTTAATGCAATTCCAACCTTGATTCCTGCTTCAGGAAAAATAAGTTCTCCATTTGGTATGAGAAACCATCCTATTAAAAAAGTAAATATAGAACATGACGGTGTAGATATATCCTCTTCTAGCGGTGATCCAATATTAGCATCTGCTGCAGGTATCGTTGAATACTCAGGATATTCCAAAGGATATGGTAACAATGTTATAATAAACCATGGAAATGGATATCGTACATTATATGCTCATGCTTCAAGGCTACTAGTGAAGAGCGGTGACAATATAAATAAAGGTCAAAAAATAGCATTGGTGGGTAGTACAGGCTTAAGCACAGGCCCTCATCTGCATTTTGAAATCAGAATTAATAATATTCCAGTTGACCCAACTGAGTATGTTGATTTTAACTCATACAAATAAATATACTTTTAAATATAAGTACTCTTTTGTTAAATTATGTTATTTAAAATAAATTTATTATACTTTAAGGGAGGAACGACATTGTTTAATAAACAAACGGATTTTGAAAAAGCAAGCTTTGATACCTTAATTGGTTCAAATACTGAATTAATAGGAGATATTAATTCTAAAGGAATTATCAGAATAGACGGCAAATTAACAGGGAATATTTCTGTTCAAGGCGACCTTTTTGTAGGTGAAGCTGCTAGTATTAAAGGTAATGTCACAGCATCAAATATACATGTTGCAGGTAGCATTGACGGAGATGTTTCCTCTTCAGGTCTGCTTAAGCTTTTATCTACAGCAAAATTGATGGGTGATATCCAAGTAAAAACTTTTATTTGTGAAGAAGGCAGTATATTTGACGGAAATTGTAAAATGCTTGAAAATCAGACTTCAAAATCATTATTGATGGGCAAAAAGAAAGATTACAAGAAAAGCTCTGTTATAGATGAAGGGCAAACAGAAATGTAATTTACCCACCCATCTTACCATTGATAAGTATGAACTCCTATAGTTTCGGAAAGTTAGTAAATTTAAATAATAGTATTTGAAATACTCCATATCAAACGCAAAATGAAATGGAGTATTTTTGCGAAAAATTACAGTGACTCTACGCAATACATATACATGATAACAGTGATTAAAAGTATAATTACTATGGGAAATAGAGAAATAATTTTATACCTGTTTCGGTTTTGGTCGGTTATCATGTTGGAAAATACGAAGTTTACATTTCGGGTATTCATCGTTCTCTTCACATATTAATAAGCTGTGAGCAGCTTTTTGTAGATTTGAGCAATCAAGCAGTAACCACCTTACATTACCTTTGTTTCACCGATAGTATCCAAAAGCTTCTTTGCTCATAACTCCATATCCATCCCCACCATAAACCATTTAAAGACGCTGTACCCTAATTGACTTTTAGTAAAAATTATACACTTACCCTCTATTTGTGGTATAATGTCCTAGACAAATATTTATTTATTTCCTATATCACTAACTCGCATAGGGAGATACTCAACTTATATATTTTGTGATTTTGGTTTATGGAGGTTATGTATGAAATCGAATGAAAATACTGCTTCAGGCAGAAGTGAGCAAAAAAAGAAGACAAAGAAAAAAAGCACCTACTCCCAATTTGCTCTCGCTGTTTTGAAAACAGTAGTTGTTATCTTTATATCAATAGGCTGCACTTTTGCAGGTATATTAGGAGGTGCTTGTCTTGGTTATTTAAAAAGTGCTGATGCAATAACACCTAATCAACTTGAATTAACTAAACTTACTTCTTTTATATACGATTCAGAAGGCGCTGAGATGGCTCAGATTAAAGGCAGTGAGAACAGAGTTGTTGTTGTTCATTCTGAAATTCCTGATAATTTGAGAAACGCATTTATAGCAATTGAGGATAAGAATTTTTATAATCATGGAGGCGTTGATTTTAAAAGATTCGTGAAGGCTGCTTTTAGTTATATAATCCATTTTGGAGATGCTTCCTTTGGTGGTAGTACAATTACTCAACAATTAGTTAAAAATATTACAGGCAATGAAGATACTACAATAAAAAGAAAAGTACAGGAAGCTTGGCAAGCTATTCAGCTAGAGAGAAATCTATCAAAGGATCAAATTCTTGATAATTACATGAATCGTATTACTACAGGTTCAGGCTGCTATGGCGTTCAGGCTGCCGCAAAAAAGTTCTTTAATAAGGATGTAAAGGACTTATCCCTTGCCGAATGTGCAAGTATCGCAGGCGTTACAAAATCTCCTGGATATTATGATCCTACTTTGGGTGAGAACAATATAAAAAGGAATAAAGAACGTCAGGAAATTATTTTACGAGCAATGCTCGATCAAGGTAAAATTACTCAAAACGAGTATAATGAAGCCATTGCAGAAGAACTGAAAATTTACGAGAGAAATACAGATGAAAATGTTTCTGTCAATAATGTTCAGAGTTATTTTGTTGACTATGTTCTGACTCAGGTTCAGAACGATTTAATGGAAAAGTACAATATTTCAAGTGATGCTGCTAATATAAAGATTTACAATAGTGGCTTGAAAATATATACAACTCAAGATACAAAAATTCAGAAAGTAATGAATGAAGAATTTACAAATATAGAGAATTTTCCTGTAAACAAAAAGATTAGTAATCCTGATATGCAGGCTCAAGCTGCAATGCTTATTTTAGACCCTACTACAGGACAAATTCGTGGTATGTATGGGGCATATGGCTATAAAAAAGGAAATTTCACTCTTAACAGAGCTACTTCTATGAAAAGGCAGCCTGGTTCAAGCTTTAAGCCAATAGCTGTTTATGGTCCAGCAATAGACTTAGGCTTAATAACACCTGCAACTGTTGTAGATGATGTTCCAATCTATCTTGATCCACAACACCCAACTACACCGTATCCAAAAAACTCCGAATCAAGCTTTAGAGGTCTTTCTACAATAAGAAGTGGTATTAGAAGCTCCATAAATGTTGTCGCAGCGAAAGTTTTTATGGATTATTTAGGTGCTGAAAAATCAATTGCTTACCTAAAGAAGTCAAATATTGATAGATCAAAAGAAGGATATGTTTCTATGGCTCTTGGTGGTCTTAATGAGGGTGTTAATCCATTAATTATGTCCTCTGCATATGTTCCCTTTGTAAATGATGGTGTCTATCTTGAACCCATTTCATACACAAAAGTAACTGATGAAAGTGGTAATGTAATACTTGACAAGACAAAAGAACAAAAAAAGAACATTGTTTATAAAGAAACAACCGCGTTTCTTATGACTAGTATGATGAGAGATGTTGTTACTTCTGGTACAGCTGCTACAGGCGGACTTGGAACTGTTAAAAACTCAGCTGGAAAAGTTATACCAACAGCAGGAAAAACTGGTACAACAAACGATAATTACGACAAATGGTTTGTTGGTTTTTCACCTTATTATGTGGGTGCTACATGGTATGGATACAATAATCCAAAATCATTAAAAAACTCTGAGTACAATCAATCCCTTAAGTTATGGAATAAAGTGATGAATAGGATACATGCTGATTTAGAGGTTAAAGACTTCCAGCAACCTGCCGGAATAGTAAAGAAAACCATCTGCATATATTCAGGTAAATTACCAGGTAAGTATTGCAGCCAAGACCCTAGAGGCAATGCAATCAGAACAGAATATTTTGCTAAAGGTACAGAACCTACAGATACCTGTGATGTCCATGTGCTAGCAAAAGTGGATACTACTAGCAAAGACATTTATGGCAGGCCATTGTTAGCAAATGAATATTGTCCTGCTTCAGTAGTGCAAGAACGAGTATTTATTCAAAGACCAGTTCCTTACCTTCCTAAAGACCCATCTTTAGTATCAAAGATTAAGGATTGGATATATGAAATTCCTCAAGGTGAATATTGTACCATCCACAGTGCATCCAGTATTGTAGGACCTCCAGTTAACTCGGGGCAAGGAACCAATACTCAATCCCCGCAAGTTGGTCAGGAATCCACACTAGATACTCCTTTGCTTCCTACTCTTCCAGATGAAGACTTGGATGTTCTTCCATAAAACAACGAGTATCACTAAAATATAGATAAACAATATATAAATAAAAAGTGCACAGAGAGTGAAAGAATAGCATCTAACATTCCCTGCGCACTTTAATTTTTGAGTTTTATCTACTTACTATTTCCAACAAAAATTGTGCCAAGATCCTGTCCATTAATTATATCCATAATAATTTCGGGGTTACTCCCATTTGTTAAAACTACATTTACTCCTGATCTTGTAGCAATTTTCGCAGCTTTAAGCTTTGTGACCATTCCTCCTGTTCCTCTCTTTGTACCTGCACCTTCTGCACAAAGTTCAATATCCGGAGTAATTTCATTAATAATCGAAAGCATTTTAGAATCAGGATTTTTCCTTGGGTCTGAGTCAAAAAAACCATCAATATCAGATAAAATAATTAATAAATCTGCCTCTATGAGTTTGGCAACAAGTGCCGACAATGTGTCATTCTCACTGAAAGTGTCTTTTTGGCCTACCTTTAATTCAACAATGGATACAGAATCGTTTTCATTTACAATAGGTACTATCCCTTTTTTTAGCAATGTTTCAAATGTATTTACTACATTCTCACGGCAATGATCATCACTCATTATATCCCTAGTCAGTAAAATCTGCGCGACGGTATGCCCATACTCCGAAAAGAACTTGCTGTACATATGCATAAGCTCACATTGTCCAACGGCAGCAACGGCCTGCTTTTCTCGTATTGTTTTTGGTCTTTCGGGCATTTTCAGTTTATCTACACCTACACCAATAGCACCAGAAGTAACAAGTATAACTTCTTTCCCCTGATTTGATAAATCCGAAATTATTCTAGCCAGCTTATCTATACGGGTAAAGTTTATTTTGCCTGTATCATAGGTTAATGTTGACGTCCCCACCTTAATTACTATGCGCTTTGAATCTTTTAAATGTTCTCTTTTAAAGTCCATTTTAACCTCCATTTAAGCAATGTACTATATGCATTTATCATAGTCTTTGTACATCGGGTTAATTTTTATTATACTTAAAAAATTGTTACAATCATCATAAAAAATATGTAAAAAATAAGTATACAATAATAAAATATTATATACTTATTTGTGCATTTTTTCTATATATAATTGAATATCTTTATAAAGTCAATCGCCATACATTTAAGCTTGAACCTTTTTTACTGTCCATAATAGGCGTTTGAACCATGCTTACGTAGATAATGCTTGTCTAGTAATTCCTGTTGCATTGGTTTAATATGTGGGTTCATCATTTGATTATGCCATGCCATAAAAGCTAATTCCTCAAGCACTACAGCATTGTGAACAGCGTTTTTTGCACTTGTCCCCCAAGTAAAAGGACCGTGGCTATGCACAACAACTGCTGGAATGTCATCTGCACTTTTATCCTTAAAGGTTTCAACAATAACATTTCCTGTTTCCAATTCATAGTGACCTGGTTCTCCATTTATTTCCTTCACCGTCATCTTCCGTGTACACGGAATCTCGCCATAAAAATAATCCCCATGTGTTGTTCCTAGAGCTGGAATTCCCATTCCTGCCTGTGCATACACAGTAGCCCAGCGACTATGAGTGTGAACAATGCCACTGATTTTAGGAAATGCGCGATACAGTACCAAATGTGTAGCAGTGTCTGACGAAGGCTTCATATCGCCCTCTACCTGCCTGCCTGTAGCAAGCTCTACAACAACCATATCTTGAGCTTTCATACCAGAATACTCCACACCTGAGGGCTTTATAACAACAAGCCCTTTTTGACGATCTATACCTGATACATTTCCCCATGTGAAAGTGATAAGTCCATGCTCAGGCAGTAATAAATTAGCTTCAAGAACTTCTTCTTTTAATGCTTCAAGCAAAATTTTCCCTCCTTGCCATTGGATTTTTGATAGTTTAAATTTCTCTAATCATCTTCTGCCGATACTATTTCAACTTCCAAGCAAGATCAGCAAGAAATAGTTCATGCTCTAGTTCTTCAATGACAGTATCTTTTGAAATGTGCACAAACTCAATGTCCATCATACGAGCCCAGTCTCTCATCTGCTCTGCAGTTATGTCATATGTCAGTACTGTATGATGAGCTCCTCCTGCAATAATCCACGCCTCAGCACCAACAAGTAGATTTGGCATAGCACGCCACATTACACGAGCAACAGGCAATTTAGGCATTTCATATATTGGCTTCACGCACTCAATGTCTTGGCAAATGAGACGTAATCTGCCGCCCATATCTATAAGGCTGATTACAATACCATTTCCAGCTTTTCCTTCAAAAACAAGACGAGCAGGATTAGCCTTACCTCCAATACCAAGTGGATGCACTTCAATTCTTGGTTTTGCCGCTGTAATACTTGGACAAACCTCCAGCATATGTGCTCCCAGACTGTATTCATTACCCTTTGTTAAATCATAGGTATAGTCCTCCATAAAACTGGTGCCGCCTGTTTTCCCTTCAGCCATCGCTTTTACTATGGCAGTCATTGCAGCCACTTTCCAGTCACCCTCACCGCCATATCCATAGCCTTGTTCCATTAATCGCTGACTAGCTAATCCTGGCAGCTGTTCCATACCATACAAGTCCTCAAATGTATTACTGAATGCTTTACAACCCTCGCTATCCATAAGCTTTTTAATAGCAATTTCCTCTTTTGCCTGATAGCGTATACTACTAAGCTTGTCAGTATTAATCTCATATTTTTGTGTATATTCAGACATTAATGCTTCTACCTCATCATCTGTAACACTATTTATATACTCCACAAGAGTACCAACAGGCCAAGTATTAACCTGCCAGCCAAGCTTTGTCTGTACTTCCACCTTGTCACCCTCAGTAACAGCTACATTACGCATGTTATCGCCAAATCTCATGACCTTTAGAGTCTTGCTAAATGCAACACCTATGGCTGCTCGCATCCAATCTCCTATTCTTTCCAATACATCGGCATCTTGCCAATAGCCTGCAATAACCTTACGTCTCATACGTAGACGTGCACTGATGAAGCCATGTTCTCGATCACCATGTGCTGCCTGATTAAGATTCATGAAATCCATGTCGATTGTATCGTTTGGAATTTCCCTATTGTACTGAGTAGCAAAATGACAATAAGGTTTTTGAAGATCCTTCAAGCCATTAATCCACATTTTGGATGGACTGAAGGTATGCATCCACACTATAATTCCGGCACACTGATCCTGATAATTAGCATCCTTTACTATACTAAAAATCTCTTCAGGAGTTTTAGCTGTAATCTTATACACTATTTTACAAGGCAAAATTCCTGAGGAATTCATTTTCTCAGCCATTTCTGCGGCACGAGAAGCCACTGTGTCCAAAACTTCGTTTCCATACAAAAATTGACTGCCCACCACAAACCAAAACTCATAATCTTTCATTGCCATATAAGATACACTCCTTTTTATTTTATTGAAGCAACAGCAGCTCTCTCAACTGTAAGTCCTTCAGAATAGCGTTTCATAAAAATATTAAAATCCTGAACATTCTTGGCATCGGGCTTTATACAATTACCTGATTTTTCTGCAAACACCCTCTGTGCCAGATAATCTTCCAGTTTTTCATCCTGCTCTTTAAATTTCATATAAGCTGCTAACAGAGCAATACCCCACGCACCGCCCTCGCCTGCTGTATCCAGCACTGCAACAGGAACATTAATGGCATCTGCCATCAGCTTTTGTCCTACATCCTTTGTTTTAAACAATCCCCCATGTCCCATAAGCTGTTCAAGGTAGACGTGCTCCTTTTCAAATAGCATATCCATGCCAAGCTTTAATGTAGCAAGTGTTGAATACAGATGTACTCGCATAAAATTAGCAATATTAAATCTGCTCTCGGGCATCCTCATGAATAGCGGACGACCTTCCTTCATATTTGTTATAGGCTCTCCAGATAAATAATTATAAGCCAGCAAGTGTCCACAATCTGCATCGCCCTCAAGTGCCTTAAAGTAAAGAGTATCATATAGCAACGCCTTATTTATATCGCTTCCCAAAACAGTGGCAAATTCAGCAAACAGCCCTATCCATGCATCAAGATCTGAAGTGCAATTGTTGCAATGAACCATAGCCACCGACTTGCCACTTGGTGTAGTTACAATATCAATCTCAGGGTAAACCTGTGATAATTCCTTTTCCAACACAACCATGGCAAAAATAGAAGTTCCTGCAGACACATTTCCTGTATGTTCAGCCACACTATTAGTAGCTGTCATCCCAGTTCCAGCGTCACCCTCTGGCGGACACAAAGGAATACCTGACTTCAATTTTCCTGTTACATCCAAAAGCTTTGCACCCTCTTCTGTTAGAGAACCTGCAAAATCACCTGCCATAAGTACCTTTGGTAAGATATCCCTAAGACTTACCGCAATATTTTTGCCAGCCACAATTTCGTCAAATTGCTGAAGCATTTTTTCGTTGTAATTGCAAGAACAACTGTCAATAGGAAACATACCTGATGCATCCCCAACTCCAAGTACTTTTTGACCAGTTAATTTCCAATGCACGTAGCCAGCAAGAGTAGTTAGAAAATCAATATCTTTTACATGTTCCTCCCCATTTAGTATTGCCTGATAAAGATGTGCAATACTCCACCTCTGCGGAATGTTAAACCTAAATCGTTTTGTCAATTCCTCCGCAGCCTTTTCCGTAATGGTATTACGCCAGGTGCGAAACGGTACCAATTGATTTCCTTTTTTATCAAACGGTAGATAACCATGCATCATGGCTGAAAAACCAATGGCGCTGAGTTGCTCTAGAGGAACATCATACTCCTTCCGTACCTCTTCAGCCAACTTTTGATAACTTTTCTGTATCCCTGTCCAGACATCCTCTAGATGATATGTCCAAATATTATTCTCTAAATGATTCTCCCATTCATAGCTACCGGAAGCTAAAGGTGCATGTTTGTCATCCGTTAATACTGCCTTTATACGTGTAGAACCCAATTCAATACCAAGAACTGTTTTTCCATCTTTAATTTTTTGTTTAACTTCGTCTCTAACCAATTTTAGCTCTGCTTTCATGCTTACCTCCACGCCCACATTGGGCACAAAATTATGGTTAAACTATTTGTGTAAAGCCTCTGCTTTAACGAGAAACACAGTATTACTTTACACTTCCCTATACACTAGCAAAAACCATTTGTTTTTGAAGCTCGAAAATACACTATCTTTGCATATTTATTTCCGAACTATTAAGCCGTCTTTTAATTTCAAATACTACTTTAATACTACTTTTATTATATTAGAGCAAGTTGTACGTACAACTTACTCTAATATAATACCGCATTAATATATGCGGTACAAGAAGAAATTTCTCAAAAACTATTTTATATTTCGTAAAATAAATACTAAATTTTTAATTTCTGCTATTCTATGCTCCAAGGCAGCACTGTAGACTTTTCCTTTTCATTTCTTAAAATATTGATCATTTTAGCTGCAGCAAGATACCCAATTTTTTCTTTTGGATTTGACAATGAAATATATGGAACTGCTGAAAGCTTTGCTATTGTGCTATTGTCAAAACTAACTATTTCAACAGCCTGATAAGTCCCTGATTTTTGTTCCTGAAGCTCTTTCAAAACCTGAAATGCTACCTCATCATTATAGCACACCACAGCTGTACAACCCGAAAGTACTTGCAAAATAGTACTTGCAATAAGGCTGTCTCGATTCTCCGTATTATACCACATTACATTATCATCATCTACCGAAAGCTCTGCTTTACATAATGCCTCAGAATAGCCTGCGTATCGGCGGTGTCCCTGGATGTCATCGCTTTTAAATATCCCCGCAATACGCTTATGACCTTTTTTCAAAAGAATTTCACATGCCATCTTTCCGCCACACCTGTCATCAGCAACAACATATATGATGTTTTTAAGTTTAGGGTAATAACCATTTATAAATACTACCGGAATTCCTAGTCTGCCAAACTGTTCATATAAGTCAATATTAGGATTTGGCAGAGCAGTCTTAGTACCTTCCACAATCAAACCATCTATCGGCTTCTGAAGTAACTCCATCAGCACCTTACGCTCATTGTCTACACGATTGCGAGTGGCTAAAAGCATAGAGGTATATCCATTTTCTGCAAGCACCTGGTCAATACCTAGTAAAATTGCAGGAAAAATATATTCGCCTATATATGTTGTTACTACAGCAATGTTGTGAGTAGGCTCTCTGTGTAGCTTAGAACCTTTAACATATGTGCCGCTTCCTTGTATACGGCTTGTAAGTCCTTCATTTTCCAGAACACTGATTGCTTGACGCACTGTTTGTCTGCTATAACCTGTTTGTAAAGCCAATTGATTTTCGCTGGGTAGCTTTTGTCCCTCAGTGTAAATCCCTGTCTTTATTGCTTCACGAAGCTTATTTGCAAGCTCAGCATATTTATGATTACCCATGTATTTCACCTTTCAAATATTGTCTGTTGAGTATACCAAAACACTTCATTTTTGTTTAAAAAATTGATTCCCCGGCTATTGTATCATACAGGGCTTTATTTGAAAATTCCCGAAAAAAATGTGTAAAAACTTACAAATATAATTAGCTTATTATACAGTTAGGACGAATAGGAATTACTTGTTAGTATTTGTTAAGATAAGTAATATTTTAAAAAGTTACATTTTTTTCATAGGCTTCATTATATAACTTATGTTATACTCAATATGTGCATTTAATTGGAGGGTACTACATGAAGCTGAATAAAACTTTGAGACTTATTTTAATCTCAATAGCTGCACTTATCGTTATACAGCTCCTGCCAGGAAGTATAGCTGCCGACAGGCTTAATACCCATTCTCATAATTCTAGAGCACTTATTTTATCAAGTTATGTTTATGCAGATGTATTATATATACATAATGAAAACCAGAAAACGTCAATTCAGAAATGTCAAATAAATAATTCGCCTTTTTATATTTATCATCAAATATATACAGAAGATTTTTCTATTGCAAATTATTCTATTATACGAGAACCAATTGATTATCGTAAGATAATCCGTCAATCCATTCCTCATTATTTCAACGGGAGTAAAAACAAAGGATATCACAATGTTATTGAACTTTAAATAAAATAACGGAGGTGATATTATGAGCACAACGCTAGTTGTTGTTATTATTTTTATGGCTATTTTTTGTATTGGAGGTCCAATTATAGGTCATTATGCATCGAAAGCCAGCGACAAACATGAAAAAGAAAAATCAGATAAAAATTTCTAGAATCTGACGGTATTTTATACTGTAATTGACTATGTAAATTTAAGTTTCATATAATAAATTCTTAAAAAAAAGAGATGAAGGTAAAATAAACACCTTCATCTCTTTTTTCTTTCATAGAATTCTAGATCTATAAAAAATTACTTTGAGTTCTCTTCAATAGCAACAGCAATAGCAACTGTCATACCAACCATTGGGTTGTTACCTGCTCCGATAAGACCCATCATTTCAACGTGAGCAATTGAAATTAAACTCTGGAAGTCGCATATTTGCTTGGTTTGTATAAGTATAAATTTAAAAATGACACCCGTCATTTGATTAAGATTATTCTATCAAATTTATATATCTTTTTCAATGAAGATGTCAAAAATACATTTAATTTCCCAATAAAAAAGCGAAAAAAATTTAAGCATACGATACAATTTTCTGTACCCCATGCTTAAATTATTAACTACCACTATATACTTGTTTTATCAGTAGGATTATTAATTATACCGAATCCTGCCAATACTATAAGTACCATATTAACCAAAGTATCAAACTGACGTATCTCACAAACTAAATAAGTCTTGCTTATAAATCCAATTAAAGCTGCAACTGACAACCATAATCCCCAACTCTTAAATCTATTTTGTTTCATAGATATGTACCTCCACTTTCTTATTTAAATAAATGGCTCTGGATAGCATAAAAAAAGAACCCTACAAGAGAAGTTCCAAATAAGCCAACTACTATACCTATTAACCATTTTAAAGTTCCTACTAGACTTGATATTTGAGTACACAAATTTTTAATCTCAGTGGTGTTTGTTGCATTATCCTTCTCAAGTACATCAATCTTTTTATCATGTTCATCAAGTCTCTTTTCATGCTGATTAAACTTGTCTTTTATAATTTCATCCATACCTACTACCCCACTTTCTTCCATGCATTTGCTATCTTTATGAAACACTTATCCAAGTATCGAACATCTTTAGCCACCTTATACCAAACAGTATAATCAATCCCAGCCTTTTTTGATAAGAATGTCAGAGCTTCTTTTAACTCATCTATAACTACAGGTTTTTCCATCTCTTCTTTAAAACACTTTAATCTGCCAAATGTATTAAATGAGTTAAATAACTCCGTATTACATACACCATAAAATGTACCTCTAGCATGGGTTACTCTATTATTACCCATATATACACCAACATGTACAATGCCTGTAGTTGACTTATTAAAGCATAAATCCCCAGTTTTGAGTTCTGCTTTAGTCACAGGAGTACATAACTGACTATATAATGTACTAGCTGTATAATCAGACCCTTTTGTTATTAAGCCTAAACTCTGTAAACAAAAACAAACTAAACCTGAGCAATCATAATACCCCTTCCTACCAATCCACTTCCTAGCATCAAAATTCTTTGTTATGTAATGTTCCTGTCCAAAAGTTTTCATTAACAGGTCTAATTTTTCATTTGTTAATATTTCATCATTTTGACCACCCCAAATATAAGCACAACCTAGTTTAGAGTTGATTAAATTTATAAATCTATCTATCATTTATATCAGTCCTTTCTATGTTAATTAAACTATTTTTGCTTAATATTCCATACAATATTTTTCAATAAAACCATTCTCAGCATATTTTAATTCATCTTCTATATGTCCACATTTTACAGAAGAAAGCATTTCTCTAGGAATATCAAAATTAATTAATTCTTGAAACTGTTCGCTAAATTTTATTACTATTTCAATACCTTCTTTCTTTATTGATTTATTTTTACACATCAAAAAAGAGACTAATCAACCCACACTCTAGAATGGTCGGCCCGTCTCTTTTTCGCTTTGTTGATATTAGTTTTTACTCAATAATTTACCCATGAAAAAAGACCTCCGATTGAGAAGGTCTTGAAAAAATATATTAATATCTTTTAGCAATATTCATTGCAATATCCCTTACTTCAATATTAGGGAATAAACAACTTACAGAGTACTTAATCCTCTGCTTATTTTTTTCGTCTTTATCATTTTCTTCTGTAGAATCTTTGTTTTTTTTAAGATTTTCTTTTAATGCATCTTTTATCATTGAAAACACCTCACCTCCCTTATATTTTATACTATTAAAATACTTTTTATACCGTTACTTTTAATTGACTTATAAATACTTCATATTGTTTAAAATATTTATATAAAGCATCAGAAAATGATTTTACAATATCAACATAATATAATATATTATAATTTGTAAAAGTATCAATGGAATTTGAATCTACACAAACAAATCCCATTATATCATACATATTATCGTCACCACCATTTAAAAATTTATTTCCTATCCTTATAGGTACAACTATAGTACATTTATATTGTTTTTTCCAAAGTTTATTGGAGTTACGATACTCATTATTTTTTAAATATTCATTTAAATCAACTTGATAAAATTCGCTTGCTCCTTCGAATAGAATTATACTAAAATCAGTATTATCAATTACCTTTGAAATTTTATCTTTATTTGTTCTAGTAGATTGTGAATTTGAACTACGACATAGTGTTGATATATATGCATTATTTTCATCATATGGGTTTCCGTTTTTTGTTGGTTCAAAAACTTTAATACAAACATTTACTTCTTTTCCAGTTAAACTAGACAGAGTATCTGACAGATAATTAACGCAATCTTTTACTTTCGAAATAAATTTCTCTGTTAAATAATCTATCGTCAAAATATTAGTTTCATTTAACCTTTTTGTATCAAAAAAAGTGTCTCTTAAATTATGATTTAACTTATGAAAACAATCAGAAGTTTTAGACATAATTCTATTATAAGAATCTCGTAAATGATATATATGTTTTACTGCTAAAATTATAATAAATAAAGAAACAATAATTGTTACAATTCCAAAAACAATATTATTATTTCTCTCACTAAAATACTGATAAAAAGTAAAGAATGATGATAAAGCAGATATAATCATTAAAGTAATTTCAAAATATATAAAATTATCAATTATTTTTTGTAAAATAGTTTTTTTCATTATAACCTCCACAAATTAAAAACTATTATTACATTATACTATAAAATGGAATAAAATCAAGCAATTTGTAAGTTATAATGGATTTTGTAAATGTGCGGTAATTATCTTTTCATATATACTATGGTAAATTATAGGGTGGGATTACAACTTGTTAGAAATAATCGTATATACCAAAGGACTACCCATTTCTGAGTAATCCCCTTAGTTTGAAGATAATCTATTCAGTTTATCCTTAACTTTTTTTACTTCCTTACTCTAATATAAATCCTTCCTATTTCATTACCATCTTTATCACTTGCAACTATGTATGTTAATCCCTCACTTATAGCTGTTACCTTTCCTTTAGAGGTCACAGTTGCAATATTAGCATCATATGATGACCATGTTACATTAGTTGCATTAGCCAAATCATCAACGGTTAATCTGCATGAATCTCCTACAGTTAAATCAACTGCTAACTGATACTCTAAATCTACTATCAATACATTAATTGATTCGGTATATAATTTATCTTCACTTGTACATGTAACTACAGTGTTTCCTGATTTTATCGCTTTAACCTTTCCGTTTTCATTAACTGTGGCTATTGTAGAATCAGAAGATACCCAATCCATTTCAATATTATCACTTAATTCATCACTTACACTTAATTGTTTTTCTTCATTTACTTCGAGGACTAGTTTTAGTTGATTAGTTGCTTGTAATGTTGCTGAGACTTCATTTGAATTTTGGCTCTCACCATTTGCAGTAACAGCGGTTACCACATAGTAGTATGTAGTTCCACTTTTAGCTGTTGTATCAGTATATGTTGTTATATCTTCTGATGTTGTTGAACCAATTTTTGTGTATCTAGAACTAGATTTTTCTGACCTGTAAATATTATAGCTTGTTGCATCTGATACAGAGTTCCAGCTTAGAGTAACTTTGTTGTTATCAGCTATAGCCTTCAAGTTTGTTGGAACATTAGGTATATGGGCATCAACTAAGTATCCCGTTGTATCTATATCTATTGCATCTAATACTGAACCAACAGAGCTTTTATCTAATGAAGTTATTTCAACATGGTGCGCACCTGATGTTAGATTAGATTTTTCAAAGATGAGGAGCTGATATATATTTCCGGCTGTCCGATTATCATAATTACCAGCTATAACACCATCTATTTTAACTTGAACATTTTGAGATTCTGAGCCAGTATTACAATATGAAATTATTCTTATCTTTGAACCATAAAAAACAAAATCAGCGGAACCTATACCATTATAACCTAACCGTATATATGTATTATTATAGCAGGGGTAACCATTTGTAAATTTCTTAATATCACCTTTATATGTAATTAATAAGTTAGTGTCATCAATCCTCTGCCATCCACTCTCTGGACTAGTTAATGCTTGTCCTACCGTAGCTGCAAAACTCACAGAACAAAATGTAACCATCATTACCATAAATACTACAATAACCCCAATTAACTTACTAAATCTTTTCATTATCATGACCTCCAATTAATTTTTTCTAAATTATATAACTATATCCACTTAATTGTAAGTCTGATAATTTATGTTATAAAACTATATAATTAGAAGTTTATGTGATGAAATATTATCAGAAAAATCGAACTAAAGCAGGAATTAATGAAACTTGATTTTGTTAAAAAAGAATATGTTGCAATGAAAAAAGAAGGTACTACACTTGAAATATTAGCAGGTGTACTAGCTTTAGAAGTATCTGATAAGTTAAATAAGCTGATGGGTGATGAAATTTATCACTACTTTACCGATAAAGGTATTATCATTGATGTATCTTTTAAATTTCCGAATTTTATTTTAGACTTTACAGTACAAGATGATGATTACACTAGCGGTCAAGTAATAAACTTAAAGTTAGCAACTATTATTAGTAATATGCTTGCTTATAATTTAGATTTTACAGATGCTATGATTGCTACACTCACTTATAAAACACTACAAGCAGAAATACTAAAATGCGGTGAATGTGGTGTTATACTATCAGTTAATAATGAATCTGGATTATGTGATGATTGTCAAAGTAGAATAGAAGCTGAAACAAGTGCTGAAATAAATCAAGAACTATATGAAGATGAACAAAAAAGAATTGATACTATCATGGCTCAAAAATATCCTAAGTGTCCAGATTGCGGTAGTTCAGTATATTTAATGCCACCAGAAATCCCACAAATTGATGAATCAAAATGGGTACATTGTAATAAATGTTGTTGGTCTACAAAATTTGAAGAAGATACTGGTTTTGATATTGAAGGTAATATAACAGAAGAAGGAAAGCAAAAACTAGAGAAAGCATTGAAAACTATTCCATATATAAAACCATTGAAATAAAACATGTGGGTGGACGCGTGTGTTCTGAAATGCAATAATATTGAGGCTTTGAGAATAGACAGTCCACCTACACTTACTAAACAAAAGTAAATGATAATTTTATCAATAACTAAAGTAGAAATATAGGAGATAAAGACGGAGGAGATTAATGAAAGAGAGAGTAAGTGATAAAATAACTATAGCTGATATTGAATCATGGAATAACGATATTATAACTATAAAAGCCCCTACTGGTGCAGGAAAGTCATATTTTGTAAAATACACTTTGTACAATTTTGCAAAGAGTAATAATAAAAAAATATTATTCTTAATCCATAGAACAAATTGTGTTAATCAATTTCAAATGGAAATCGAACAAGCAAAGAAAACAGATGTAATTGATATTAAGACATACCAAAAGTTAGAGATTTTAAACCAGACATATAAAACGTATTTTGATTTTAGTGAATATCAATACATAGTCTGCGATGAATTCCATTATTTTATGGGAGATGCTGCATTTTCTAAAACAACAGATAAAGTTTGAATATGATATTATCTAAAAATAAAGCAACTAGAATTTTTATGAGTGCTACAGGTGATGATATGAAAACTTATATTAATAATGTCAAGAAGATACCAACCATTGATTATGAACTAGAAATTAAGTTTGATTTTATCAAAAGCTTTACATTTTTTAATAAAGATGAGTCAATGGAAAAATTCATTGAAGAAGCAGTTTCAAAAAATGATAAGGTTATATTCTTTATTCAGTCGGCTAAAAAAGCATATGAACTTTATTCTAAATATAAAGAACATTGCCTATTTAATTGTAGTAAGAGTAACGGAAGACATTATAAATATGTAGACCAAGACAAAATAGACTCAATGTTAAAAAATGAAAAATTTGAAGAACTCATTTTAATAACAACTACATGCTTGGATGCAGGAGTAAATATCATAGATAGAAATGTAAAACATATAGTCATTGATGTTGAGGACATAGGTTCTCTAATTCAATGCATAGGTAGAAAGCGTATCCAATCTGAAGAAGATAAACTATACTTGTATATTAAAACTGTTACAAAAAATGACTCAACTAAAAAATAAAATCAAAATGGCTGATTATTTAAGAGAACATACAGTAAAAGAGTATATACAAGAATATGGTAGAACTATTGACTTTAGTAATATAGTTTATGATGAAACAGTTTTGGAGAATGACAAAGGTACTAAAAAAATTAATGAGTTGATGTATTTCAAATGTAAATTTGATTTGGCAGAAATATCTATAATGCTTGATACTTACAAAGGATATGGCTATTGTAAATTATTAGCTAGAGAGTTAGGTTTCTATGATGCTGATGAAGGAAGATATTCTTACAGATTAATTGAAGAAGATTACAAGAATAATGAGTTAGAAAAGCTTTTAGAGAAATTTAAGGGCAAAGCATTATGGAAAAAAGACCAAGATGAAATTATTAATAGTATTGGTCTTAAAGATAAGAGGGGACGCATTCAAAAAAGTTATAGTCAATTAAATTCTTATTTTGAAAGTAATAATCTCCTATATAAAATTATATCCAAACAAGATAGGCGTAAAATTAAAAATGGTAAGAAAAATCGTAATTATAATAAGTCATATTGGATAATAAGTAAAGCAACCAATACAACCAATAAATCACCTTGTAATGCTTGATATGAATGAGTTAGATGGATTTATAAGTGCTAAAAATATGGAGTAAGCTCTATATATAGCTTTATCCAAATATTTAACACTATAGAATATCCCAAAACAATTGATATGACTAAATTACAAGAGGATTATAGTGTAAAGTTTTATTGCTATAATAACCTTGGGGCTAGTAATTTGCTTTCCCTACGGGCTACCCTGCAAATTCCTTTTGCTCGCCCCAAACCCCAGCATATATAAATTTATAATCCTAATTATTAATTAATCAGAAATAAAAATAAATAAATTATTATATTGGGATTCGGCGGCATTTATGCCGAAGCCCAAAGAGGTTTTGACTTTGATTTTGGTTTTAAGCTGTTGGTATAAAAGAACAATAAATAGTACCACTTTGCATGATTGCCTTTGCCTTGTCCTGCTTTAAAGAATGTAAAGTCAGTGCATGTAAATTTAGTTTCTGCATCCCGAACCATGAAATGACCATCAACTTCTTGAAGTAGTAGGTTTATTTCATCAGATGAGAGATAGCACTCCATAATGTGGTCAAATACCCGAAGTTCTCCCTGTCCGTTTTGAGTTACGGTGAAATCATCACCTAATTTAGATTGTAGTTTGTTTACTAAGACTTTTGCATTTTTCATAATTTTTAATCTCCTCTCTGTTATTGGCTTGTCGTAATGTTTAACTTATGTGTTTATTATAAACTTATTTGTTTATAATGTCAATAATAATTCTAAACTTATTTGTTTATTATAAATTTTATTGACATACATTAAACATAAATGTATAATCTAAACAAACTTATATTACTCGGAGGACATATGAAAGTAAGTAATTCAAAGAATGATATTAAGGCTCTTATTATTAAAGAAGGCTTTAGTATAAAAGAAGTAGCAGAAAAACTAAGTAGCTTAACGGGCGAAAATGTTTCTCAACAGAATCTTAATAATAAAATAAATGATGCACGACTAAGATATTCAGATATTATAATAATTGCTGATATTTTAGGATATGACATTGAATGGGTTAAAAAAAATATAGAAAAAGAAGGGTGAGCTCAAACCCTTCTTTCTTTTGTAACAAATTAATAATTTGCTAGGTTAATTCTAAATTTTTCAGTATAATCTATATTGTCGTTTTTGTTCAATGCTTTGTAATAAAATTCCGCATCAACATATGATTCTGGATTTCTGAATAAGTCAGAGGTTGAGCTATACTGTCTATTTAATTTCTGCTTTAATAGTATCCTATAAATAGCTTCTATCATATTTTTTATGTTTTCACTTGAAATATCATAACTTACTTTAAATCTATCATGTATTTGTATCGACTTCTTTGTAGCGAATACAAATATCGGAAATATATTAGATTCAGAAAATTTTAGATACTTTTTTACAGCTTCATCTAAATCACTTTTACTACAATTATCTTCTTGTATCCCTAACCTCATACCCAATTCCTTTTCAGACAAAGTAATGTTTTTTAATATCTCTTCTGAATTTAATTTAAGATAATAGTCACTTAATTTGCTTCTAAATTCCAGCATAATTTCAATTAATTCTGGCATTAAGTTTTTAATTATGTTGATAACATCCCAAACCTCTTTAGGCGCACCATTAAGGTTTGCAATTTTAATTAACTTTTCAAATACGCTATATACTGGAGTTCTATTATTAGCATATTTACTAATATGACTTGCAACATTTGTTTTATCTTCCTCAGATGTCTTTAAATCTATTATAAAAGTAGTAGGAATAATGGCTCTCAAAACTTCAAGAATATGTTTTGATGGCAACTTAAGTTTTTGTTTAGAAAAATTTCTATATTCGATATTAATTTTTTTATTACTAATATAATTCATAATGTTTTCTTCAAGCCATTGCTGGTATTTTGTACCAAATTTATCATCTGGCTTTACATTTTGAGTTTCATTATTATCATTTGCAATTGTATCACCCCAACTAGAAATAACATCAATATCTTTTTCTTCATCCTTATTCATAATTCTATCTAGTTGTACAGATTTGACCGCAATCCGAATACTCAATATATCATCAATTTCCATAGAATTAAATATATTTAAATATTTCTTATTTTCTTCTTTATGAAACCAATATAATACTTTATTTACTTGAGATGCATTTATGCTCATTAAAAAAAATTCTGCCATCGTTGGAAGTATTTCATTAATAATTTCTTCTGAGTTTTCAGGTATTTTTTGATGAATTTCAGGTTTATTTTTATACTTTTGAAATACCTTTATCATGACTAGTATCCTAAACAAGGATAATGTTTGCAGACCATTAGTTATACACGCATCCTCATAAGTAAGGATTCCTCTTAATTCATGCTTATTAAAATTATTCTTATCACCTTTTATTGTTAAAGCAACACCTAAATGTTTAGCCCAAAAACGATGAGGGTCTATTAATATACTTGATAATATTTTTATATTTGTTGATGTCATTCCTTGAAATTCTCTTGGATTAGAGCCAGCATCCGTATAAAGATATCTTATCGAAATTAAATCCTTTATATGTGTAGAAATACAAATTGCATCTTCTATAGAAACATAGTAGTTAATAACACCATACGAAATATTAATTTGCTCCATTTTATTACTCCTTCATTATTATTTTATTGAGAAAATGTAGTGGATTTATTAGGAATTCAACAAACATTTTTCCATAAATTACGTAATAGTTTTGATTTAAATATCTATTTACTTCATGAGCACCTTGATTATATATAAACGGACATATTAGCATATAAATAATTTTTATATTTTTCTCTTTAAATCCGAGAGAAATATTACTTAAATACATATCTCCAAAAATTTCTTTAATGTACTTTTTTCCTATAGGTTTTCCCCAATATTTCAATTGACATATACATATGATATTTCCATAGTAAATAACAAAATCTACTCCATCATCTTTACCATGTGATTTTTTATTTTTAGGTAGAATATCTATTTTAAACTTTTTTAGCCGTTCTTTAAAATAATCTTCTTCATTCATTGATTTAAGTATTCTATCTTTTTCAATGTTTTGCAGTTGAATCCTATGAAACTTGTCCAATTTATACATATGAAATATATCGAAATTTTTCATTTACTTCCCCCCTTAATTTTACGTTTTATTGCTTTTATTTTGATAAAATTTTATAAAAATTATTCAGAATCATTTCTAAATAAACACTAAATTTAGAAATAAAGAGCAAACAAAAAACGCCCTCCGTTTTGGGAAAAGGCGTTTGGAATCTATTTATAATTCTCATATTTTCTATTTAATTTTTTAACCTATCAATATCTCTTTTATGAATTAATAATTTAGATACCAGCGTAGGAATGAAATAAGGTTTTTTAGTTCCTACTATAAAAGCTTTCCTTATTGCTACTTTAAAAGCTTTCATACTCGCTAGTTTAACAGCTGTCATCTGCTTTGCTACACTTGTTTCTACTAAATAAGATTTATTTATTTTAATACGGGAACTGATTGCTGTTCTACAAGCAGGTTTCTCAGCTTCATTAAAAAGCCTAGAAAAATCATGGTTCTTTATCAAATAGATAAATCGTTTAGTTGAAAGTATGTTATTAGTAATTATTCTACTAGTAACATACTTTTTAAATTCACCATTGATGAACAACTTTGGTGGATTAGTTGAAAAATCATTATTCACACTAAATTTGCCATTTATATTTCCATAAGGTGAATTGGGATTGAAAATACTAACAGGACTATATCTGCTACCATATAAACCATATTCATTTATAATTGAATTCGGATTGGTTTCATCATCAACAATTTCACCCAAAAACTGTCCATCCCCTGCCATTAAGTATGAATTACATGTAGGCGGTTTTTCAGTCATTTGTTCCTTAAATAATTGAGTTATAATATCTTCTAAAAGTAGAATTGTAGAGTCTTTATTTTTCATACACCTAGTCCTTCATTTAATGATTTGAGTAATTTTTGGAGTTCTTTTACAGCTTCTTGTCTAGGAAGCGACTCAATTATTGTTGGTGTTATAGCAAGAGATATATTTTTCCACCTTAAAGTTTTTATTTCTTTTAGTGGAAAATAAAGTAAAGATGTTGTAACTGCTGACGGAGTTGACCACAAATATTTTCCAACTACAATTGCTGATATAATACAAATTATACCACATGAAAATAATACAACTGTTAATGTTATAAACACATATTCTAAAATTTTATTCATTTTTAAAACATTATCAATGCGATTAGTAATATCTTTATTATCCATAAGTTCTCCATTGTAATATGTATATATTTATAACATATTTTACATCTTATTCTATATAAAGTCAAATATAAACAATGCAGGTTGTTAGACGAATACTAAACTTATAAGGTATAAACATCAAACGGTTAATAGTGTATTTTTTATTTTATTAACAACATGCAATATTTATCGTAGCATTGTTGTCAGCATATATTCCATTTCAGTCATTATGTCTCTGTTTATAACCTCTCTTGCCACTCATTACATAAAATCTCTATAAATTGAATCAATATAGACTATTTTAAACACTTATTTAGGTTTGGCATATAACTTGTAGGGTATATTATTTAAACGGTTTAAAGAGTGATTTTTGATTAAATTTAAGAAGGAAAAGAACCCTGCTAATTGTGTCAAGGCTCTTTATTGGATATATCATCTTAACTTTATATGATTACCTGTAAATTCTTGTAATATATTAAACTTCTCAATATCCTTTTTTAAATCAGTAACTAATATATTTAAGTAATGTTCCGTAATTAGAAGGCTGCTATGCCCGAGGAGCTTCTGTAAACTTGTGACTGGCATACCACTCAATATAAACTTTTTAGCAAATGTATGTCTATATCTGTGTATACCTGTTGTAACAATACCCCTGTCCTTATTAAACTTTGATAAACTTGCAGCAATAGCACTCTTACTAATTTTAGCACCATATGTGTTCGGAAATAGGTAGTCATCCATATTTTTGCTTTGCCTGTATTTAAGATATTCCTTTAATATTTTAATTATAGTAACATTCAAAGGTATTATTAAAGGTTTTCTATTTTTTGTTACGTTGACATGTACAACTTCATTACCAAAGTCAATCTCTTTTACTTTTATGTTTATTAAACTATTTAGTCTTACTCCTGTGCTTAACAAAAAATTTATAATAACCCAATCACGATACGTTGCAAAATTACAATGCTTGATATCAGGTTTTTTTAATAAAACTTTTAGCTCAGCATCAGTATAAGTTTCAATTGCGACTTTATCTACACTAGGCAATTTAATCTTAAAAGTAGGCATATACTCCATTTTCATGAAAAAATAAAACATTGTCTTTAAATCTCTAGTATACGTGTATAAAGTTTGAGAGTTCATCGTATTATTGTTTATGCAATCTTTAACAAAATTATCAACAGTCTGTTTGTTAAAATCCCTAATTAAAGCATCTGAGTTAATAAATCTAGTAATACTTACAAAGCTCTCTCTGTAATGTTTAACTGTTCCTTCTCTAATATTTCTTGCTTTACAGCTTTCTAAAAATTCCTTGAATCCTTGTTCAAAAGTCATGCTATCATCTACAATCAATTTTAACTTCTTCGGCATAAAACCCTCCTAAAAGTGCATAAAAAATAACACACGTCATTATAAAAATCATCAAAATAACGTGTGTTATATATTTTATACTTACTTATTATAGCAAAACCTCAGAAACCCCTACTTTGAATTCTCTTCAATAGCAACTGCAATAGCAACTGTCATACCAACCATTGGGTTGTTACCAGCTCCGATAAGACCCATCATTTCAACGTGAGCAGGAACTGAAGATGAACCAGCGAACTGAGCATCTCCGTGCATTCTACCCATTGAATCAGTCAAACCATATGAAGCAGGACCAGCAGCAACGTTATCTGGATGTAATGTTCTTCCAGTTCCTCCACCTGAAGCAACTGAGAAGTATTTCTTTCCATTTTCTGTAGCCCATTTCTTATAAGTTCCTGCAACTAAGTGCTGGAATCTTGTTGGGTTAGTTGAGTTACCTGTAATAGAAACGTCAACACTTTCTTGTTTCATTATTGCAACGCCTTCAAGAACATCGTTTGCTCCGTAGCATTTAACTTTAGCTTTTTCGCCATCTGAGTATGCTTTTGTTCTAACGATATTTAATGTATCAGTTGCAAAATCATAATCTGTTTCAACATATGTAAAACCATTAATTCTTGAAATAATTAGAGCAGCATCTTTACCAAGTCCATTTAATATAACCTTTAAAGGTTCTTTTCTAACCTTGTTAGCTGTCTTTGCTATACCGATAGCACCCTCAGCAGCAGCAAAGGATTCATGTCCTGCAAGGAAAGCGAAACATTTAGTTTCTTCTTTTAACAGCATTGATGCAAGATTTCCATGTCCTATACCAACTTTTCTTGAATCAGCAACTGAACCTGGAATACAGAAAGCTTGTAAGCCAAGTCCGATAGCTTCTGCTGCTTCTGCTGCATTTTTTAATCCCTTTTTAAGTGCAATACCGCATCCTAAAGTGTAAGCCCATACTGCATTTTCAAATGCGATTGGCTGTATTCCTCTAACGATACCGTCAACGTCTATGCCTTTTGATGTACATAGTTCCTTAACTTCCTCTAAGCTGGTAAAACCATACTCAGCTAAACACTTATTTATTGTATCTATTCTTCTTCCATAACCTTCGAAATTAACCACTAGTATCACCTCTCTCTTATTATTCTTCTCTTGGATCTATTGTTTTTACTGCGTCAGCATATCTTCCATATGTACCGATGTTCTTTTCATAAGCTTCTTTTGGATCAACACCCTTTTTAATAGCTTCCATCATCTTACCAAGGTGTATAAACTTATATCCAATTACTTCTCCATCTGCATCAAGTCCGATATTGAGTACATAGCCTTCAGCCATTTCCAAATATCTAACACCCTTTGCCTTAGTTGAAAACATTGTTCCAACCTGTGAACGCAAGCCTTTACCTAAATCTTCAAGTCCTGCACCAATTACAAGACCGTCTTCTGAGAAAGCAGACTGTGTTCTTCCGTATACTAACTGGAGGAATATCTCTCTCATAGCAACGTTAATAGCATCACAGACTAAATCTGTATTTAATGCTTCAAGTAAAGTTTTACCTGGTAATATTTCAGCAGCCATTGCAGCTGAGTGAGTCATACCTGAGCAACCTAATGTTTCAACTAAGGATTCCTCTATAATACCTTCTTTAATATTTAGTGTAAGCTTACAAGTTCCCTGCTGTGGTGCACACCAGCCTACACCATGTGACAAACCAGAAATATCTTTAACTTCTTTTACTTTTACCCATTTACCTTCTTCAGGTATTGGAGCAGGACCATGATTTGGACCTTTTTTTACAACACACATATTTTCAACTTCATGTGAGTAATTCATTTTAACTTCCTCCTTCAATAGCTATTTTAAATTTATTCAGCTTAGCAGCTATGAGCAAAACATGAGTCAAGCAAACTACCGATAAGCTGAGGATTCACATCTATGTACTAATGCTATACAAAAAAGTCAATTTATATCATATAAATATGCTGTCAAACGATATTTGAAGCTCCAACCACACTGTCAAAGCCCCACTAACCAGACAATATATTATTGTCCTCTTCAGCTGATTATTATTGACTTTAGTAAAACAAAAGCTGGTATTTTCAGATAAAGTATCTTAAAACACCAGCATTTATTATATCATAATTATATTGCCGTAAGAAGTATTTTGTTAAAAAATATACTATCATTCATAAAGCTAAATTTCTATCTGATTTAAATACAAAATTTACAACAAATACATTATTGGAAAATGTACAAACCACGTCTATAATCAGATAAGAAGATTAAAAAATGATATAGTCTTTATATAATTTAAATTAAGTTATCAACTTTGTGCTTATAATTTTCTGCAAAAATAGAATTAAGCCTTTAACTGTTTTGCAATATTTCTACCTGCCTCAACACATTTTTCAATTTCTTCAGCAGATGACTTATATCTAACTCCAAGTGGCTCTTGGCTTATTGTCAAACCTGCCTCACTAAGCTTCTGACTAATTATCTTATGAGCTTCACCGCTCCATCCATAAGCTCCAAAACCAAAGGCCAGCTTATTCTTAACCTTTAAACTCTTTATCTCATCTAGCAAAGAGGCTGTTTCTCTTAAAACAGAATTATTCACTGTGCAACTGCCAAGTAGTACTGCATTTGATTTGAATATCTCAACGTTTAAATCACTTCTATCCTTTGTAGCAGCATTAAATAATTTGTATTTAATACCTTCTTCCTCTAAGCCCATTGCAATGGCTTCAGCCATATCTCTTGTTGCATGATACATAGTATCGTAGATAATTACTGCATAGCCTTCATTATAATTAGGATCTGACCAACTGAGATATTTCTCAATTATTTGGACAGGATTTGTCCTCCATATAATACCATGGCTAGGAGCAATCATATCTATGTCTAAATTCATAGCCAATATTTGTTCTATTTTCTTTATAATCAGAGGTCTAAAAGGTGCCAGTATATTTGCAAAATATTTAATTGCCTCTTGATGTATTTCACACTGGTCGTTCTCATCATTAAACAAACTTGTACCACAATAATGTTGTCCAAATGCATCATTTGAAATTACAAGCTTTGCTCCATCCACATATTCCATTAAGCTATCTGGCCAATGAAGCATCTGCATTTCAACAAAATTTAACTTATATTCTCCTAAGTCTAATATATCACCAGTTTTAACAATATTAAAATTCCAATCCTTACCGAAATATTTCTTAATAATCTCAGCACCATTTTTTGTGCAGTATATCGGAGTATTTGGTATTCTTTCCATAATAAGTCCCAAACTGCCGCCATGATCAGGTTCCATGTGATTAATTACAATAGCATCTATATTTTTAAGACCAACATTTTTTTCTAAATCTTCAACAAACTTTTCTTTATATGGATCCCATACTGTATCAACTAGGACAGTTTTTTTATCCTTAATCAAATATGAGTTATAAGAAGAACCTCTATGCGTTGACAGCTCATGTCCATGGAAAACTCCAAGTCCCCAATCCCTAATACCACACCAATATATATTTTTTTTAATCTCCTGCATATAATTACCATCCTCTCAATCATCACATTAAGTAAATTAGTACTTTTTTTTTATACCCTTTTTATTGTATAATAAACATTCTAGTAATATTTATATTAAATATTATTTTACCACACAAAGTAATATATTAACCATTATAATTCTATTTATAAATACGAATGTGTATTTTATTGTCTTTTGTGAGACATTTATGCGTAGTTTAAATTTAATAGAGGAATTAGCTTCAGCGTGAAGAATATTTATACTATAATTTATTGAGAAAGTATAATTTAAAGGTATTCCTTCAAAAATACGAGTATGTATTTTATTGTCAACGACATCGATATTTATGCTGAATTAATCAATCAATAAGTATTTTACTTAAATTACATAGTAATGGATATATTTAAATTGTGTTTTTTGTTCATACTTGCTTGTATATATGGATTTATGTAGTGCCCATTATTTTGGGTTTATTAGGAGGGGGAATTATCATGAAATTTATACCACATATCGTATCAATCATTAAAAAACCATTCAGCAAGAAATCGGCAAAAGTAGCAGCATTAAATAATGTTAGTACCTCATTCAAAAAAAATAAATTCAGAAGAGTTGCAACTAATGCTGCTACTTCTCCCTGGTACAGTTTCCTAAGAAAAATTAGAATTCAAACAAGGCTTATTTTATCATTTGTCCTTATTATTCTTCTTTTGCTTGTATTTACCTCGGTATATACATATAATAAATCATCTAAGGCAATTAATGATAATGTCAAGAGCTACTCTCAACAAGTTCTAAATCAAACTAGTACTATTCTTGCAAATAATATCAAAAATTTTGAAGACTATGCTGCTAGTTTTGCAATTAATACCACCTTACAAAACTCTTTGGACAAATATGTTAGTGGCGATGAAAATATTCGTTTCGATGAGAAACAAAAATTAGTAGATACTTTTCAGTCAAACATTTCTAGCAATGATGCAATTAAATCCTTTGGTTTGTATGCTACAAAAGATTATGAGACTATATTAGGTAATTCATCTATTTTGGAAAATAATAAAGATATTTTAGATTCAGCCCAAGATATAAAAACTACTAAATGGGTTCAGTACTCTTTAAATGGTCAAAAAGTGGTAGGTATTAGTAAATCTATATTTTCCATAATAACTGGTGATTATTTAGGTGTTATAACTCAAATACCAGATGAAAGATTATTTACTGGAAGCTATGAGGGCTTAGATATCGGTACTGATAAATATACAGATAAACCTTTTGATATATTTATTGTGGCTAAAGATGGAACTATTATTTCTTCGAGAGGAGATAATTTCCCAGTATTTCAATCAACTGATATATCAAAAACTATAGCGCAGAAAATTACAGAGTTAAATACTCCAGAAGGTAATTTTGAATCAACATGTAATGATGAAAACTGTTTGATTACATATTCTTCTCTAAAAATAAATGACTGGTATATAGTTTCCGTAATTCCATACTATCATTTAAATAGCTCAGCTGATGATTTAAGAAATAACATAATTATTTTTGGTATTATATGCATATTATTTGCTGTATTAGTATCACTGTTAATTTCAAAGAGTATATCAATACCATCTGTTAATCTAGTTCATTTCATGAAAAAGGCTAAGGATGGTGACTTAACAATTACAATTGATGATAACGGAAATGATGAACTATCTGATATTAGTAGAAACTTTAACTCCATGTTGGTTAATATAAATGCTCTAGTTGAAAAAGTTAAGCTGTCTGCTCAAAAGATACTTGATTTTTCCAATAAGATTGCAATTTCATCAAGCGAAAGTAATAAGCTCTCTCAACAAGTTTCTATTACAATCAAACAAATCGCTGAAGGTGCAAATGAGCAAGCTAATGATATTAACGACGGCGTTGAAACAATGAGCGTACTCTCTAATGAAATTAATATAGTTGGAGACAATATGAAGGATGTCGCTCAAGTTGTAGGACACACCAAAGCATTAAGTGAAGGTGCTTCTGAGGTAGTAAATGCTCTAAATATTAAATCACATCAGACAAGTTCTGCTTCGGATAGAATAGTAAAAAATATATCTGAATTAAGTGCTAGTATGAAAGAAATACAAAAAATTGTCAAAGTTATCGTTGGCATATCTGAGCAAACAAATTTACTTTCTCTGAACGCTTCTATAGAAGCCGCACGTGCAGGTGAAGCAGGAAAAGGTTTTGCAATTGTTGCATCTGAGGTTAAAAAACTAGCCGATCATTCTAAATCAGCTTCAGTAAATATTAGCGAAATTATATCAAAAGCCCAGTTAAAAACTGAGCAAGCTGTCGCAGAAGCAACTAGTTCTAGCTTGTTAATTCAAGAACAGTTAAATACCGTCAATGATGCAGATCATACCTTTAAAACTATATTTGCATCAATGGATAAAATTATTGAAAATATGGATAAGATGTCACAATCTGTATCTAGTATAATGAACTCAAAAGAAAATGTCCTTGAATCTATGCAAAGTATATCAGCTGTTTCAGAACAGTCGGCTGTGACAAGCGGCGAGATATTCGAAAGTACTCTTACTCAGATGAGTGCTTCTAAAGAATTAGCCGAGTATGCTAACACTTTACAGACAATGTCTGATGATTTGGAAAAGGCTATTTCAATATTTAAAATATAATTCTTTTCTGAAATAAATAACTAAACTATCTAAACTTACCAATTACTAATAATGCTAAGCATACTAGAGCTATCCTCCTCTGCATGCTTAGCGTTATTAGTTTTCTTATAGTCACATACTCATCATAGTATTTAAATGCAAAAATTTTTTCAGTTTACTGTTCTGCCCAACTATTTACATGGAGCCATAACTTCAGACTTAGAATTCTTCATACCTTACAAACGTACAAAGAGCCAATCACCTGTTAAAGCAATTGACCCTCAATAAAAATCATCAGTTTACTGTTCTACCCCCAACTATTGACGTAGAACCGTTAAAAAAGGAACCGATTTTCATCGGTTCCCTTATATTTTCAGTAACTATTATTCAATAACCTTTGATACGTTACCAGCACCAACAGTTCTTCCACCTTCACGAATAGCAAACTTAAGTCCTTCTGTCATAGCGATAGGAGTGATTAACTTAACCTTCATTGTGATGTGGTCACCAGGCATAACCATCTCAGTTCCTTCTGGAATCTCGATAACACCTGTAACGTCAGTAGTTCTGAAGTAGAACTGTGGTCTATAACCATTGAAGAATGGCTTATGTCTTCCACCTTCTGCTTGAGTTAAAACGTAAACCTGACCTTCATAATATGTGTGAGGTTTGATTGATCCAACCTTTGCAAGAACCTGTCCTCTTTCGATATCAGTTCTCTGAATACCTCTTAAAAGAGCACCGATGTTATCACCAGCTTGTGCTTGATCAAGAAGCTTTCTAAACATTTCAACACCAGTTACAACAGTTTTTCTTGGAGCATCCATCAAACCAACGATTTCAACTTCATCTCCAACCTTAACAACACCACTTTCAACTCTACCAGTAGCAACAGTACCACGACCTGTGATTGAGAATACATCCTCGACAGGCATTAAGAATGGTTTGTCAGTTGCTCTCTCTGGAGTTGGGATATATCTATCAACTTCATCCATAAGAGCGAGAATTGGAGCATATTCAGCAGCGTTAGGATCTGTTGAATTTGACTCTAATGCTACAAGAGCTGATCCTCTTACTATTGGAGTATCATCACCTGGGAAGTCATATGAGCTTAATAATTCTCTAACTTCCATTTCAACTAATTCGATAAGTTCTTCATCATCAACCATATCGCATTTGTTTAAGAATACTACTATATAAGGAACACCAACCTGTCCTGATAGAAGTATGTGCTCTCTTGTCTGAGGCATTGGACCATCAGCAGCAGAAACAACTAATATAGCACCGTCCATCTGAGCAGCACCAGTGATCATGTTCTTAACATAGTCGGCATGGCCTGGGCAGTCAACGTGAGCGTAGTGTCTAGTTTCAGTTTCATACTCAACGTGAGCAGTATTGATTGTGATACCTCTTTCTCTTTCTTCTGGTGCAGAGTCTATTGAACCGTAGTCTTTAACTTCTGCTCTTCCCAACATTGCTAATACCTTAGTTATAGCTGCAGTTAAAGAAGTCTTACCATGGTCAACGTGACCAATTGTTCCAATATTAACGTGTGGTTTTGATCTTTCAAATTTAGCCTTACCCATTTTAAAATCCATCCTTTCATTAAAGCGCATTGCGCTATTTAGTAGATTTTGATTTATATTTTGTCCTTAACAAGAGCTTATGCTCTTGCAATTAACACTTACCTACTCAAAGTTGAGTTTACTCATTGGTACTTCTACCAGCTAGAACCTTTTCTTGAATGCTCTTTGGTACTTCTTCAAAGTGACTTGTTTCCATTGAGAAATTACCTCTACCTTGTGTTGAAGAACGAAGTGAAGTAGCATATCCGAACATCTCAGATAGTGGCACTAATGCTCTGATATTCTGTGCTCCAGAACGTGCTTCCATACCTTCGATACGTCCTCTTCTTGAGTTAATTCCGCCAATAACGTCTCCCATGTATTCCTCAGGGACGCTAACGTCAACCTTCATTATTGGTTCAAGGAGAACAGGACTTGCTTTTCTGCATCCATCTTTGAACGCCATTGAGCCGGCAATCTTAAACGCCATTTCAGAAGAGTCAACTTCGTGATATGAACCATCAATAAGAGTGATTCTTATGTCAACTACGCTATATCCGCCAAGTACACCAGCTTTCATTGCTTCCTGTATTCCCGCATCGATTGGTCCGATGTATTCCTTAGGAATAGCACCACCGGTGATCTTGTTTACAAATTCGTAACCTTCTCCCGGCTCTCTTGGTTCGATTTCGATTACACAATGTCCGTACTGACCCTTACCGCCTGACTGTCTAGCGTACTTCATTTCAGACTTAACAGCCTTCCTGATGGTTTCTTTATAAGATACCTGAGGATTACCGACATTTGCTTCAACCTTGAATTCTCTCTTCATTCTGTCAACGATAATATCCAAGTGAAGCTCACCCATACCACCGATAATAGTTTGACCTGTCTCTGAATCCGTATGAACTTTAAATGTAGGATCCTCTTCCGCTAGCTTCTGCAATGCGACACCCATTTTTTCCTGATCCGCCTTTGTCTTAGGTTCAATAGCAACCTCTATAACAGGCTCTGGGAATTCCATTGATTCAAGAATAACAGGATTGTTTTCTTCACATAGTGTATCACCTGTTGTTGTATCTTTTAATCCAACAGCAGCAGCGATATCCCCTGAATAAACAATATCTATTTCTTCTCTGTGATTTGCATGCATTTGAAGAATTCTTCCGATTCTTTCTCTCTTATTCTTTGTAGAATTAAGAACATAAGAACCTGAATTCAATGTTCCAGAATATACTCTGAAGAAACAAAGCTTACCAACATATGGGTCAGTCATAATCTTAAATGCAAGTGCTGAGAATGGAGCCTTATCATCAGCTGGTCTTTCCATTTCAGTTTCACCATCAAGTGATATACCCTTTATAGCTGGAATATCAAGCGGTGATGGCATATAATCAACAACTGCATCCAGCATTTGCTGCACACCTTTATTTTTATATGATGAGCCACAAACTACAGGAATCATCTTTAAATTAATAGTTGCAATTCTAATACATTTTTTGATTTCCTCTAGAGTGATTTCTTCGCCCTCAAGGTATTTCATCATTATGTCTTCATCTTGTTCAGCAACTGATTCTAATAATAAATCACGATATTTTTTTACAATATCCTTCATGTCTTCAGGGATATCTTGCTCTTCAACTACTTTCCCTAAGTCATCCTTGAATACAAGTGCAGTCATATTAACTAAGTCAATCATGCCTGTAAATGTATCTTCACTTCCTATAGGTAATTGTATTGGTACTGCATTACACTGTAGTCTTTCTTTCATCATCCCGATTACATTGTAAAAATCAGCTCCCATAATATCCATCTTATTTACATATGCCATACGTGGAACTCCGTACTTGTCAGCTTGTCTCCAAACTGTTTCAGATTGGGGTTCAACTCCACCTTTAGCACAGAAAACTGTTACTGAACCATCGAGTACACGAAGAGATCTTTCAACCTCTACAGTGAAGTCAACGTGCCCCGGCGTGTCAATAATATTTATTCTGTTACCTCTCCACTGTGCAGTAGTCGCCGCAGAAGTAATTGTTATACCTCTCTCCTGCTCCTGCTCCATCCAGTCCATAGTAGCAGCACCTTCATGAACTTCGCCGATTTTATGAGTCTTACCTGTATAAAACAGTATACGCTCAGTTGTTGTAGTTTTACCCGCATCAATATGAGCCATTATACCAATATTTCTTGTGTGTTGTAAGTCAAATTGCCTGGGCATGAGTACCCTCCTTTCACGATAGTCCAAATTGATATGATAATCAATTTATCTATTTATATAATATAACAACAATATAAGAAAATCCTAATATTTATAGTCAGTCCTATATTACCATCTATAATAAACCACTGTTTACCAACGATAGTGAGCAAATGCTCTGTTAGCTTCAGCCATCTTGTGAGTGTCTTCTTTCTTTTTGAAAGCTCCACCAGTATTGTTGACAGCATCTAACAATTCACCTGCAAGTCTTTCCTTCATAGTACGCTCGCCTCTTTTACGAGAGTAATCAACAAGCCATCTTAATCCTAAAGCTTGCCTTCTATCTGGTCTAACTTCCATCGGAACTTGGTATGTTGCTCCACCAACTCTTCTAGCTTTAACTTCTAGTACTGGCATAATGTTTGCCATTGCCTCTTCAAATACTTCTAGAGGATCTCTGCCAGTTTTCTCTTTTATGATGTCAAATGCATCATAGCATATCTGCTGTGATACACCCTTCTTACCATCATACATAATATTATTAACTAATTTTGTAACTGTTTTGCTTCCGTACATAGGATCAGGCAAAACATCTCTTTTTGAAATATGACCTTTTCTTGGCACTTTACTTCCCTCCTTTTATGATAACATTTTTCATGGGGAATCCCCACTCAACGTATCACAGGTACTCGTGGTTTAAACCGTCGTCAGCGCAAGTACATAAATATACCTTACTAGTGTTAACAGACTATAAAACATTCATAAAACCTATTTTCACTTATACAAAATATATATAATCACGTACTAAGCACCTAACATTTTAAATTGTCAGCACGCTGTGTTTTTACTTACTTGCCGCACCTGCCTTAGGACGCTTAGCTCCGTATTTGGAACGTGATTGCATTCTCTTGGCAACTCCTGCAGTGTCAAGAGTACCTCTAACTATATGGTACCTTACACCAGGTAAGTCTTTAACTCTTCCACCTCTGATGAGAACAACGCTATGCTCCTGTAGGTTATGACCTATTCCTGGAATATATGCAGTTACTTCTAATCCATTTGTAAGACGAACCCTTGCTACTTTACGTAACGCTGAGTTTGGCTTCTTTGGTGTTGAAGTCTTTACAACAGTACAAACACCTCTCTTTTGAGGGCTGCTAGTATCTGTTACCTTTTTCTTCTTTGAGTTAAATCCCTTCTGGAGAGCTGGAGCAGTTGATTTCTTTTCGATAACCTCTCTGCCCTTTCTAACCAGCTGATTAAATGTTGGCATTAGTACACCTCCTTCCAAAGGTAAATATTATATATATAGTATTTACTCCAATACACAACAGTATCGAAATAAATAAATATAGCTATTAATATAGTATGTGGTTTATTTCAAAATACATGCAACAGCAGCTTCAACCTCAATACCACATGCCTTTCCTAACTGTTTCATGGAGTCAACATATGTTATTGGCAAGGACTGTTTTTCACAAAGTTCAATAATGCCTCTTACAACTCTTTGCTCGCAATCCTTAGCAATCAAAACGCTCGCTACAATGCCATTTTCTATAGCCTTTGTTGACTGTTTTACACCGACTAGCTTCTTATAGTGTTTAAGATCATCCAACAATTTGCTTCCTCCAATTTTAGATTTACAACATAATCAATCTTTTAATAAAACTGAGCTACTAGTATACATTAAAAATAATAAAAACTTCATTATAAGCTAAACTTGCACATGAAAATATGCACACAAAAAAAACATAAATTCAGCGCACTGAATTATTTTATCACTCAATTACAGCTTTTGTCAAGCATACTGAGCGTCTAAATCATTATAACATCTAGATTCAAAATGAAATTTCTCGATTGTAGAAAAATTTCATTACTTCACATCAGCGGCGTGTAAGAGGCGCGGGAGATATTATCACCGCTTGAAAATAAAATCGGTACCAACCACTTATAGAAGTGGGGAACATTTCCTTGCCACGTTATATAATAACATATTGGCTTAGGGTTTTAAACGTATAAATTCTAACAAATTCCAATATTCATAAAAGCGACCATAATAATATGGCCGCTTTTATAATATTTATATATTTCATTCTAAATTATTCAATAACCTGACTAATACTAATATCTTTGTATCTGCTCATACCTGTACCTGCTGGTATAAGTTTACCAATGATAACATTTTCCTTTAATCCAACTAGAGGATCAACCTTACCCTTAATTGCAGCTTCAGTAAGAACTCTTGTTGTCTCCTGGAAGGAAGCAGCAGATAAGAAGGAATCTGTCGCAAGTGAAGCCTTAGTAATACCTAATAAAGTACGTTCACCAGTAGCAGGTGATAATCCAGCTTCAAGAGCCTTTGCATTCTCACTATCAAACTCAAGCATATCCACCAAACCACCTGGTAATAAGCTTGTATCGCCTGCATCTTCAATCTTAACCTTTCTCATCATCTGTCTTACTATTACCTCTATATGTTTGTCATTGATGTCAACACCCTGCATTCTATAAACTCTTTGAACCTCCTGCAACAAATATGCCTGAACTCCTCTGAGGCCTTTAATTTTAAGAATGTCATGAGGATTAACAGAACCCTCGGTCAACTCATCACCAGCTTCAACAACATCATCGTCATAAACTTTTATTCTTGAACCATACGGAATCAAGTATGACTTAGTTTCTCCATCCTCAGCAGTTACAATTACTTCTCTCTTTTTCTTAGTATCAGATAATTTAACTGTACCTGATATTTCAGTAATTATAGCTAATCCCTTTGGTTTTCTTGCTTCAAATAATTCCTCTACACGAGGTAAACCCTGAGTAATATCATCACCGGCAACACCACCAGTGTGGAAGGTTCTCATTGTCAACTGAGTACCCGGTTCACCGATTGACTGTGCGGCAATAATACCAACCGCTTCACCCACGTTAACAGCATCACCTGTTGCAAGATTTGCACCATAACATTTAGCACAAACACCAACTTTGGATTCACATGTAAGTACTGATCTAATCCTCATTTTCTTGTATCCAGCTTTAACAATCCTTTCAGCAATATGCTCATCCATAGGATCATCTTTTGACACAATTAGCTCTTTTGTATTCGGATCATATATATCTTCAGTAGTATATCTACCGATAAGCCTTTCAGCCAATGGTTCTATTACTTCACTGCCACTCTTAACATCCCATATCTCAATACCCTTACTAGTACCGCAATCCAACTCTCTTACAATTACATCCTGACTTACATCAACCAAACGTCTTGTTAGGTAACCGGAGTCAGCAGTTCTAAGTGCTGTATCGGCCAAACCTTTTCTAGCACCGTGAGTTGAGATGAAGAACTCCAATACGTTAAGCCCTTCACGGAAGTTTGACTTAATAGGTATTTCAATTGTTTTACCAGATGTATCTGCCATCAAACCTCTCATACCTGCAAGCTGCTTAATCTGATTGATATTACCTCTGGCTCCAGATTGTGACATCATAAACACAGGATTAAATCTATCGAGATTATCTATAAGAGCTTTAGTAATGTTTTCACCTGTTTCTGTCCAAGTGGCTATAACAGAATTGTATCGTTCATCATCTGATATAAGTCCTCTTTTGAACTGTTTAACTATATTGTCAATTGTTACTTCTGTTTCTTCTAGATACTGTTTCTTAATCGCAGGTACAACCATATCAGATACACTGATGGTAATAGCTCCCTTAGTTGAATATTTAAAGCCCAAAGCTTTTATTCTATCAAGAATAATTGCAGTTGTAGTAGTACCATGAACTCTTATACATTTGTCAATTATCTTGCCAAGCTCTTTTTTACCAACGATAAAATCAACTTCAAGGTCAAATGCTTTGCTCTTATCACTTCTATCAACAAATCCCAAATCTTGAGGAATTGCTTCATTGAATATAAGTCTTCCAGCTGTACAGGAAATTACTCGCTTCTGTTTAACTCCATCTATCTCTTTTTCAACTCTAACCTTCATCTGAGCATGAAGTCCTAATTCACCTGCATCATAAGCCATAAGAACTTCATCCATGTCACTGAATACTTTACCCTCTCCAGGCTCGTTTGGCTTTTCAATTGTCAAATAGTAACTACCTAAGACCATATCCTGTGTAGGAACCGTAATTGGCTTACCATCCTTTGGTGCAAGCAAGTTGTTTGCTGACAGCATCAGGAATCTTGCCTCTGACTGTGCCTCTGCTGATAGCGGAACGTGAACAGCCATCTGGTCACCATCGAAGTCAGCATTATATGCCGAACATACTAAAGGATGTAGCTTTAAGGCTCTACCCTCAACTAAAACAGGTTCAAATGCTTGTATACCAAGTCTATGAAGTGTTGGAGCACGGTTCAGCAATACTGGATGGTCCTTGATAACATCTTCCAATACATCCCAGACTTCATTTCTGACTCTTTCAACCATTCTCTTTGCACTCTTGATATTGTGTGCTAAACCATCATTTACTAACTTTTTCATAACAAATGGTTTAAATAATTCAAGAGCCATTTCCTTAGGTAAACCACACTGGAATATCTTAAGGTCAGGACCTACAACGATAACAGAACGTCCTGAGTAGTCAACACGCTTACCCAGCAAGTTCTGACGGAAACGTCCCTGCTTACCCTTAAGCATATCAGATAATGATTTAAGAGGTCTATTACCTGGTCCTGTTACTGGACGTCCTCTTCTGCCATTATCAATCAAAGCATCAACGGCTTCTTGAAGCATACGTTTCTCGTTTCTAACTATTATGTCAGGAGCTCCTAAATCTAAAAGCCTTTTCAATCTGTTATTTCTATTAATAACTCTTCTGTACAGGTCATTCAAATCTGATGTTGCAAATCTTCCTCCATCGAGTTGTACCATAGGTCTTAACTCAGGAGGGATAACAGGCACGACATCCAAAATCATCCAATCAGGATGATTTCCAGATAGCCTGAATGCCTCTACAACTTCAAGTCTTTTTACAGCTCTAATTCTCTTTTGACCTGTTGAATCAACTAAATCATTTCTTAATTCCTTTGAAAGAGACTCTAAATCAATCTCCAAAAGAAGCTCTTTTACTGCTTCAGCACCCATACTTGCTTTAAAACTAAGTCCAAATTTCTCAACACTATCTCTATATTCTTTTTCAGTTAAAACTTGTTTTTTGGATAGTGGTGTTTGACCAGGATCAATTACAACATAGGATGCAAAATACAAAATCTTTTCAAGAGACCTAGGTGACATATCCAAAAGCAAACCCATTCTACTTGGTATACCTTTAAAATACCAAATATGAGAAACTGGTGCTGCAAGCTCTATATGACCCATTCTCTCTCTTCTTACCTTTGAACGTGTAACCTCAACACCACACCTATCACAAACAATACCTTTATATCTGATTCTTTTATATTTACCGCAATGGCACTCCCAATCCTTTTGAGGTCCAAAAATTCTTTCGCAGAACAAACCATCTCTTTCAGGTTTTAATGTTCTATAATTAATTGTTTCGGGCTTTTTTACTTCGCCTTTTGACCATTCTCTAATCTTTTCCGGAGAAGCCAATCCTATTTTTATAGAATCAAAATTGTTTAGTTCAAACATAGCTTATCTCCCTCCCTAAAAATCCTCATCGTCGAAATCATCACTAAGATCTTCATCAGCAAATAACTCATCTGTAAGCTCTTCTTCAAGATTATCTCCAGTACTGATACTTCCAATATCATCAATATCGTCAATGTCCAAATCATCATCAATAAGAATATCATCTTTTAGCTCATCATCAAAATCATTTGTTAAAGCTGCTTCATCTTCTCTTCCCTCAATGTTAACATTCAACTCTTCAAGGTCCTCTTCAACATACTCTTTAATTGCAATTTCGCCTTCCTCTTCTGAATAAACCTTAACATCAAGCGCCAAACTCTGAAGTTCTTTTATAAGAACCTTAAATGATTCAGGAATTCCAGGTTCAGGTATGTTTTCACCCTTTACAATAGACTCATATGTCTTAACTCTACCAACAACATCATCTGATTTAACTGTCAGAATTTCTTGCAGTGTATATGCCGCTCCATATGCCTCCAAAGCCCAAACTTCCATTTCTCCAAATCTCTGTCCACCAAACTGAGCTTTACCACCTAAAGGCTGCTGAGTTACTAATGAGTAAGGACCTGTAGATCTAGCATGGATTTTGTCATCAACTAGATGGGCAAGTTTCAAATAATACATATACCCCACTGTAACTCTATTATCAAATGGCATACCCGTTCTACCATCATAAAGAATGGTCTTACCATCAGGATCTTTTCCTGCCTGTACCAATGTATTTCTGATATCTTCCTCAGTTGCACCATCAAAAACCGGAGTGGCAATCTTCCAGCCTAATGCCTTTGCTGCAAATCCTAAATGCACTTCCAGCACCTGTCCGATATTCATACGTGAAGGTACGCCCAGTGGATTTAGTACTATCTCTAAAGGAGTACCATCAGGTAAGAACGGCATATCCTCTTCAGGTAGTATTCTGGAAATAACACCCTTATTACCATGTCTACCTGCCATTTTATCTCCAACAGAAATTTTTCTCTTTTGAGCAATATATGCTCTAACAAGTTGATTTACTCCTGGTGGAAGCTCATCACCATTTTCACGAGTGAACACCTTTACATCAACAATAATTCCTGATTCTCCATGAGGTACTCTAAGTGATGTGTCACGAACCTCTCTAGCTTTTTCACCAAAGATAGCTCTTAGTAATCTTTCTTCAGCAGTAAGCTCTGTCTCACCCTTAGGAGTAACCTTACCCACTAGAATATCTCCAGAACGAACTTCTGCACCTATTCTAATAATTCCTCTATCGTCAAGATCCTTAAGTGCTTCTTCTCCGACATTTGGAATATCTCTTGTTATTTCTTCAGGCCCAAGCTTAGTATCTCTAGCCTCAGCCTCGTATTCTTCTATATGAATTGATGTATAAACATCTTCTCTAACAAGTTTTTCATTTATAAGAATTGCATCCTCGTAGTTATAACCTTCCCAAGTCATAAACCCAATAAGGATATTCCTTCCTAATGCAATTTCACCAGTATCTGTAGATGGTCCGTCTGCAATAATATCTCCCTTCTCAATGATTTCACCCTTTCTAACTATAGGTCTTTGATTTAAGCAAGTACCTTGATTAGAACGCATATATTTGAGAAGCTTATAAACATCTTTTTTACCATTATTAGCTTTAATAATTATTTCATTTGCAGATACTTTATCTACCACCCCAGTATTTCTAGCTATAACACATACACCTGAATCTCTTGCTGCCTTGTACTCAATACCTGTACCAACAATAGGAGAATCGGCTTTTATAAGTGGAACAGCCTGACGTTGCATGTTCGAACCCATAAGCGCACGGTTAGCATCGTCATTTTCAAGGAACGGAATCATAGCAGTTGCAACTGATACCATTTGTTTTGGAGATACATCCATGTAGTCAATCTTTGTATTCTCAACCTCCAAAATTTGCTCCATGAATCTTGCAATAATTTTCTTAGAAATAAACTTTCCATTTTCATCTAATGGTTCAGTAGCCTGAGCTACGATAAATGGATCTTCTATATCTGCTGTCAAGTATTCTATCTCATCTGTAACTATACCCTTTTCCTTATCAACTACTCTATAAGGTGACTCAATAAATCCATATTCATTGACTCTAGCATAAGTACTCAAGGAACCTATCAATCCTATATTTGGTCCTTCAGGCGTCTCAATTGGACACATACGGCCATAATGGGAATGGTGAACGTCACGGACTTCAAAGCCCGCTCTCTCTCTGCTCAAACCACCAGGTCCCAAAGCACTAAGTCTTCTCTTATGAGTTAACTCAGCAAGAGGGTTAGTCTGATCCATGAATTGTGACAACTGACTGCTTCCAAAAAATTCTTTTATAGATGCAGCAACTGGCCTTATATTAATAAGGGCTTGTGGAGTAACTACGTCAATATCTTGTATAGTCATCCTTTCCCTTACAACTCTTTCCATTCTTGACAAGCCTATTCTGAATTGGTTCTGCAACAACTCACCTACAGAACGCAATCTTCTGTTTCCTAAGTGGTCAATATCATCAACAGTACCTATTCCATAATCAAGATTAATAATATAATTAATTGATGATATTATGTCATAAGTAGTGATATGTTTTGGAATCAAATCATTAATTTTTTCTTTAAGAACTTTCTTAAGCTGATCTTTTTCAAGGTTGCCTTCAAGTATTTCTTTTAATACTGTATATTGAACTTTTTCGGTAATTCCTATATCAGAAACATCAAAATCAATATACTCGCGAATATCAACAGTATTATTTCCAATTACCTTAATGGATTTACCATCAACTAATAAATATACAATATTAACTCCTGAACTCTGTACCTCTTCTGCTTTTTTTCTGTCTATTAACTCGCCTTCAGCAACTAAAACCTCGCCTGTTTCAACTGAAATAATGTTTTCAGCCGCAACCTGTCCGTTTATTAGATTTGCTAATGCTAATTTTTTATTAAACTTAAATCTACCAAACTTAGCAAGGTCGTATCTTTTAGCATCAAAAAATAAACTATTGATAAGATTTTTTGCACTGTCAACAGTTGGTGGCTCACCTGGTCTTAATCTCTTGTATATTTCAATTAGACCCTCTTCATAGGTTTTAGCATTATCTTTTTGAATAGTAGCTAATATTCTTTCATCTTCACCTAATAGTTGTGTTATTTCATAATCGGTACCATAACCTAAAGCTCTTAATAACACTGTAAGAGGTAACTTTCTAGTTCTATCAATCCTTACGGATAAGATATCATTAGAATCAGTCTCATACTCCAGCCATGCTCCTCTATTGGGGATAACAGTATTAGAATACAATTTTTTACCAATTTTATCAAACTTCATTGAATAGTAAATACCTGGGGATCTTACAAGCTGACTTACAATTACACGCTCAGCACCATTAATTATAAAGGTACCAGTATCTGTCATCAGAGGAAAATCTCCCATAAAGATTTCCTGCTCTTTAACTTCTCCAGATTCCTTGTTAATTAATCTCACTTTTGCTTTCAGTGGTGCAGAGTATGTAGTGTCTCTTTCCTTGCACTCTTCGACACTATACTTTGGTTCATCATCAAGAGAGTAATCTACAAAATCTAAAATCAAGTTTCCAGTATAATCTGTTATAGGAGAAATATCTCTGAAAACCTCTCTTAGACCGTCATCCAAAAACCACTGATATGAATTCTTCTGAACTTCTATCAAGTTTGGCATTTCTAGTACGTCTCGTATTTTAGAAAAACTCATTCTTGTGTTTCTACCCAATTTTACGGGTTGTACCATATTTATATCACCTCATAAACTTATGACTTTTATTAGGAATATTTTAAAATCTCACATAATTAGAATTGTATTATGTAAAATTGTAAATCAAACCAAGTATATAATTTAAATAAAAACATATAATAAAGCTATGCACACAGAACATTAAAATATTATTAACAATTATTGTCTTGATTATTCGCATATGCTATAATTTATGTAAGCAAATCAAATTAATTTCCCTTTTTTGGACGTGACAACAGAATTTTAATGCAGTTTATAATGATATCATAGTTGACACTGCTTGTCAATAAAAATATATTTATTATGAGCTATTTTAATTGTATTTTTATGTTTATATTTTACTAGGATATTAAACATTAATTTTGTATGCTTGTATCTGAAAATAACTATTACCTTAAATGTGTAAAACTAAAAGAATTTATAGTATTATTGCTATATCGCCTAAAAGACTTCTGTATTAAAAATCTATACCAATATTGTTATATGAAATAAAATCAATTAATTTGTAAAAAAACTAATTGCAATAAATAAAATATTATGTAATTAATTAGATTAACTAAACCAATGCCTTTGTTAACGCAAACTTAGATATTGAACATTTGAAATATCTAAGTATTTAGTTTAATATAAGGTCTATATTAATCTTTTATATAACTTTGATTTTTTAATCTTAATAAAAGAGACTACTCTTAGTTAGTGAGTAGCCTCTTGTTTTTAATAAACAGTAATATAACTCTTCTAAAGAGGCTGCTTTCCCTAACAAATTTCTGTTAGAGTTGACAATAATACAACTATTATGCTTTCCTCCGCCTTTGTTAGAAAATCTCCTCCCGTTAATAGGGTCATATTGTTTTGTATCTCTTCTAGATATTATTTAATTTCAACTGTTGCTCCAACTTCCTTGAACTTAGCTTCGATTGAAGCTGCTTCGTCCTTTGAAACATTTTCTTTAAGTGTACTTGGTGCTCCATCAACAAGTTCTTTAGCTTCTTTTAAGCCAAGTCCAGTTGCTTCTCTAACAACTTTGATAACCTTAATCTTTTCTGCTCCAACATCCTTCAATATAACATTGAATTCAGTTTTTTCTTCAACTGCTGCTGCTGCTCCTGCTGCTGGTGCTGCTGCAACTGCAACTGGTGCTGCTGCTGATACTCCAAATTCTTCTTCAAGAGCCTTTACTAATTCTGATAATTCTAATACTGTTAAATTCTTTACATCCTCAATTAATTTTGTAACTTTTTCACTAGCCATTGTATAATACCTCCAAATATTTTTTAATTTTTAATAGTTTATTCTTTTAAATCTAATTATGCTTTTGCTTTCTGCTCAGCTACAGCATTTAATGCTACAACCAAACCTTTTAAGTTTGCATTTAAAACGTTTGCAAAACCAGATATAGGAGCATTGAAGCCTCCCAATACCTTTGCGATAAGAACCTCACGTGATGGCAATTCAGCAAGTGCCTTAATACCATTAAGATCAATAACCTTACCTTCAACTACACCAACTTTAAGTTCGAGTGCTTCAAACTTTTTAGCAAACTCTGATAAAACCTTTGCAGGTGCAACAACATCCGTTGTGCTCATAGCCATAGCTGTTGGTCCATTCAAATAGCTTTCCAATTCTTCATAACCATTTTCTTTCATTGCAAGACTAGTTAGTGTATTTTTAACTACCTTGTATTCAACTCCAGCAGCCCTTAAAGCATTTCTCATTTCAGTATCCTGCTCAACAGTTAATCCTCTATAATCAGCTAATATAAACGATTGTGCAGCCTTTACTTTTTCTGATAACTCTTTAACGACTTCCTTCTTTTGTTCAAGTATCTTATTACTAGGCAAAACATCCACCTCCTTTTCAATTCATTGCAAAAATTAAACCCTTTGCATGCACACAGACAGACAAAGGGTGATTAACCGTTATTAATTCAACCTCGGTAGGATGACTATCATCAAATTACGCATCAGTATATATGAAATACTGAGCACCTACTGTCTATGGCATACTATTTAATTGACATAGAATATAATAATACTAAACAATAAATTTGTAAAGTAAAAGTTTCTATTTTTAAGTCACTACTATCTATTTCAATATATATTATTCAGTAACCTTAACTGGATTAATTTTTATTCCAGGTCCCATTGTTGAAGTTACTACAATACTTTTCAAATATTGACCTTTTGCAGCTGCAGGCTTAGCTTTAACAACTGCTCCAAGTAATGTACGGAAGTTATCCATTAGCTTCTCCGCACTAAAGGAAGCTTTTCCTATTGGACAGTGAATAATATTTGTCTTATCAAGTCTGTATTCGATCTTTCCGGCTTTAATATCGGCTATAGCTTTAGCTACGTCCATTGATACAGTACCTGCTTTTGGGTTTGGCATGAGTCCCTTAGGACCTAATACTTTACCAAGTCTACCAACAACACCCATCATATCTGGGGTTGCAACAACAACATCATAGTCAAACCAGTTTTCACCCTGAATCTTAGTTACTAATTCTTCAGCACCAACAAAATCAGCACCAGCTTGCTCAGCTTCTTTTGCTTTATCTCCTTTTGCAAAAACCAACACTCTAACTGTTCTACCAGTTCCATGAGGAAGCACTACTGCGCCTCTAACCTGTTGGTCTGCATGTCTGGAGTCAACACCAAGTCTTATATGAACTTCGATAGTCTCATCAAACTTTGCTTTTGAAGTTTTCTGAGCTAGTTCAAGAGCCTCTGATGGTTCATGAAGCTTTTGTCTATCAACAAGTTTTGCACTCTCTTGATATTTCTTTCCTCTAAACATACGTCACACTCCTTAAGTGGTTAATTATTGTCGGAAACCTCTGTTTCCTCCCACAGACTAAACGTCGCATTCATACCTGTATGCGAACCTTACACCTACCAATAACACTAGTCAATTACTACAATTCCCATGCTGCGAGCTGTACCAGCAATCATACTTGCTGCTGCATCAAGACTTGCTGCATTTAAATCAGACATTTTGTTCTCAGCTATCTTACGTACTTGTTCCTTTGTTATCTTTGCAACCTTATCCCTATTAGGCTTTCCAGAGCCACTTTCAATCTTACATGCTTTTTTCAGAAGAACAGCTGCTGGAGGAGTCTTTGTGATAAAGGAGAAAGATCTATCTGCATAAATAGTCATTACAACTGGGATAATTGTTCCAGTTTCCTCTTTTGAAGTCCTCTCATTGAATTCCTTACAAAAGCCCATAATATTTACGCTGTGTGGTCCTAAAGCTGGTCCAACTGGTGGAGCTGGAGTTGCTTTTCCCGCAGGAATCTGTAATTTTACATAACCAACTATTTTCTTAGCCATTATTTCCACCTCTCATTTCTCTTACTAGTTACTAAAATTTAATTTATTAAAAGGATAAAATAATCAATTAATGATATTCTATCTGCCTTGTGGCCTAAATCTTTTGAATCTGAACGAGTTCGAGCTCAACAGGAGTCTCTCTCCCGAACATTGAAACCGAAACTCTAACCTTTCTCTTCTCAAGATTGATTTCTTCAACAATCCCAATAAAGTTTTCTAAAGGTCCAGAAATAACCCTGACGTTATCATAAACTTCATAATCAACCTCTGGAGCAAACTCCTCAACACCCATCGCCTTAACTTCATCATCTGATAAAGGCACTGGTTTTGATCCAGGTCCAACAAAGCCTGTGACACCTCTTGTGTTTCTGACAATATACCAGGACTCATCTGACATAATCATTTTAACAAGCACATAACCAGGAAACACTTTTTTAAGTGTTGCCTTCTTTTTGCCGTCTTTTATCTCAATCTGCTCTTCCATAGGAACAACAATGTCAATGATATAATCCTGCATACTTCTATTTTCAACTATTTTCTCAAGATTTGCTTTTACTTTATTTTCATACCCTGAATAAGTATGAACTACATACCACTTACTCTCTTCTTCAGACATACCAAAATCAGGCTCACCAACTTAAAGCCCCATGTCCTTCCTTAAGTTCTATTACTACATTATTTTGTAAATACAATTTTAGATAATTGCAAAAAACCCAAATCAGAAACCCATATTATGCATCCAATAATTACGCAAAACAAAAGTACTGTTCCAGTATTGTTTATAAGCTGAGTCCTATTAGGCCAAATAACCTTCTTTAATTCAACCTTAACCTCTTTGTATAGTTTTACTATACCTTGTCCACTTTTTTTGAACCAAGACACTTTTTTTGTCTCATTTTCAGCCATTTTAATCACATCCCAATAACAATATTTTAAATATCATTTGGCTATCATACAATAATTGTTGACACAAAACACATTACTAAACATTTCCACAAAATATTGTTACTAAATTATTTTGTTTCTTTGTGAACAGTATGCTTGTGACAGAATTTACAATACTTCTTCATTTCCAGTCTATCTGGGTCATTTTTCTTATTCTTTAAATTAGAATAATTTCTCTGTTTACAATCAGAGCATGCGAGTGTAATCTTAACTCTCATTTATAACACCTCCAAGTGCTGCATTTCTATTTATCTATGTAAGCCTACTATATTTTTTAGACATAAAAAAAAGACTTACACACGAGCAATACTAAATATAACACGTATACTATTAAAAGTCAAGACAATAATTTTATAATACCCAACTTAATAAATTCAGACCTGTTCCTCATACAAAGCCGGTTCTAAAGAATAATGCCTCTCAAAAAAACGATATGCTATCCTTTAAATAACATATCGTTTTATGTATTCCAAAAACAATCAGCTCAGCTTCCTATATAAAAAATCTATTGGTGCTGAAGCTTATTAAAGTTTACTACAAAATTAATTCAAGTAATTAGTAATTACTAGAACTAACAATTGTTTATTCTCAACATTTTAAATTTCCCGATAAAAGTCTATTAATACTCAAATTTATCAATGGTTTGTAGCAATCAAACCAACCTATTTTAAGGAATTATTTTACTTTTCATTCGATAAATATAAACACCTAAATTACCAAATTGTAAAAATTCGAAATTGTACATTATTAATACATATTGACTTAGCAGTCTACCACATCGCACAAAGCTGCACCAGGCGGCACTATAGGTGATACCTTGTCATCCTTGTCAATTACAAAATTTATAAGTACAGGTGTGTCAGTCTCTGATAATGCAGAAATAATTGCATCATCCACTTCATCTGGGCAAGTTACATTTATTCCCCTTGCACCAAAAGCATTTGCCAATGCTGCAAAATCAGTACCCCTATCAATGGAGGTCTGGCTGAACCTTCTGTCAAAAAACAGTTCCTGCCATTGCCTAACCATACCTAGTGCTCTATTATTAAAAAGCGCTATAATTATAGGAAGCTTATACTCAACAGCTGTAGCAAGTTCGTTTAGGTTCATTCTAAAACTACCGTCACCAGCTATATTTATAACCTTTTTATCAGGTCTTGCCAATTGAGCACCTATACAGGCTCCCAAGCCATAACCCATTGTTCCAAGTCCTCCAGAGGATATAAATTGCCTAAAATTACTATACTTGTAGTATTGTGCAGCCCACATCTGATGCTGCCCAACCTCAGTAGTAATAATTGCATCTCCTTTGGTTAATTCGTATATCCTCTCAACAATATATTGAGGACGAATAATTTCTTTTGAATAAGTATATTTTAACGGATACTCTTCCTTCCATTTGTTGATTCTGTTTATCCATTGAGAATTATTCTTTTGAATAATGCCTGCCAGAATTGCTTTAAGTATATACTTTATATCTCCTACCAATGGAAAATCTACATTTAAGTTTTTCCCCACTTCAGCACCGTCAACATCAATATGCATTATTTTTGCTTCTTGTGCAAAACTGCTAACCTTGCTGATAATCCTATCACTAAATCGATTTCCAATAGCAATAACTAAATCAGAGTTATGAAACGCATAGTTTGAGGTTTTCGTTCCATGCATACCAACCATTCCCATAAACAGCTTGTGAGTTCCTGGAAATGTACCCATCCCCATTAGCGAGGTGCTAACTGGAATATCAGCCAATTCTGATAAAGCCAGCACATATTCTTCCACTGAGGCAATACCTACACCAGCCCCAGACAAGATAACAGGCCTTTTAGCATTATTAATTGCATCTATCGCTTCTTCAATTGCAGAATTACTTATATCGTGATATTTATTTGAAACGTAATCCTTCTTTTCAGGTTTCTTAGGCGTATATTCAACCAATGCAGCAGTAACGTCCTTACAGACATCAACTAAAACTGGCCCAGGTCTGCCTTCTCTGGCTATAGCAAATGCCTTGCGCATAGTATCTGCCAGCTGTGTAACATCCTTAACAATGAAATTATGTTTTGTAATTGGCATTGTTATTCCAGTAATATCAACCTCCTGGAAGGAATCCTTTCCTAGCAAGTTAGTTGGAACCTGCCCTGTTATTGCTACCATAGGCACAGAATCCATATAAGCTGTTGCAATTCCTGTAACTAAGTTAGTTGCTCCAGGACCCGAGGTTGCAATGCAAACACCAACCTTGCCAGTTGCACGTGCATAGCCATCTGCTGCATGTGAAGCACCTTGCTCATGAGATGTAAGTATATGAGTAATCTCATTTCTCGCCCTATACAAAGCATCATAAATAATTATGGCCTGCCCTCCTGGATAGCCAAATACTGTATCAACGCCTTGCTCTTTTAAACATTTTATAATAACATCAGCACCTGATAACTTCATACGCTCATCATCTCCTCTTTATTTAATCTGAGTGAAGCAATAAATAGTGAAATCCTACATTTCACTATTTATTTTCAAAATCACATAGGCATTGTCTAAATGATAATTAACTAAAACATGTGTTCTGATTTCTGCTTTTTCCCAATAGCAGAAATAGACTTCATCAACCTACTGTGTAATAAATTACACTTATAATTACTTTTACCATTTTACTTCCAGTCATCCTATAGCTTCTTGCGCAAAGTTTTATTTAGGTTTCACTAAAATTTCTGTTACTCGCTGCAACTTTACTTCAATACTGCCCCAGTACTTGCAGATGTAACCATCCTTGCATATCTTCCTAGATAACCTGACTTAATCTTTGGCTCAGGAGCTGACCAGCTTGCCTTTCGCTTATTTAATTCTTCATCTGATACTTCAATATTTAAGCGGCCTTCTGGAATATTTATGTCAACAATATCCCCTTCATTTATTAATGCTATTGGTCCACCTTCCATTGCTTCTGGTGATACATGACCTATTGAAGCACCTCTTGATGCTCCGGAAAATCTGCCGTCTGTAATAAGAGCCACATCACAATCCAATCCCATGCCTGCTATTGCAGATGTTGGTCCAAGCATCTCACGCATGCCAGGACCTCCCTTTGGTCCTTCATAGCGAATTATAACCACATCACCCTTTACTATTTCTCCATTGTATATAGCTTTAATAGCATCATCTTCACTATTAAATACTCTTGCAGGTCCTTTGTGCACTAACATAGAATCTGCTACAGCAGATCTTTTAACTACCGCTCCATCTGGTGCAATATTTCCTTTTAGTACTGCTATTCCCCCTGTAGTACTGTGTGGCGTATCAATGCTTTTTATAACATTGTAGTCTTTTACCTTAGCACTTTGAATATTTTCCTTTACTGTCTTACCAGTAGCTGTAATTAAGTCTGTATGCAGTAAGCCTTTGGAAGAAAGCTCCTTCATAACAGCCTGTACTCCTCCTGCTGCATATAAGTCTTGAATATGATAGCTTCCTGCAGGAGCTAATTTACATAAGTTTGGTGTTCTCGAGCTAATTTTATTTATAATATCTAAGTCTATTTGTATCCCTGCTTCATTAGCAATTGCAGGCAGATGTAATACAGAGTTTGTTGAACAACCTAGAGCCATATCTACCGTTAGTGCATTTTCAAATGCTTCTATTGTCAATATATCTGAAGGCTTAATATCTTTTTCAACCAATTCCATTATTTTCATACCAGCTTGCTTTGCCAATCTGATTCTTTCAGCATAAACCGCTGGTATAGTTCCGTTACCTGTCAATCCCATTCCAAGTACTTCTGTAAGACAATTCATAGAATTAGCAGTAAACATTCCAGAGCAAGAGCCACAACCTGGACAAGCATTGTTTTCTAAGTCACACACTTCGTCCTCAGTAATCTTACCTGCTTTAAATGCACCTACAGCTTCAAAAACGCTATTTAAATCCAGCTGTTTTCCGTCCTTATTCAGTGAAAGCATAGGACCGCCGCTAATAACCATTGCAGGAACATTAATTCTCGCCGCTGCCATAAGCATACCAGGCACGATTTTATCACAGTTTGGAATAAACACCATACCATCAAAGCTATGAGCTCTTCCCATAGCTTCACAGGAATCCGCAATAAGCTCTCGTGTAGCTAATGAATACTTCATTCCCTCATGTCCCATTGCTATTCCGTCGCATACACCTATTGCACCAAACTCAATTGGTGTTCCCCCTGCCATCCTGATACCTGCTTTAACAGCCTCAGTAATTTTGTCTAAATGGATATGCCCAGGAACTATCTCATTTTTTGCATTTGCTACACCAATAAGTGGTCTTTCAAGCTCCTCGTCTGTATATCCCATTGCTTTAAATAGTGATCTATGTGGAGCCTTTTCAATGCCTTTTTTTACGATATCACTTTTCATGTAACTACCTCCCTGAGCCAATTCAGCTCAAATAATATAACATTATTTTGCCTATTTTAATTGTTTAATAAACACTCATATTAATCTCAACTTTCCCACCACAAAAATCTATACATCTATTAGGTATTCCGCTATATGCGAACCATTGCATTATAGTTTACTAACATTCTCAATTTCAGAAACCCTTTTAAAGCAACAGCTGGGATGTACTCCCAGCGTGACTAAGAATATTGTACTATTTACTTAAATTTATGTCTACAAAGAAAGGTGAAATGGATAAAAAACATTCAAAAGAAGATATGTTCTAAATAAAAAACATTAAGGAAAGTTAATTGACTTTTGCCACATCTGGATTTGATGAATTAAGTTTTTCCTCGGGAGAAATCCAACTTACAATAAAATTATTCTGATAGAAGTAATTTGCGAATTTAGAATCTTCTATACTTTCAATAGTTGGTTCAAATTTGGGAAAAGCACTGAAAAGAATAAGAACGGCACATAATACATATATCACAAGAACCCCCTCTATTGCACCCAGAACAACTCCTCCAGTTTTATCAAGTTGTTTGAACACAGGTAATTTTGAGATAGTTTTTATTATCACCTTTATAAAAATTAAAGCGCACCTTATTATTAAATAAATTAATATTACACTTAAGATATTTATTACTAACATTGCTATTTCTGAGCCCACAGCATCCAGTATTTTTTGGAATCCAAAAATATCCTGTTGAAAGACCTTTTCGTTTATTGAGTCCTTTATAAAACCAGGAAGCTTTAGGCCATCAACTATTGCTTGTGCAGTTCCTTCTTTAGGTACAGCAGAATTGCCCATCTGTCGCTTGACGATACCATTTATTACAGCTGTTTTAATATTAGTATATAGCACTGTTTTTTGAAGAACATTAGATATTACAGGATAAAATTTAATAGCAAAAACAACTGACATCACATATGATACCAGTCTAAATACCGAATATAGAAACCCGTTTTTCAAACCAAAAACCATAAAAGCCGCTACAATAACAAAAACAGCAATATCTGTCCAATTCATACTAAGCCCTTTCTACATTATCCTGCAATATTTACAAAAGAAATAACTCCTCCTGAGACAACAATAGCCTCTCTATTTCCAACAAGATACGCATCTTTTATCTCATTTCTAGATGAGTATTGCCCAAGCTTCTTTCCACTTAATGTATACAGGTAAACACTTTTTTTGGTCCTTAATGCAATTCTGTCACCATATAAATGAATTCCGGCAATATTTTCAGGTTGGTCAAAACTATAGACTTCCTCACCATCTGTGTTCAGAACCAAAACCTGCTGCTTTGTTATTCCCGAAGCATTATTAAATTTTCCTGCAATTATTATATATTTTCTGCTATTTGGTGCAATACAAAATATTGAATCAGCACTTTTTCTCCAAACCTCTTTACCTTGCTTGTCCATAAATAAAATAAGATTTTGTCCTATAGCTATTTCATTTTCACCATTAGAAAACAGTATAGGTAGAATATTGTCTGCAGCAGCAATAGTTGCAAATGGTTTCTCTTCATATATATCGTTAAACTCTAATCTCGAACCTGCCTTTACTCCATTTGTAACAACTTTATTTATCAAGACATTTTGACCTTTATGGATGGTTTTTGCATCAATGACAATATCCTCTGCACATAATTTTGTATATTTATCTATACCATTTATATCAAAGACCTGAACAGAAGATTTATACTCTTTAGATTGAGTGACTACTGTACAATATCCATCATCGCTTACGTTTACATTTATTATTTGATTATCCAGCTTCTTTGTCCATAATAGAGTTTTATCTTTGTAGAAATAAATGTCCCTCCCTGAAACATCAGCTACAGCCATGTATTTAACTGAGCATCTTATTACAGGTTTAGTTAGGGTAAAAGCATTTTCTTGAAGTAATTTACCATTTGTATTATACCATTTAATTCCATCCTTTGATAAGGCTACAATATAATTTTTATATAATTTGCAATCAACACTTCCGTCCTGAGAAAATGATATTTCTGAGGCAACTATGCTTTTAGCCTTGTTATTTTTTATAAAGGTAATGGCATCCTTGATTTTAAAAGAAGAAAAATCATAGCCCGCACTTTTTAGGTAAACTGTAAATGCCACAAGGGCAATTGCAAGAATAAGTAACAATGACACTATTACACCCATAAAGGAACTTGATTTTTCTATATTAGAAGCTTTAGGCTTAGAATCTGAATCCATCTTGATACACCTCTTTTTTCATTTGTGTATTAAAATTTTAGCATATGCAAATAATTATGTCCATGCTAGCCATTTATTTATATTCTAAGCTTTAGTCAGCTTGTATTTTATAAACTGCAGTATAATTACAAAAACCAGAAACAAACCTAAATATCCGAATACTGGATAAAGAGTTGAAATCAAGCTTGAGAAGCCCATAGATGACATTGGTATTACAAGAGCACACATTACAGTTGCAACAACTCTGTAATTTATATTCATCTTTGTTGCAATTCGTTCAGACAAGCAATATCCTGATGTAATAGCAGATGTATACATGGCAAGAATCAAAATAATACTATAAATATTTCCCAATATTTGATTATTATTTTGTAGTATGCTTAATATAGGCATTTCAGAAGTAATAGAGTGTGGATAGAAAAAGTACAATGCAAAGTTTAATATCAGCACTGTCAAGCAAAGCATACCTCCACCAAGTATTCCGCCCCATGTGCCAACTCTCTTTGTCTTCAGGTACGGTAATACACTAGTTAACATTACAGTTGACAATATTGTGTTGTAGCTGACATACAAAAGTGATGAAAACACCCAATTGTTAGTTACTCTAACCACCTTATTTGAGAGACTAAATACCGATGTGTCCTTAGTTATTATAATATAAACTCCTACAAATAAAATACCTGCCACTAAAAAGGGCGAAAGAAATGAGCTGACAGCCACTATCCCTTTTATATTTGTCATAATAGCCAGCAAGCATACAATAGCACTTATCACAATACAATATCTGTATTCAACTCCTGATAGCTCCATTAATATGTTTCCAAGTCCAGCTACCATAACACTCAATACGCATGACATAAATAGCATTACTATAAATTCCATTATTCTTCCCAAGAAGTATCCCATCATTGGAAATAAAAACTCATCATAAGATTTAATCCTCTCAGAATAAACCCTATCCAGAACTGCATATCCAATAATAGAAAACAAAATTCCTGCCAATAATGCGCCGAAGAAGCCGCCATTATAATACTTTGAAAAAAACTGGATTATTTCCTGTCCTGATGCAAAACCTGCACCTATTACTGTTGCCATATAAAGAAAAGCAACCTTAAATATATTCTTCATTTCTCCCTTAATCAAAAAAAGCAACTCCCAACATAGATTTTATTTAGCAAAGTACAACAATTACTTAGTTGTCCCTTAATATAATTCTATGTGAGAGTTGCTTATCACATTACATATTATTTAGTTTTGACAAGCTTCTTTGCACTGCATCATATAAATGTATACTTTACTGCTTTTCAGCACTCTTTAAAGCTTCCATTAACTCCTTATAAGTTGTCCTTAGTCCATCCTCCTCATTTAACTTTGACTTTTGAACAACTTTATTTGTATAAACACCATCCTTAACAGCATAATAGTAGTTACTATCCTTTGATATTAAATCTACTGTAACCACCTTTGAATCTTTCAAGTGATATTTAATGGAAATTTCAGGTGTACCTGATGGTTTAGCACCAACTTCATATTTTTGCATTGTAATACCAATCATACCCTGATAAAAGTTTCTGAATAAGGAATTTCCCTTTTCGTTCTTCATATTTGCATCAGTTCCATTTACCTTAAACTTGTCATCATCAGCATCTTCTGCTGTAGTAATATCACATACTGACTTTTTACCATCAATAAACAGTTCAACCTGATTTACATCCTTTATATTAGGCAAGTAGATAAAGGAATATATAATAGCATCCAGCTTGGTATCAAGGAATGTCAATGGAGTAACATCAATGGTAAATATGCTATTCCCTTCGGCATATTTTGCATATCTAATAGTACCCTTTTCAACATAATTACCAAATAGTATATTTTTTGTTGTAGTACCATCTCCATATTTAAGCACAAATGAAGGTTTATCTAATCCATACTTGTTAAGGTCAGTAGGGCTATTATCAACAACGTCGTTAATAGTTAATTGAGTAACTGCTTGTAGCATTTTAGATACTTCAGAAGTCTCTGCTTCTTCCTTAATTGGCTCTACTATATTAATTTCTTTTTCAGAAATAATGTCAACTGCATATTGCATTTGTCCATTTTTTTCATATGAGAAAGTTTTTAGTGTCGTAGGGTCAACAGGCAATATATCTTTCTTCACAAAATACCCATAAGTAGGTTCAAATTTACTAGTATAGTAAGTGCCAACCAAATAAACTTTTGACTCCCCACTCATTTTGCAGTATCTGCCATCCTCTGTGAGAGTGTATGAACCAACTTGCAGCTCTTTCGAACTTCCGTCTGCCATTCCAACCTTTATGGTTATTGGCTTATCCAATCCATATTGGGATAGGTCAGCAGCATTTTCATCTATGACCTTGTTAGCAATAATAGAAGACATATCTGTAACAGCACCATCTGCATTTAAATTATCTACTTCAAATTCATACGCAGGTTCTATTGTCCATTTACCATCATTCTTTTTTATTGTAAAAGAACCATTTTCATTATTATAAGTCAAAGTTGTAATCTGTTCTCGGTCAGATTGCATAACATAGATTGAATTATCAGCTGTGCTCTCATCTGCCGGATCTGAATTGGCTGTTTGTCTGCTAGTAACAAAAAAGTAAGCCCCAACCAGTAGTCCTAAGATTACAACAAGTATAACAGCATTCCTATATAACTTCATATTTTACAAGTGCCTCCTTCTAGACCAAACAACCAATCCAATTACCATAATAATAACTGGAACAGCACCAATTAATATAATGGAAATAATCTTTGCTTGGCTTTCAGTAGTAGACAAACTTTTTGTTGAAACCACTTTTGGCGATATTGTTGTTTCATCTGACTTGTCTGACAGCCAGTTAACTATAGTTCTTGTAAAGTAGGTTTTACCATTTGAAAAATATGATGCGTATTGACTTGATAAAGCAGCATCTGTCAAAAATGTTCCATTACCAAAAACTAAAATCTTACTGCCACCAGATATTTCAGAAGCAATAGCTAAGTCAAATGGACCTTTTGCTATAGTATTCTGATCTGTGATCTTAACTGACTCTGCATCATAACTAGTTGTAATCAAGGATGTAGTAGTAAGCCATTCCTTAGCTACTTGTAATATACTCAAGCTTCTTGAATCAGGCATAAGTACCTGATATTCACCATATGAATTAAAGCTGGAATTGATATCATTTGCTGATAGTGCTGCTATAAGTGAATACTCATCTCCTGGCAAGCAATTAGTGCCATCTCTTACCTTGTCATAATTTAAAGCGATATTGAAGGTTGCGAGAATTTCTTCAAAATTTGTTAACTTGTCAGCTGATTCAATAGGGTCAAACAAGAAAATTGCTCTGCCCCCGGCTTCTAGATAACTTTTCAATACAATTTTTTCAGCTTCAGATAAATCCACCTTTGGTGATGCAAATACTAGTAATTTGCAATCTTCTGGGATTTTTTCTACAGTCATAAGTGAAAGTGATTTAACCTCAAAATTATTGTTTTCTATATCCGCTCTCATTTGTGTTAAGTTTGATGCCAAAGAATATTCATTGTGACCTTCAACAAAATAAGCAATAGGAGTAAAATCTGAAGTTACAAATTTCACAGCACCTGTTATAAGAGGTTCAGCTTTGTATACTCTGCCGTACATTGAATCTTCACCGTAAAGGTCTTTTGCTAAAAGCCTTCTAACCTTGTTGCCACTCTTTACAACAAAATCTCCCTTTGCGATGCCTTTAGTTTTATCTTTATCAAGGAACGTAAGTGTTCCAGGATCCTTATCAGGATCAATATAAGTAACTTTTATTCCGTGTTGCTTGTACTCATCTAAAATATTGATTAATTGTTTGTATTGTGATCCTGCTGGTATTTGTCCATCATCAAACAAACCATAAATTGTTACTTCTTTTTTAACTGCATCTAATATTTTTTTGCTATCATCGCTAAGACTATATAAACTTGATGAAGTCAAATCCAATTTAAAATCACCTAAGCCGACAAGCAGGTTAATTGCTACAGCAATAGCTAAAACTATAACTACTAATATTATGGAATTTGAACCATACTTAAGAGATTTCTTGTTAATTTTAAATTTCCCCACTTTTTATCACCCCTTGCTCCATCTTCTTTTTTCTATTACTCTAATTGCTAAGAATACAAATACAGCTGAAAAACTTAAATAGTATACTATTGCCTTAAGTGAAAGTATTCCCGCAAATAAATCTTCTGTTCTCGAATACAATGAGAACCAGTTGAGAATATCTGACCACACTCCACCAAGATTAGGAGCTATTCCTTGTAAGAGCCACATAATCAAAAGACCTACTACACTGATTATTGCAGCCACAATCTGGCTTTCAGTTAGAGATGATGTAAATAAACCAAAAGCTATAAATGAAGCTCCAAGAAGTATATAGCCCACGTATCCACCAATTATTTCAGAAATATCAGGGTTCCCAAATACTTTAAGTAATATAGGATAAATAAATGTTATTACCGTCATAATCATAAAAACAGAAAAAGCAGCTAAGTACTTCCCAATTACAATTTTGGTTAAACTAGTTGGTGATGTGCTTAAGAGCACCTCTGTACCACTTTTTCTTTCATCAGCAAGTATTTTCATTGTTAATATAGGAATTATAAGTATTAAAAAAAGTGACATATAAGATAGATTTAAGTAGTTATACTCCGCAGTTGGCGAAGCCAAATTGATATAAAATATCATTGATGATAATAATATAAACAAGCCAATTAGCACATACGCTATTGGTGAAGTAAAGTAAGATCTAAACTCCTTTTTGAATACAGCAAACATAATTATATAACCTCCTTTTCCTGCATGGTTAATTGTAAGAATATCTCTTCAAGTGAAAGATCTAAAGATTTCAATTCAATTATAGGATATCCAGCTTTCGCCATAGCAAAGAATAGAGGTCGTCTAATATCCGTCTCTTTATCAGATTCAATAATATATTCAATTACATCAGAACCTTTTTCAATATGAGGCTCTACATATTTTATTCCATAAATTTCTTCAATACTACTCACAATTGAGCTCTTTGGTCCAGCGATGGTTGCTGATAATTTACTAACTGTTCCCATGCCCTTTGAAAGATTTTCAGGAGTGTCAATTGCAGCAATCTTGCCTTTATTAATAATTACAACTCTTTCACAAACAGCACTGACTTCAGGCAAAATATGAGAGCTGAGAATTATAGTGTGCTGCTTGCCAAGTGCCTTGATTAATTTACGAATTTCAATTATTTGCATAGGGTCTAGTCCAACAGTAGGTTCATCAAGAATTAAAACCTCGGGAGCGCCTAGAAGAGATTGAGCAAGTCCAACTCTTTGCTTGTAACCTTTTGACAGATTCTTAATTAATCTTCCACGTACATCACCTAATTTGACAAGCTCCATAACGTCTGAAATTTGACTCTTTTTCTGTTTCTTGTTAACAAGTTTCAAATCAGCCACAAAGTTAAGATACTCATTAATAGTCATATCCATATATAATGGCGGTAATTCTGGCAGGTATCCAATTCTCTGTTTTACTTCTGCTGGACTTTCCATAATATCATACCCACATACTTTTACCGTACCCTCGGTAGAAGGAATGAAGCCAGTAATGATATTCATAGTAGTTGATTTTCCCGCACCATTTGGACCAAGAAAACCAAGCACTTCACCTTTTTCAACTGTAAAACTGATATCGTCTACAGCCTTTATCTGACCGTAACTTTTGGTCAAATTCTGAATCTCGATCATTATTTTCCCCCCTAAATTGTTCCGTGCATTTTTTCAAAAAACATTTCTTCTACTGATACACATACATATTATCCACGATTATTTTTAATAAACTATGAACGGATTGTAAAATTTTTTTTGAAAAAATGTTTATTTCAATGAAAAATGGCTAATTTAACATTCAAGTTATAGTTTAGCCATTTATTGATTATATATTCTTTTTAAAGTGTAAGCAATAGCTTCTGTTGAACCTTCTATAATATATTTACTATTCAGCCAATTAATATAGATTACAGGTTAAATTACTTAACTTTTCATTTGATAAGTCTCCCACACCTGCAATTTTCAACTGGAAAGTTGAGTTCAATAATTAATAATCTCTTTGGTTAAAACGCACTTGTATTTGTATGTTTATTTAACTAGTCACAAATAGTACCCGTTATTGTTCCAATACTCTCCTATTAGTTCTAATCATACTTGAAAGAATAGGTACTATCAGTGAAAACCCAATAATTAAAAACCACTCACTTATACCTAATGCCACAGTATCAAATATTCCTTGTAAAACAGGAACGTAAACAACCGCCAATACCATGATTATCGAACACAAAACTGCTAATACTAATGGTATGTTGTTAAATAAAGATATTTCAAATATATTTCTTGTTTCCGACTTACACTCGAATACATGTATCAGTTGTGTAATAACCAAGGTCATAAAAGCACTAGTCCGTGCTAATTCTACATTATTTAAAAAATACAAGATACTCACAAACACTCCTAATGTGCTTAGTCCAATAAATACCCCTCTTGTAACTATCAACTTCAACAAGCCATGTGAAAAAATATTATCTTTTGCACCTCTAGGTCGTCTCATCATAATATCCTTTTCTGGAGGATCTAATCCCAGTGCAATTGCAGGCAATCCGTCTGTAGCAAGATTGACCCAAAGGATTTGGATAGGCAAAAGAGGTATAGGGAGCATCAACAATATACCTAAAAACATTGTCAGTACTTCTCCAAGGTTACAAGCAAGCATATATCTAATAAACTTTCGTATGTTATTATATATTACACGCCCTTCTTCAACAGCTGCTACTAGTGTTGCAAAATTATCATCTAGCAGCACCATTGAAGAGGCTTCTTTTGTAACATCAGTACCAGTTACACCCATCGACACCCCTATATCAGCCTCTTTTACTGCTGGTGCGTCATTTACTCCGTCACCAGTCATTGCTACAATATGCCCTAACGACTTAAGCACTCTAACAATCATTAGCTTATGTTTCGGTGATACTCTTGCATATACTGAGACCGTTTTAGCTACCTTTGCCAGCTGTTCTTCACTCATCTTATCCAGTTCTGCTCCTGTCAAGACTTCATCTCCATCACAGTAAATGTTTAATTCCTTTGCAATGGCAGCTGCTGTGAGCTTGTGGTCTCCAGTAATCATTATTGGTTTTATACCAGCCAGCCTGCATTTTTGTACTGCTACCACAGCTTCTTTTCTCGGCGGATCAATCATACCCATTAATCCAACGAAAACAAGATCTTTTTCTATATTTTTAGCTTCTGTTCTGTATGTTCCTGTCTCTAGCTTTTTATATGCCAAACCCATTACTCTAAGTGCATTATTAGCCATTGAGTCATTTATTTTTGTAATATTTCTCTTTGTCATATCGTCTAGCTTAGTAATTCCTCTTGATGACATGACTCTATTACATTTATCAATAATCATGTCAGGCGCGCCCTTTGTAAAAACATACATTTCACCTATAGAATTTTTGCAAACTACAGACATACATTTTCTGTCAGCATCAAAAGGCAATTCATCTATTCTATGATAACTGTTATTCAAGCGACTCTTAGTTATTCCTGCCTTCATGGCTGCAATTGTCAACGCAGCTTCAGTTGGGTCTCCTGTTATTTTCAAATTTGATTGTTTAGAAAACATCGCTTTCAGTTTTCCAATTGCCATATTATTATTTTGTTCAGTAGAACAAACTGAATTATTACACACTGCCCCTATTTCAAGAGCAAGTTTTATACCTTCTATTTTAAGAGGGTCTGTTGGCTTATTATCCATCACAAAGTTGCCCTCAGTGCTATATCCACTTCCAGTTACATCCAGTTCGCAACCAGCTGCATATATTTTCCTAACTGTCATCTTATTTTCTGTTAAGGTTCCAGTCTTGTCAGAACATATTATACTTGCACAGCCTAGTGTTTCAACTGCGGGCAGCTTGCGAATCAATGCATTTCTCCTTAACATTCTCTGTACACCTAACGCAAGAGAAATGGTAACAATGGCCGGCAATCCTTCAGGAATGGCTGCCACAGCTAAGCTAATCCCTGCCAAAAGCATGGTCAAGAGCTGCTCACCCCTTAAGATTCCTGTTATAGACACAATAGTACAAATTGCCAAGCATCCAATTGCAATATATTTTCCAAGGTGGGATAGCCTTCTTTGAAGTGGTGTTTCATCATCTTCTATGTTTTGAATCATATCAGCGATATTTCCCATTTCAGTCTTCATCCCTGTTGCATAAACTACCGCCTTAGCTCTTCCACCTGTTGCAACTGTACCCATGTATACAGAGGATTTCTTGTCATAGGAATTAATTAGAGAATCTTTAATTTTTAATGCATGCTTATCTACGGGAACAGATTCTCCCGTAAGAAGTGATTCATCAACGCTTAAACTATTACATTCAAGAATTGCGCTATCAGCAGCAATCCTGTCTCCAGTTTCAATTACAAGAACATCCCCTGGAACTATTTCTTCTGCTGGAATACTAATCTGCTGTTCATTTCTGATAACCTTTGCAGATGGTGCTGCCAGTGATTTTAATGCCTCCATTGTTCTCTCAGTTTTAAATTCCTGAACAAATCCCAATACAGCATTTACTATTACTATTGCGATTATTGTGATTGCCTCAGTCAAATCACCCATAAATCCTGATATAATAGTCGCTATTATAAGAATTATAATCATTACATCTGTAAATTGTTGAAACAGAATCTTCAGCGGAGATATTTTCTTTCTTTCAGATATAATATTAAAGCCATGCTTCTGAAGCTTTTTCTTTGCCTCATTGTCAGTAAGACCAACAGTAAGTATGTTTTCAGGATTTGTAATGTTTAATCTAGATTGGGCTACGCTCATCTTGTCACCTATAAAAATCTTTTATTAGGAGCCTAAAAAGATTTTTACCTTTCGTGTATTCTAAAAATATTTCTATTCATCAAAACACCGAAATAGTACAAGATTATTTTATGAATTTTGCTATCTGTTTTTATTCTACTCAATTTTCTATTATGCAAATTTTAGTTCTATTCCTCATATACGCGTCTTACTGTATTATGGCACAGAACTGCCTCAATCAACTCTACAGTGGGAATTTCATTTGGTATTTGAATTATGTATCTCAAAATCATTTCTCCGTCTCTCTCACTGCTAATGAATTCAGTGTCTGATATTGTTACTCCAAACCCTTCAATAATGTTGGAAAGTTCACGCACTTCTCCTCTTTTTACCAAGGTATGAATACACAATCTTATATTCTTTTGAGAAGTTCTTCTCCTTTGGACCTTTCTGATGACTACCAAAGTCAGAAAAATTATAATAGTTGCTATAAAGGCTCCTGAGTAAAAGCCAATACCTACTGCTATTCCCACACATGAAACAGCCCAAAGGCTGGCCGCCGTTGTCAGCCCCTTAACATTTATGCCTTCTTTAATTATAGTACCTGCACCTAGAAAACCTATCCCACTGATAACCTGGGCTCCTAACCTTGCAGGATCTGCGTTAACATTAGGTGAAAATTTATGGAAAATAAATTCTGATGTAATCATAACCAATGCAGAACCTACACATACAAGTATATGTGTTCGAAAGCCTGCCGGCCTATGTAGGTGTTCTCTCTCAAACCCGATAATCCCTCCAAGAAGACAAGCTTCAAGAAGCCTAATAATAATTGATATATAGAATTCAGCCTGACCGCTGAACGCATCCATTAGCCACATCTTAGAACCTCCACGCCCTTTTATAAAATTTAAGGTGAAATTCAATTATAGTAAAACTCAGTTTTTATTATAAGCTTCTGCTATGCTGAGTCTATTTTTCTTGCGACTCCATCCAAACCAGCTTGTAAATATACCATTTCCGCACAATATTATTATACCAACATTAACCATAAAGTGCTACAAGTATGACAAAGAGCTGTATAGTTGTTCAACTACATAGCCCTTTATTCAAAGATATATTTGCAAAAATTATTTTAAATTTTTCACTTGATAACCTATTTATATGTTTTATCTAAACATTCTATTTATTGCACCAGTAACCTTAATTTTCGAACCCTGCAGTAATTCAACAACTTTAAATCTTATTTTGATAGGTATATCATCATCTTTGTCTACAGAAGTGATAAGCCTAAACTCCTCAGCAGAAAGTGAACTTTTTAAATCATTCTTTACTGAGTCAGGTATTGCACCGTGAGTTGCATCGCAAAAACATAGAGGCGGAAAAAGTACACACCACCAATTAGCTCCAGCCCCTTCACCTATGACAACTCTAAGAGCTTCATACTTGCCAGCTGGTAATGATATGTCCCCATAAACCTTAGTTGGGAAATCATAATTTCCTATTGAAGCCTTTACACTATAACTGCAATTATTTCTTAAAAGTACTTCCTGTGAAATTTTTTCTATGTTTCTTAAATTATCATTAATAATTATTTTTGTTTCATTAATGTCCTTTGTATCGGCCAGTTTCCCCTTCATATGTTCAATTATAGCATCCCGAACCTTTAGCTTTAGAGCTTGATCCACCTTTGAATCACTATTTGCGATTACATGAAGTCTTACAAGATTCTGCGAAAGTCCAGCATTCACATCTTCTGCATAAATGCTTGATACAATCCACGCAGCAAGTACCGATAAAATTAATGCTATAGCTGCCAACTTTACTATATTTTCTGTTTTCTTGCTTATTGAGTTTGACTTTAAAAATAATACTCCCTTACTCATGAAATTCCCCTCCAGTTTCCCCACTATTTTATACTAATTTATATTTATCTGTAATTGAAATGTGGAAGCCTATTTTAGATAGCCACATTGCTCGCTAGAGTAAAGCCCACAAATATTTTTGAGTGACAGATAAAAATATTAACAAAAAAGGGTTCATGAATAATTATTGTCAAATGTTCTAGCAATTATACAAGATATGAATTAATTCTGTAAATTTACATTATTTAAGTTGAATAATTGAAACTGATATAAAAAAAGACAAGTAGCCAATGAGCCACTCGTCTTTTTTATATTTAACTATTTTATTTTATGTTATATATAGGTTGGAAACCTTTGCCTACCTATTAACTGGTATTACATTTCAACAAATAAAGCTATGCATTCTGTTTTTTGTCAAAAGCAGCTCTGATGAAATCCCTAAACAGAGGATGGGGCTTATTTGGCCTTGATTTAAATTCCGGATGGAACTGAACACCAATAAACCAAGGATGATCATTTATCTCAATAGTTTCAACAAGCTTTCCACTTGGGGAAAGACCTGATAAAATCATACCACTCTTAGAAAGTATATCCCGATACTCATTGTTAAACTCATACCTATGTCTGTGTCTTTCATATATTAATTCATCATTATAAATTTGATATATCTTTGTGTCTTCATTAAGCTTGCAGGGATAAACACCCAATCTCATTGTACCGCCCATCTCATCAATGTCACGTTGATCCGGCATTAAATCAATTACTGGATATGGAGTTTCGCCAAACTCAGAACTGTTTGCATCATGGAGTCCTGCAACATTTCTTGCAAACTCAACAACAGCCATTTGCATACCAAGGCAAATCCCGAAGAACGGAATTTTATTCTCTCTGGCATAGGTAATCGCAGAAATCTTGCCTTCAATTCCTCTATCCCCAAAGCCACCCGGCACAATTATTCCATCGGCATCCTTCAAATATTCCCCGATATCTGCATTCTCGACTTCCTCAGAGTTTACCCATTTGATATCAACCTCAACATCATTTCCGATTCCACCATGTCGTAAGGATTCAGCAACACTCAAATATGCATCATGCAGCTCAACATATTTACCAACTAAAGCAATGGTTACAGAACTCTTTGGATTTTTTTGCTTTCTGACCATTTCTTCCCATTCAGCTAAATCCGGCTCTTTACACTCTAAGCCCAGTCTTTTGCAAACTATTTTTGCAAGACCCTCTTTTTCAAGCATCAATGGAACTTCATAAAGCACTTCAGCATCAAGGTTTTGAACAACAGCACCCTCTGGTACATTACAGAATAGGCTAATCTTGTCCTTCATATCTTGAGATATAAATTTTTCTGTTCTGCAAACTATAACATCAGGTTGGATTCCTATACTTCTAAGCTCCTTAACACTGTGCTGAGTTGGCTTTGTTTTCAACTCTTCAGACTTTCCGAGATATGGAACAAGTGTTACATGTATATACATAACATTTTCTCTTCCAACATCTGTAGATACCTGCCTTATAGCTTCAAGAAACGGAAGGCTTTCTATGTCACCAACAGTTCCTCCTATTTCTGTTATAACAACGTCAGTTCTTTCTGACTTTCCTACTCTATATACTCTGTCTTTAATTTCATTAGTGATATGAGGAATTACCTGAACAGTACCTCCAAGAAAATCACCTTTTCTCTCTTTATTTATAATGGACCAATAGACTTTTCCCGTTGTAATATTACTATTCTTACTAAGGTTCTCGTCTATAAACCTTTCGTAATGTCCCAAATCCAAGTCTGTTTCTGCACCATCTTCTGTTACATAAACCTCTCCATGCTGGTAAGGGCTCATAGTGCCCGGGTCTACATTTATATAGGGATCAAATTTTTGAATAGTTGCATGTACTCCTCTTGCTTTTAAAAGCCTTCCTAATGATGCTGCTGTAATTCCTTTTCCTAATCCGGAAACCACACCACCAGTTACGAAGATATACTTTACTGACATTGTTATGCTCCTCTCGACATTTTCCTTCTTGAATACAATATATAGAAATGTATCATAAAAAATTATTATTATATGGTAACGCTTCTGTTTAACTCATACTTTTAATATTTTATATTTTGATATGGCAAAGGTCAATATATTTATTGTGAAATAGGAAAGTTTATTGTACTTTTTTTCTTCTATTATCATTAATTATCCTGATTATATAAAATATAAATATAGCTGTTATAATTCCAAAGAAATCTCTATAAATATCATTAACCCCTTCACTCATTACGCCCGAATTTCTTCCAGAAAATTTCATCTGATTAATTTCGTCGACAAACGCTATATAAATGCATATAAGGATATTAATTAAAACCGATACCAGCTTATTTACTCTAAACTGCCACAACGCTACAAATATCAAAGATGCCAGTAAAAAATACATAGCTACATGAGCAAATTTCCGCACACTTTGATTATACTCCTTCAAGATCTTTTCTGAGTTACTGGCTCCATGCTCTATGACACCTACTTTTTCACCTAGTATAACAACAGCTTTAGTTACCTTTTGGCTAATTTGGTCAGACTCCACAGCAGTTTGTGATGACATAAAAAAGATAACTCCCAACCAAGTTACTGCAAAAATAATTAACGCTATGATTAGTATTTTACTTTTCATAAATATGCCCATGCCCAACATTTCGCACATGAATAAAGTGACAGAAATAGCATGGGCTGGTTATCTCCTTCTCTTTTTTATTTTCTTTCAATCCTTAGTGCACCCCTTTTATTTATGATAGTTATTTCGGCTATTTTTGCTATTCTGATTAGCATATAAAAAAGGCCTGTGATAACATGCCTTTTTTAGTAGTAATTTCTAATATGCATTTTTCTTTATAAGAGTTTCCATTACTGTCATAAACATTATTTTTATATCCATCCACATGCTCCAGTTACGAATATAAAAATTATCACAATTAATTCTTTCTTCTATAGAAGTATCGCCACGAAGACCATTAACCTGTGCCCAACCTGTAATTCCTGTCTTTATATAGTGTCTGAGCATATAGTCCGGAACTTCTTCCTTGAACTTTTCAACCCAGTAAGGTCTTTCAGGCCTTGGTCCTATTATACTCATGTCACCCTTTAATACGTTAAAAAACTGAGGCAGTTCATCCAAGCTTGTCCTTCTGATAAATGCACCGAAGCCGGTGACTCTAGAATCATTTGGCGTAGTCCACTTTGTCTTCTCATCCTCTTCCTTCTGAACACACATAGAACGAAACTTTAACATCATAAATGGCTTATTTCCAGCACCAACACGCTCCTGCTTGAAAAGCATAGGTCCAGGTGATGTAATCTTTACCCCTAATGCGACTAATATATAAACAGGTGATAATAGTAGTATTGACAAAAGTGAAACTATAATATCAAAAGTTCTTTTTAAAACTCTATTTCCTATAGAATCCAACGGAACATCTCGTACATTTATAATAGGAATACCAAACATATTCTCAACTTTCATATTTACCTTGAGCAATTCAAAATAAGCAGGCAAAATACTTACTCTTAGCCCTTCTCTATCACACATTGAAATTACATCTTTTAAATTTCCATACTCTTGAGTAGAAAGAGCAACAATTACTTCCCTGACATTATGTTGTTTTGCTATGCTTCCCAACTCATCTATTGTACCAATAATGTTATTATTGTCACCTGAAGCATTTTGTGATTCATTTAAGGCTAAAAAACCTATAATATTAATATCTAAATGTTTTTGCTCTTTAATTCTTTCGTAATATAACTTACCAACCTTACCGCATCCAACTATTAATATATTTCTTTTATGTACAATGTTTTTAGAATAGAAGTAAATTAATGCTCTTAATGCTATCCTCTCTATTAAAATTACAATTACTTCTGTACATCCAAATATTCCTAAAAACAGTCTACTCAAGGACTTATCACCTGTCAGAAACAAAATTGCCGACATACCTATTATGCTTGCAAATACAGACATTATAGTTCTGGTAATTAAGATACTATATTTATCTTCTAACATTCTCTCATATGATTTAAAAGCAGTCATAAATATCGGAATTATAATTGCAGCCATTAATACTATCCAAGTGTATCTACTAAACTGAGATAAGTGTCCATATAAACTTCCAAAAAAAATATCTCTAATGTAATATGCTATAAAAAAAGAACCAATTGTTAGCAAACCATCCATTAATAAAATAGATTTAATAAAAAATCTAAACCTATTGCTATTCAAAACTTAGCACCTACCCTACAAAAAATAATCTAAATGGTATAAAATTATGTATTTTTTATTATACTTACAAAGTATACAATTATATTGCAAAAAATACAATTGCTAATTATGTTAATTTTTAAATATAAATTTAAATTTTTCATAAAAAGTGAATTAGTCTTTAGAATCTGAATTTTTCAACTTTTTTCTAAATAAATCTAATACTAAATTTAATTCTTTTTTATATTTTATAAGTACAAATGCTGTCACTAATAAAATGGGCACTATTTGATAATATAAACTAAACAAATAATACCAAACCAATGTGCATATCAATATCACTATTGTTGGGTATATTTCTTTCAAGTTATATTTAATTATCATTATTTTTCGTATTGTTACAGCTCTAACCATCAAAAAAACTATAGAGGAAATAACATTTGCTATACATACCCCAATAATTCCAAACTCTGGAATTAACAATAAACCAAAAATAACATTTGTACATGCAGAAACCAACGTAGTTGTAAAGGCATATACTGTTTTCATAGAGGCTGTGTAAATACTGCCAATCATTGCAGCAAATGAACTAAATAGTGAGCTTACATACAATATAGGTATATATAATGCAGCTGTACTGTAAGTTGATGAAATAGTTAAAATATTATATATTTTAGTTACAGGTAATAGCATTGCAACAAGTAATATTTGTGAAATAGAGAATAGCCTGAACCATTTTGAAAAAAATTCATTACACTCAGGAGACTTATACTCTATTATGAGATTTTCCACAAAGGCAAGTAGAAATATTGAATTTATTGTTACTATCAAGTTTGGAAATTTACTTGCAAAGGCAAAGACACCATTATCACTTGAACCCCAAAAGTATACCAGCACATATTTACAAAATGCACTATTAGCCCACCAGCATATTTGGTTGGGAATCAGAGGAATACCGTATTTAAGCTGGCTTTTTAGTTCCAGCTTGTCTATAAGCTTAAAATTTATGTATTTCCACATATTTGATTTATAAACGAGATAAATTGTAATTATAAATGAAGCTACACTAGCAGAAATCAATAGTGATTCTGCCTGCATTTTAAAGCTTACTATTAATATAATATTTAAAGCGGCTTGAATTATAGTTGTTAGTACACCAGCTAAGGCATACTCCTTATTTTTTTTAACACCTCTGGCTACTTGCTGCGAAAAAATGCCTATATAGGTAATTATAAAATATAAATACAATAAAACCGAATTACTATAGTTATTTATTGTTGTTATAGGGATATATAAAACTGAAAATATAGTCATTCCAAAAACAAAAATCGCAAATGCATTAGTAATACTGCTTTTTATTTTTTGTTCAGTCTCTTCGCCACATATAAATCTAAAGACGCTCTCTGTTGATTGCAGCGTAAAAACAGGAGCAATCAAGGGCAAAGTGCTTATTATTAAATCTACTGTTCCAAATGAATCTGGGTTTAAATAAGCTGCATATATTGGAAGTAAAATAAATGTTAACAGCTTTGACGCAAAATTGCCGACAAAATATATAGCAGTTGTTTTTATCATTCTATTTGCACTACTCATAGCTATATCCATATCTCACATTTTACATAAATAGCAAAATGTCATGGACTCAGCACCTCCTGTAAAATTATTCATTGTTTCTTAATCCTATGTCCTCTTGTCTAACAGCTTTTTAACTGTATTTCTACCTTGACCAGCTATTTTGTACAATTTCTTAGCTTGCTCATACGGCTTGCAATATTTTTTTGCAAGAACCTTTAATGAAACTCTGTCATTTTTTAAATCAGTAAGTAGCCGTTCATAGAAAATCGGCTTTTTAACATTTTGGGGAATCTGTATAGTCCAATAATCACTTAGGTCGTTTTGTATCAAATCTATTCTCTTGTTGTTATGTAAACTTTTTAATAGTATTTCACCCTTTTGAGTCAATGACAATACCATAGAAACACCCTTCTTGTCATTTTTATACTTTTCACCCCAGTAATCCCCAAGCCTAATATCTGCACAGCCAGAAGTCCTATAATTACACTCATAGCAGCAATCTGCAAGACAATTCCCAGTTTTAAAAAACCTGAAAAACAAGTCCTTTGTATCTTTGCAGGTGTATGCTTTATCTTTGTTTTTTATTTTTATATGACGTTTTTGCCAGCCCTTTGGTTTATATCTGAATTCAACATCCGGAGTGTCTCCAAAATTAAATCTCAAGCTTAGCTCATCAAGATATTTCTTCCATAAAATATCAGAAGGTACTCCATGACAAATAAGGTCAACGAGGACATAATTATCCCTTGTCCCTTTATTTCTTAATAAATTATTAATTCCAGCAATTTGACAGGGTGTTCCAAATATTATTGCTTTTTTTGAACTTAATATCTGATTAATGCTTTTGCCAAAATGGCTCTGTATATACTTCGAGCCTTGAAAAGTATTTAGTTCAGCTACATTGCCTGCCAAAACACCTGTATGCTTTGCTATTCTGTTTTCCTTATCATAAACACAACCTATAACATCATATCCACTTTCACAGCAATACTTTGCCAGTTCATGGGCCATACCTCCTGATGAGGACCTGTCTAATGTGTCATTGGATTTTGAACGCCCCATGAATAATTTGTCATTATCCTTGCCAATAAGTTCTGCGGTCTTTCCATTAAAGGGGCATACAGCTATACACTTCCTACATTTAATGCAATTATCCTCGTTGACATTAGCCTGCAAAAAACCATTTTCGTTAGCCGCTATTGAAATTACCGATTGTGGACAAACAGCCTTGCAAGCGCCGCAACCACAGCAAGTATTAGTAATCTTTACTTTCGAAATAGTCTGAGAATTTATGCTATCTTTTATAGAGTTACTTAGAAAGCCTTTTGATTGCTCCCGTTTTTCCTTAAGTAATTTGTTGACAGCTTCATAGTTAATATTCCTTGCATTTTGTATAGTAGCTTTATCATTTCCACAATACAGTTGGCTTTCTAATCCCAGCAGACTAAGTATATTGTATATTCTAGAATTCTGAGAAGTCTTTTTCTTATCTGAGAATCTCTTATAAGCTACAAATGCCTTCTCGTTAATTATAGAAAAAACTGTTCCGTGAAAAGAGTCTGTACAAATAAAATTGGCATTTTCAAATAGATCCAAAAACTCCATCGGACCTACTCCGTTTATAACCTTAACCCTTCTTCTATAGTCTTTAGGGTGAACAGGTATTACTACTATTTCTAATTCTAGCAGTTTAGCTATTCTTTCTACACTTTTCCAAGGCTTATTGGCTGATCCTAAAAAATAGCATAGCAAATAGGGCTTATTAATTCGTTTTGAGTCAAACTTTGATGCCTTAAGCCCTTTCCAGTCTTGCTTGTTGAGCAGCAGGGTGGGATCTAGCACTACTTTGGCATCTTGTCCCGATAAAGTATGAATTATTTTGCTTCCTTCTCTTTCCCGTACTGATATGTATTTAAAACTCTCCAGCTGCTTTTTCATGTGCTGCTTGATATCATTATCGCTAATTTCGTACACACCCATACTGGGAGCAAATGCAATTTTTTTGCAATTATTATTTACAAAATCAAGAAAATATTTAGAATTGTAAGCTGTAGGAGTCCATATCTGGTCACTTCCGCAAATAAATGTGTTAAAATGGCTATTTAAAGCATGGAGCTGAGATGCTGTGTCACAGCTATGTGTAAATTTAATATTCTCTTCACGGAAAGAATTGAATAATTTACTCCTTTCAACATCAGTATCAGTATTGATTTTCACCGTTCTTCTAACTGTATTGACAACCTTATTCAGAAAAAACATAGGATTTTTAAGCATATCCGTAACAGTCCAAATATGCTTGTCAATAGGTATATAATTAATAACACTTGGATCATATCCCATTCTTTTTAAAATTTCGCTAAGTGCATACACTTGTAATACAGTGCCAAAATTATTGTAATGAAACCAAGTCATTAAAGCAATTTTATTCAAACTCATTTTCATTCCTTTCAATGTGTGAAACACAAAATATGAAAAAGCTAAATGTATATATATAAACTACTTCAGTCAGCAATTGATAAAAACAAACCATTGATAAATTTGAGCACCGATACACTTTTATGTAGGAAAGTTTGAATAACTTAAGCTACATTTATTTTTTCAAATAGGCTTTAAGCTCATTTACCCGTTCTTCTCCTATAAGCATCTTTAACCTACTTGTGCAAAAATGCTTTATTTTTTTCCCCTTTGTCAACCATGATGCATCAAAATGGTGAATACAATATGTGTTCTGAGTAATTGTAGTTATTCCAGTCTCAAAATTTTTAGGTGAAAAATAATCATTAGGGTAAAATGCAGTACCATCAGAGGTTATTTGCATTGAATTATTCAGTTCAATATTATAAAACTCTTTAGATAATTTTGTAATTGTAGTAACATTTGTAGTTAAATCAAGGCTACCGTCTGCTTCTATAAAATATCTGTTTTCATAGTTTTTTAGCAGCATATTTATCCAGCTATTATTTTTAACAGCACCCATTATAGCAGTTTGTATAGACTCATTATTCTCAAATCCCGAAAATGCATTATGTTCTAATAGAGCATCAAATTTTTTTAGCACCTCTACATCAGTATCCATGTATATTCCGCCGTGCACCTTTAGTACATAAAGCCGTACATAGTCTGATACAAACGCCCATTTTTTAGACTGATAAGCTTCATATACATATTGATTACATTTATAATTAAAATTTTTTTCGTTCCATTCAACAATTTTATAATCAGGGCAGTATTTTTTCCAGCTGTCTATGCACTTTTCTACCGCAAAGGGTATTGGATTACCTCCAAACCAACAATAATGAATAACTTTAGGTATATTTGACATTCAAACCTCCACACCTATTTTATTATGAAATACAAAAACCGCTTGTGGTTTTTGGGGCTCGAAATGCACCATGTTTGTGCAATCTATATTTTCGAGCTGTTAATACTGCATCATACGCCTATTTTGGTAAAAACCGCTTGTGGTTTTTGAAGCTAGAAACACACCATGTTTGCACCAGTGTTATTTTCGAGCTGTTATCTACTCAAAAATGTCTTATAGGGCAAAACACTATACCAGCCCAGCTTCACTGTTCCATAGAAAAATATAAAAACAAACATTGCATACACTGTTGTTATAATTATAGTTTTTTTAATAGCATTGTCCTCAGAATATAAAATTTCCGGAATAAATAGTATTTGAGCTGTTTCAAAGCATAATATTATTCTTTCAGCTATCAAAATTGATCCAGAAAAAATAGTAAAAACCGATGCTACCAATTGTATGTTCATATATATTCTATAGCTTAAATTCTCTGAATTTCTACTATAACACAAATAGCCAATAGTTGTAATTACTGTATTTATCAAAATATGAACATACGGCGTATCCGGAACATCATATAAACTACCGAAATAAGTCACATACCTTGTCTGTGACATAATAAATTTGAATATACTTCCCACAAAAGGTGCGCTAATAACTGAAACAGCAATAACAATAACACCCGTCTTAGGAGGTATTTTTATATTACAAATAAAGTATAAAGGTATAAATATCAATGCTATCGTATGAAAACTGGTAGCAAGTAAAATTACCAACATATATTTCAGCAGTTTTCTCTCTTTAATATGCTTAATTGAATATAGAAAAATTGCTACTGCAATACCTTGTCTAATACCATTTAGAGCAAAAAAATATAATGTTGTGGTCATTAGGAGAAAAATACTTTGACATGCATTTTTGCTGCTATCAAATATAGCCTTATACGCAAAAAAACAAAAGACAAAGGCAGTAGCAGCAAACATCCACTGACATTCATCAGTAAATATAGCTATCATCTTCATTAGATAAGTAAATCCTAATTCCCATCGCGGCTGTTCACCATCAGCTATTATTAAATTAAAACCGTACTCATATACTTTTTCGAAATCAGTGCCAACATCCCATCTTATAGCTGCAACAATGAATAATGGCAAAAAGGATAAAATCATATAAAAAGTATTGTATATATTTTTTTGATATTGCACACTAAAGGTTACATCAGAAATGTCAAAATACTCAGTTTTTATAATTAAGTGTGCAAATACAATTGACAGCAATGTTGCGATTATGTATACCAGCATTTTCTATCCCCTTAATTCCCACTACATCCTTCCATTACGAAACCTATTCCATACAAATCTAAGAAACGTCATTCCACCATAGGAAAAAATCACCGCAAATTTATTTTTATTTCTGCTTTTACTATCATATAAAACAGCTTTTCTATATTTTTTGATATTATTAACAATTCTCCTTTTTTCCTCCACAAACAGACTTTTCTCTTTTGGCGTTTGCAATAATATCTGAAAATTGCTACTTATAAATTTTGAAATAGCTGCTTTCTCAATATCAGGGTACTTTGCTGATATAAAATTCAGCATTTCCTCCGCTATATCAATTAATTCCATTCTCTTTATTGAAAATTGAGAAGTAGTAATGCTGTTCTCCCTTACTATATAAATGTATTTCTGCAAGCTACCATAAACAATTTTAGTACATTTATCAAACACTAAATAAGTAGTTGCGAGGTCTTCATAATACTTGCCCTTAGGATATCTTATAGTTTTAAACAATTCTGCTTTATATAATTTGGCACATGCAGAAACATCAAATAATTTTTGGTACAGCATTTGTTCAATAGCTTCTTGCTCAGTGTATATATGTTGAATATCATTAGTAATATTCTCTTGCGTATATTTCTCTTCTAAGGTTTTATTTATATTACATATAGATACATCAGCAGAATACTTCTGAATAAGCTTGAATAAATACTCCACATAATCAGCTTCTACAAAATCATCACTATCTATAAAGGTAATATAATGCCCTGTTACTATATCTATAGCGACATTCCTGGCATCAGAAAGTCCACCATTTTCCTTATGGATGACTTTAATCCTGTTGTCTATTTGGGCATATTCGTCACAAATAGCTCCACAATTGTCTTTTGAGCCATCATTCACCAAGATAATTTCAAGATTTCTATATGTCTGATCAACAATACTATTTATGCATTTGTGTATGTATTTTTCCACATTAAATATTGGCACTATTATACTTATCAATGGTTCCATTTGATTTTCATGTCTCACCTTATACAAAATAGTATAAAGCTGACATGGAGAATACACCTCCCAAAATATAGTTTTTACAAGTATTGAGTTAATTAATATTACTATAACGCCTAGATTCAAAATGAAATTTTTCGATTGTAGAAAAATTTCATTAAATCAGCGGCGTGTAAGCGAGGCAGGAGATATTATCACCGCCTGAAAACCAAAGCTATACCCGCTTCTTATGGGAGTGGGGGACATTTTCATACCTCGTTATAGTAGCTCATTAGCTTTTCTGCTTCTGTCTGTATATCATATCCTGCTCTTCCTACCTGCTCAGTGTATTCAAGTCTTTCATAATCCATATTAATGCACTGAAGAATTCTTTGTGCCCAGTATTCAGCTGTCCTTTCAAGGGAAATAAATTCAACTAAGTCACTAACCTTAACCTCTTCCGGCACAGCTTCTGAACAGAACAGCTTAATTCCTGTTGCCTGTGCTTCAATCCCAACCATACCAAAACCCTCATACAAGGAAGGTAAAACAAACGCATCCATAGCTTGATATATTGAAGCTATGTCATCTATCACTCCTAAAAAAATAACTGCATTTTCAAGATTAAGAGCTTTAATCTTTTTCAAAATATTGTCTTTTAAATTTCCATCTCCAACTAACAGTAGTCTTGTATTCTTATCCCTCTGATAAATTTGCTCAAATATATCAATTAAAAAATCATGATTCTTAGGATAAACTACTCTGCCCACATGTCCTATAACAAGCTTATCCTCAATACCCAACTCAGCTCTGATCAAAGCTCTCATACTTTTATTAAACTTAAATTTACTTAAATCTATTGCATTGTTTACTATTTTTACATGTCCTCTTTCAAAGCATTCATCTCCAAACAGCCATCTTCCAGCATGCTCTGAACAAGCAAAATAATGTGTGGCAAATACTTTAGCTAAAGGCTTTAGTAAATTTTTTAATAAAGTTTTAGGCTCACCCTTAACTGCAGTACTGTGATTATGAGCTATACGAACCCTAGCACCTGCTAAAAATGCAGCTAAAAGAGGGAAAACACTTATAGTATTTAAATGGGAATGCACAATTTTATAGTTGTTATTTTTTAATACCCTATATACTTGGAAAACATACTTAGTCAAATTTTTATAAGGTTTAACAATATATGCTCTGCCTCCTAACCGCTCTATCTCTTCAATAGGAGGATGCTTTGAATCGCTGTCAATAATGAAATCAAATTGAACTCTCCTTCTGTCAATATTACGATAATAATTCATAACTACCGTCTCAACCCCGCCACTGTTCATCTTCCCAACTATCTGCGCTATCCTTATTGGTTTATCATTATTTATGTTTTTTATCAATGTCACTGTATCACTCCTGAATAAAAACAACCTGCATGTACATAAATGTGGTATCTATAAATATGTCCATGCCAGTATCTATCATAGAACCAATTAATATACTGTCATGGACTTGGTTGTCTTTTTATTTGTCGTTTCTTTTAGCCTAAAAGTACCAATTAGAGCATTTAGGCTTTGTTTTGGGAAAAATCCATTTATTCTGATACTAAATTATAACGCCTAGATTCAAAATGAAATCTTTCGATTTTATACACCATCAAAAACCACTTGTGGTTTTTGTGGCTCGAAAATGCACCTTGTTCGTACATACTTTATTTTCGAGCTATTACATTCAGCGGCGTTTCATCGAGGCAGGAGATATGCTCACCGCCTGAAACCCAAAGCGGTATCCACCACTTATAGAAGTGGAGGACATTCTCTTACCTCGTTATATTTCTTTTTTTCTGACCTTATCATATATTCCTTGAAGAATGCAGCAAGCACACCAAACATTAAACCAGCTAGTGCTCCTATTGCCAAAAATAATTTCAAATTTGATTTTGTACTGGTATACTCAGCAGGAGAGATTATTGTCATCGCTCTTTTAAACAATTCAGAATTATAAAACTCTTGAACCGTTTCATTAGAAATTTCAATATATCCTTTAAACTTAATTCTGATAGCGTCAAGCATTGAATTTACTTTTTTTTCAGCTTCTTTTTTTTGGGACATCTCCACAGTATCATTTTTAAGCTTACTAATCTGCTTTTTGTAATAATTGGCATTGTTAACAGATTCCTTTGCTTGTGTTTCAGCCAAAATAGATTTTTCTATTAAATCATCATAATATTTACTTGTCTGATTTGTTTCTACCGAATTAATATCTGATGTTGCTCCATTACTAGGCATTACAAGGATATTTTTATCCTTTTGATATTTGCTGATAGAGTTTGAGTATACCTTTGCTTCATCATTTTTTTTCTTTGAAGTTAGTTCGCTTTCTTGTATCCTATATTCATAAAGTTTTATAAGTGCTTCCTTATCTTTTGTAAGATTATATGAATCAATAGAAGCCCCTATATTTTGTAAATCAACCTTCTCCAGCACTGTAATTGACTCTATAATATCACCGAATGTAAACCCAGATTTTTTTGATCTAAAGCCACTTGCACCCACCTCATTATTTTTTATTTTCAGATAATTTTTCAATGTTATAATTTGATTCTTAATAATTTCTATCTGCTGCGGATAATCATATACACTATAGTCAGTAGGTCCTATCTCATCTGTCAATAACGTACCACTAAAATAACTATTATAGAAATATTTTTTGTATTGTTTAAAAAGCTCATCAAGTATTTCTCTTGCTTCAAAAGAACTGATAGAAAATGATCTAGGAAGATTTAAAGTCACCAAATAGGTATTCGGATAATATGTATAGTCTTGTCCATCTCCTACGTTCTGAGCCTTTGATTCCTGAAGAGACCTAATTTTCTCGGTTATGTTTCCTGGAATAATAGGTATAATTTTAAGATTTGTTCTAATGTTATCCTCAGAAATACCATAGCTGGATAAGTTAAGATTTTCTACTACCTTGCTTAAAACAGCAGGGGATTTGGCCTTGCTGATATCAAAGTCATTTCCATATGGATCAAGACCTTTTTCGATGCCATTAAAATTAAACGTCACAATCATATTAACAGAACCTTTATATGGTTGTAGATATTGCATGTACATACCAACTGCAAATGCAAATAGTATTCCTATAATAACAGATATAGCTGTAATCCATTTGGCTTTTATCAGAATTTCAATAATATCTCTCAGACTTATGTCTATACCCCTATTACCAATTTTATCCTGGCTAAGAACTACCTCGACCTTTTCCTTCTTTAAAACTTCCATTAAATTTCACCTCATATACCTATTACAACTATTGTTACTAATATCTCTTCATAATATTAATTTACAGGCATGGATTATAGAGTTTCTTTCTTAATATGAATAGCTCCAATTAATATTGGAGCATAAGATTGTTATCCATGACCGTAGTTCAGATTATCTTTTACTAAAAGTAGTTAGAAAACACGGTGGACTAACAAGCTTTAGCAATTTTTATACATTAAAACACTAATAAACTGTAACATAAAATAATGTAAACTTCAATTATAATATGGTATATCTGATGTTTTTTTGTATTTTTGGATTTTACATTTATTGTAAACTGTTTTTAAAATATTTAAATACTATAAAGTGTACAAAAAAATTAAAGGGTACATACATAGCCATGGAACTGTATACAGCCCCTTCACTATATGTGTACCCTTCTTTCAATTTAATAATATACGCTATGTTCATTTTATATCTTAGAGCTTACATATATCAATCAAAATTGTTAACATAAAACATTTTAGCTCTATATTTTAATTAATTTTAATTTCATTTGTCCTCAAAATGCCCTGCTGTCTCCAAAAATAACTGGTATTGTTTTTAATATTATTTTTAAATCATACCAAAAGCCTCTTTCACGTATGTATTTAAGATCAAGTCTGCACATGTCTTCAAACCCTATGTTATTTCTACCACTAACCTGCCACAATCCAGTAATACCAGGCTTCACAGACAACCTCAAATTATGCCAAGGATCATATTTCTGTACCTCTCTGCCTATAGGAGGTCTTGGCCCCACAATGCTCATGTCACCTTTTATAACATTGAAAAGTTGAGGTAATTCGTCAATACTGGTCTTTCTTAAGACTTTGCCAACTCTTGTAATTCTAGGATCATTTTTAATTTTAAACATATTTCCACTTACTTCGTTCTTATCTTCAAGTTCCTTAAGCTTATCCTCTGCATCATTAACCATAGACCTAAACTTATACATATTAAAATATTTGCCTCTGAAGCCATTCCTTTTCTGACTAAAGAATACCGGCCCATGCGAGTCTATTTTTATAAGAATAACTACCATCAGAAATAATGGCAGCAAAATTATTATTGCCGATAGAGAAGCTGTTATATCAAAAACTCTTTTGAGAAATAAATATAATAAAGATACATTGTCAAACATTGCTCTCTGCCCAACTATATAATCAGCAGTATATTCTATGTCTTTCATACCAGCCGCTCCCATCTCAATATATTCCTATAAGCTAAATCATCACTATTACCACTTTCAATAATATTTTTAGCATTGTCATGAAAAAGTACACTCGCCTCTTCCTTTCCTATCCAATTAGAAACATTTTTAAAAGCCTGAGCGTACCAATTGGCATAATCGTCAGCACAATGTGCATTTGAAGCCACCATGTCAACAAACTTCATCTGTAACAGTTTTTTTGAAAATTCTTTTATTTTAGAGCCATATATTCCTACTATGCTTGCACAATCAAGCTGTATATAGCATCCAGCCTTTATAAAGGCTACAAAGTACTCGAATTTGTTCATAAATACCCTATTTCTTTCTATATGAGCTATAATGGGTATAATTTTCTGTAATCTGAATTTACAGACCATCTCAATACAATTTTGCGGTGTAGCATTATATGGAAATTCAAATAAAATAATTCCTGATTTGCTCATACTAAGTTTTTTGCGATTTTTAATCAAAGATTGATTAACAGGATTTGCAAAAACCTCGTACCCCATATTTATTTTAACATTATAATCACTTGCCCTATATAGTAACTCCTGATAGTTTTCCTCAACACGCTCCGTATCATAAACTGATTCCTGATAATGGGGAGATGCCACAATCACCCCTATTCCAAGCCACTCAGCCTCCTTAATCATATTAAGGGATTGTGTTATATTGGAAGGGCCATCATCTACCCCATATATAATATGACTATGTATATCTATCATAACTATCATATCCTTCCATAAAAGTATTTCTCATAATTGTAGGAGATACTCAATAACAATCGCCAAGTTTTTATGCACTCTCACTGCTTCTACCATATATTTCATCATCCTCAGCATCATCAAGAATTTTTTCAATCAGGCTTCCATTCTCCAATTTCAAAATACGTGAGCATATCCTGAGTGCCGTTGGTCTATGGGTAATTACAATACATGTTCTTGCTGGTTTAAGCTCATGTATGCTTTTTAAAACATGCATTTCTGAAGCTATATCCAGCGATGAGGTTGCTTCATCCAAAATAAGTATCGGTGCTTTTCTCAACAAGGCTCTTGCAATTGATATTCTCTGCGCTTGACCCTCCGAAAGTCCAATCCCTCGTTCACCAATTTTAGACTTCATTCCGTCAGCTAATTCTTCTATGAAATCCATAGCGCATGCTGCCCTTGCAGCTGCCTGGATTTCCTCCACTGATGCTGCTGGATAGCCAGCTCTGATATTTTCTTCTATTGTTCCGCTAAAAAGAGTATTTCCTTGAGGCACATATGATATCCAGTCTCTGGTTTCTGCCGAAGCCGCAAATTCTTTACCCTCGTTAGAAATAAATGACACAATGCCCTCATCTGGTTTTACCAATGCTAATAAGAGTCTTATTAAAGTTGTTTTGCCCTCACCTGAAGAACCGATGAGTCCCACTATCTCACCCGGTTGAATATTTACTGTTATCTTTTCTAGGATTGGCCTATTATCCTCGTAAGAAAAGTTTATTTCCTTAAAATTTATTCCAGTCACTGATTCTGCAGGCAGTTCCTTTGATAATTGTTCTACTGGCAATGTTTCTAACTCCATCAATCTTCCTGATGAAGCTATGGCAGCAATTAATTGAGGTATAGTGCTTGCTAACCCAATAAACGGGCCCTGTACCTGAGAAACAAGTTGTAGAAAAGCAGTAAGAGTACCAAATGATGTAGTTCCTCTGCTTAACTTTAAAGCACCCCAGCAAAATGCCAATAAATATCCTATCCAATAGCCTAAACCTAATGTAGTACTGGCCACTACACTGGTAACATTTTTCTTCATAACCCATTTTAGTCTAACGCCATGAAGTTCTGATATGGTTTCAATATTTCTCTTTTCCATCTGAAAGGTCTTAATAATAAGCATATTCTCTATGGCTTCCTGAATAAAAGCTCTGTAAGCACTTTCTGATTCCTGAACCTTAACATTCAATTGCTTTAGCTTTCTTCCCCATACTCTGCTCAACAAAACAGTAAATGGACCTAATATAAAGGCTAAAACTGCCAACATAGGCTCATAGAATAAAAGTGTTCCAAATGCCGCAGTCAGCTGAACACACAAATGGATAATACTAGATAACGTATTAACAACACCTGTTGTCACGTTTCCCACATCACTAGTGAGTCTTGTTAGTACATCACCACTGTGATATTTAGTTACATATAGCCATTCTGACATGCTGATACGTGAGAAAATTCGTTTTCTAATGCTATTAGCCATCAATTCGTGTGTCCTTACTGACAATACTGATGAAAAGGCTCTTATTCCTAAATTTGCAAGTACCAGTGTTCCAAACATCCCAGCAAAAACTACAGCTTTACCTATAATTCTATCTACAGCACAATCAATAAGATTCTTTGAAAGAATTGCCACTGCTACACCGACTAAAGCAGTAGCAGCATCGAGAATAATTATAGCGGCGATATTCTTCCTAAAACCTCTGGCATTGCCTAAAATCCATTTGAAATATTCATAAGCCCTTTTAAACTCCATTACAATTTTCATACTTCCTCCTGCTATGCTTGCTGCAATGGCACTTCCTTAGAAAATCACTATGCCTGAGCATGTATAATTACTCTTTTAACTTTTGCAAGAAATCTAAATCCCTTAAGGAATAAATGTCTTAGTGGAATCATATTAATCCATGTTGCAACCAGTAATCCCCAAAATTTATTCTGACAGGTGAATTGAAGCTTATTCCTCTTTACTGCAGTTACTACTGCAATAAGTTGTTCTGGCATTAGAGGCCCTTCAACCCACTGTTGTGCATCTCCAATAATATAGAAGCTTTCTTTTTCTCTTCTAAGAACTCTGTGCAATATGTATTCACCTGTAACCCTTTGGATTAGTACAATATCTCCCCTTTTAATTGTATCAACGCTTGTGGATGAGAGTTCAACAGAGTCCTCATCCTCACGTAGAAAGGGATACATGCTCATACCCGTCACAGTTATCCATGCTCTGCCTCCACCCTCTAAAATTTCTTTTATTACAGGAAACATTTCCGCAGACTTTATTTTCTTTACTTCACACATTCATATACCAACTCCATCGCTTCTTTGTCGGGTTTGCAATTCAGAAGATAAACAGGTACTTTATTTATTATCTTTTCCAGCACATCATACGCCTTCTTCATTAACTCTTCATCAAAATAAGGTAAAAAGCATCTTGGCATTACCCTTGGAAGTGCCTCAAAAACTTCAAGCTTCCTTATGCTATTCTGTGGTGCTTGTTCTAGTGCAACTATTGCCTTTATAGGCACTTCAATGTTTTCGAATTTATCGGAAGAGCCACTCCAAGGTGTTCCGCACAGCATAAGCTCATCATTTACAAATCTAATTGCCGGAGTATCATCATTAACAACCTTTACCGCATCCCCTAAATATTTCTCCCACAGCCTTACATGAGTCGACTTGCCAGTTCCAGAAGGGGCTGTAAACAGTATGCCTTTACCGTTCCAGGCTATGGAGGATGCATGCATAACTATTCCACCTTTATTCAAAAGGTTATTTCTGAATATTATTCCCATAAGCATAAATGTATGCATGTCCGGCCATACTTTTATTAATTCAGATTCCTTATCATCAATTTCGTGCCTTAAAAATTTAATATTTGCGCTGCTCCACTCGTTGTTAGTTTCTATATGAGATAAAATTTTGTTTTCTTCTCTATCAGTACTATATATATGAAATCCGCCATTTTTGTCTTCTTTTCTAAGCCACTTTATACTTTCTGAAATCAACAAACGGCCTTCAGGTTTTGCAATATGTGAACACTGAGCAATTTCTACTGAGATATCGGGCTTCCCACTCTCATTACATTCAAAAGCCTTCATTCTATTAGTTAAATAATTGTTACACGTATCAACATGTATATTAGTGCCTGCTACATTATAAGCAAACATTCCATCACTCCTCGTAATAATCTCATAAAACTTAGTTTGCTAAAGCCTATAGCCTAGCAGGAGTTTATTTACACTGATGCTTCTCGAAACAAAGCTTTCAGCCAAAATTTATTTTTTCTTTTTAAGGGCATAAATAGTATTATATGGAGCCACTGTAAAGTACTCTTACCCAACAATACCACCAACAGGTTATTACTACTCTGCACAAATGCGGGTAAATATAACTATACAGCAGCCCCATATTTAAATACTAAAGTCAATAGTTTGGTTTTTATACTAACCTTCACCAACCAATGTAATACCTACTTGTGGGCTTTGTAGCAAAAACCGCAACAACTTTAGTCTTGGTTTAAGCCCCAATTTTAATTGACTTTTTGCCTAAACATTGTTTGTAACCAATAATTCCCCATTTTCTCCAGGGCAGGAGCCAACTACTATACAACTGCCTGAAATTCTTTCTTCAACTCTTAAATTAATAATTCTCATGTCTGGTTTTACGTATGTTCTCATTTTTTCACCTCTCTCACTCATCATTAAAGGCTTTGGGTTAAATTACTTTGTTTGTCCTGCCATAGCGTAGTAAGTTACGCCACCGTATACAACGTCTTCTGGGCAACCACCTGTACATATGCTGCCTGCCATTCTTTCCTCAACTCTTAAATTAACTAATTCCATTTTTGGAGCCACGTATTTTTTCATTCTTTTCACCTCCAGTAAAATCTTTTTATATAAAATTTTTATATTTATCAGCAGCTGTGCTGCTGTTCGACCCATATACCAGTTGCATATAAATGTTAGTCACAGTATGCGATTAACGTGAGCTATGCAAATGCGCTCAATACTTATAGCTTATATTTATGCCACAACATAACTTTGCATTTAACTTTCGCCTTTGAAAATTGTAGGTGGTCAGACTTATCAATGATAGTTTCAATTATTTCGGCAACAAAACATTGATAATGCTCTTGTACCGATAGACTTTTATTTGCAAAAGTTAATTTAGTAATACGCAAATTATCCTCATGTAGCTATTTTTGCAGCTTCAGAGTGAACCTTATGCTGCTTTAAGGATGCTCTATATCTAGCTGCTTCGCAAAGATAGTCCGCGGGTTTTGTAAAGCAGCCTGTTTCTGTCATCAGTCTTCCAGGACAAACCATACATTCACTTTTAACATCACATTCAATGCAATCCTGGCATTTCGGAACCTTTTTACAGCCTTCTCGTATCTGCTGCCAAGCATTTACAAACCCTATTTCAAAGGGCATAGCGACGGGTTCATTCAACAGACCACAAGGTAACAATCTACCATCCCATGTGACCCAAAAACCTGTTTTACCTGCTTGGCATTTGAACGCTGACTCCTCCAACACTCTGTTTACCTTATCAGAGAATAAATTGTTTTGCTCCATTTCGTCTTGACCAATTTTTAGTTCTACACTCTTATCTATATGCCTCATCTTTTCACCATATTCAGTTATATATCTTTCATAATTCACTATATCAACTGGAGAAAGCCTGTTTCCCATTGGATCGGAGCCACAGCCCTCTCTTCTCGGAGAAATATAATTAACAATTCCTAAGTTTTCACAATATGTATGTGCAATTTTATATATCTGCTCGTATTCTTTATAATTGCCTTCTACTACCGTTGTTTTAATTTCAAGATTTATATTTTCAGCCTTCAGATTATCTAATGCCCGTATAGTTCTGATAAAGCCGTCAGCACTGCCCGTGACTCTCTCATATGTTTCAGGAGATGCCCCATATACTGTTACACTTAGCTTTGAAGGTGGCATCTTACCAAGCCATTTAGCTTTTTCAGGGGTTATTAAGCTTGCATTTGTGTAAATAGTCAAATTAAGTCCCATATTGCACAATGCTTCATAGATTTTCTGAAAATCTTGTCTTATAAAAACCTCTCCACCTGTTAAAATCAGATAAAACAGCCCAGCATCCCGCGCTTGCTTTCCCATTTCAATCCACTCATCTGCCGAGCGCTCCAATGATAAGGCTTTAGCATCATTTGCAGGACATGCCACGTAACACATCTTGCATTTAAAGTTACACCTTGAGGTTAGCTCAAATGCACCTGATATAGGTATTCCGTTCTCTACGGCATTTGCTGCCAACCTCTTATTAAACTCTTTCCAATTGAGACTCATAACAACCTCCACACCCAATTTGGGCATAAATTATAGTAAAGTACAAGTAGAGAACCTCCACACCTCATTGAGGAATAAAAATTTTAAAAAGCACCAGTGGAGTATCTCTACACTGCAAAAACCACTTGTGGTTTTTGGGGCTCGAAAATGCAACATGTTCACACACGCTTTGTTTTCGAGCTGATAACCTCCACACTGCATAAACCACTTGTGGTTTTTGGGACTTAATAATGCATCATATTTGCACAATTACTATTCAGCCATTGATAAGTTTGAGCACCCATAGACTGAGTTAATAATCAATATTAAGTGGCTGAATATTAACTTCGTACAATCTATATCATTGCTCAATAATGCTGGTATCAGCCATGCTCTTTAAAAACTCCTCAACATCATTTCGGGCAGTTTCCCTATCTATGTCATACTCAGAGAGTAGCAGCTCCACCATTTCCTCCATCGATGAATTCTTTTCTAGCTCTCTCCACAACAATGCTCCGCTCTCGCTGAGAGTCATAATTCCATTAAATTCAACAACTCTTGCTCCTAGCGGAACTACTACTGATTGCCCTGCTATTTCTCGCAGCATAAATCCAGTTTTAATCTGCATAATAATCATCCTCCAAAAAAAATACCTCTCAATCTTTTTAAATATCCTTACCAATTGCAAAAGAACCAAAATGAACTCCAGTTGCTTTTGCCGCCATGATGTCCTCCATCCTGATGTTTTCCACCTTGGTCCCCATGTCCACTATCATTGCTCGAGCCAAAGCATGCAATTCCTTCCTCCGGGCGAAGTTTTATAACTTCCATACTTGGTTTTACATAAATTTTCATACTAAATGCCTCCTTGTAATTTTTTTATAATCATGTTTAGGTTTTAAACATGTAACTTCCTATATTCTCAGCAATTATATTGGCAATAACCATTGATATTTGTTAAGCACAATAGACTTCTATGTGTAAAATTACAATAATAAGGAACTATCTCAACCCTAACCATTCCAATAGATTATTTCGCTCTCTAGCCATTATATTTAGCTCGTTATCCTGAAAAATAGCTTTCTTATCATCAAAATTAAAATCTTTTCTTTTAAATCCATAAGCTATTCTATGAATCCATGCAAAAGGTAAAAATATCGGACTCTTCTGAACATATAGATACTTTTTCCTTTTTGCCATAATATTTCGATCAGGGAAAAGAATTCGTCTAGCCCTGGAAAGTTTATTATTATAATTAAGCTCATCTGCATTATTAGAATTAGTTAAAAGTATATTTGCAGATGTTCGATAAATGTCACTATTGCCTAAATTTCCTCCAGCAAGAATGTCATTAATCAGCCTATCTAATTTTTCATCGTCTATATTTCTAAACACCAAATCTGCCGGGACTTCCATATTAAATAACCGATTACAAACCAAAAATATCGCACTTATAAAGTTGTCAATGCCATATTTTATTGACCTATCTTGTACAATATTCCAGTTAATTTCATTTCTTTTCGTTTCCACTACCATAACCAGATCACATAATTGTCTAAGGCCTATACCTCCATAAGAGATATGTGAAGCCATATGAATACATATATGTAAAATCTGCATTTCCCATGATAAAATATTTGCTTGTATTGAACCTAAATTTACAGATGTAGTATTCTTCCATACTTCATCATGAAAGCTTTCTTTATTCTGCATAAAGTCATAATCTATTAATAGCCTGTGCAGTTCAATTGATATGGCGTTTTTCTTGAAAAACTCAATATGTTTAGTTTTTTTGTCCTTCGCAGAAATATAGCCTAATTTTTCTAATACTTCAGTAGCTTTTTTCATATCCTCTTCATGTACTAGCAGGTCTGCATCTCCCATAGTTCTCAGCTCAGGTTGTGGATAGCACTTATTTATTGCCATCCCTTTAAGTACAATTGCTTTAATACCTAGAGCAGACAAAGTTTCAATAACCTCTCCAAGCCATACTTCGCCACAAATCATCTGAATCCCACAGGACATCACAGATATATTCCATACAGCCATTAGCTTATCATCAAGCCCTATCTCTGAATCTATGTCCTTTATAACAGGAAATACCAAAGTATGTACTTGATGGGCACGGGCCACTTTATATATTTCGTCCCAATCAACAGCTGCTGCTTTACATTTATCTATTTGAAATTCCCTATTGTAAATTGCAGCACACAGTATTTCAATTAAGAGTATGTCTTTTTCCGTCATTTCCCAACCTCCACTTATCTGTTATTTTTTTCTTAGTGCCCATAAGTTCCATGTATACGTGTTTTGTATCAATGGATATCCGATCCCAATTATACTTATTTATAATGTATTGAGCCGCAAGCTCTCTTACTTTTAAAACCTTGCTTTCATTTTCAATTAACATCTTGAGCTTTTGCTCCAGATCATAAACATCTGATTTTTTAAAACAGTATCCGATGCTTCCAACAACATCTGTGTTTTCTGCTATGTCACTGACTAAGCAGCAATTCCCGTAACTCATAGCTTCTAGTAGGCTTATTGGTAGGCCTTCTATATCAGAAGGAAGGACATAAAAATAAGCGTTGCTGTATAGCTCCGCCAATTCTAGTCCCTTAACAAATCCAGTAAAAATAATATTCTTATTTTCTCTTGCCATTTGTCTTAATTCACTTTCGTAGCCCTCACTATGGCTTGACCCACCTGCTATTACCAACTTCTTTTCTGTTTTAACTCTACTAAAAGCATCAATCAGGTAATGTATTCCCTTCTCAGGTACAAGCCTTGCCAAAAATAATATATATTGGTCTTTGCCTAAATTGTATTTTTCCCTTATTATTAAGGGTTTCACTAAGTCAGGTCTTTCAACCCCATTGGGGATATATCTGGTTTCCAGCTTGTACTTCTCCCTATAGTATTTAACCAGATTCTTTGAAACATTTATTGTTCTGTGGGAAAATTTTGCTGAAGCATACTCGCCAAACTTCAAATATTTCGATGCAAATTTACCCCATTTACCACGCTGCCAATCAAGTCCATGCACCGTACAAACAACCTTTTTCCCAAATATTCTTGGTATAAAAGCCATTGTGGAGGGGCCTAATGCATGATAATGAAATATATCACAGTGAGAAAGAAGTGCACTTATCGTGGAAATAAAAGTATGCGTTATAGAATCCAAATGTTTTGACTTAATATAGGGTGTATATTTAATAGTAATTCCCTGATACTTACTATCAGAGAACTCTTTATCACAGTAGCCCCTTCTGCAGTAAACCTCCATTTCATAGCCTAAATAAGCAAGCCTTTTTGAGATTTCCTCAACATGGATTTCTACTCCTCCAGCTCTAGACGGAATACCTTTCTGCCCTATCATTGCGATTTTCATATTTTGCATGCTCCTTCATGTCTATGAATTTATTTTCACATAGGTTGTAGCCTCCCTTTAGCTTATGTTTAATAACCCAAAATAGCGGAATCCATATCCTTTCCTTCATTGCAGGTGCGGCACTGCCTATCATCCAGCAATTTTTTGTACATGCCTTTACCTTTTTTCTAATCTCTCCAGCCTTTTTAGAATTCCATATTTCATCCCAGTTTTTTTCATTCAGATTGCCCATAGACATTTTAGTAGTACTCCCATTGCAAGGCAAAACATGTCCAAAAGGGTCAACAAAAAAGCCATTGCTTCCCATTCCACATGGCAAATAGCGTTTATTGCCGTATATATAGTTAATTAATCCATGATTAAAATATGCTCTGAACCATTTCTTAGGAGATTTAGACTTAAGCAGCTGATTTATCAGTTCTTCAAAGGCCTTCGAGACTTTAAGCTTATCGTTTATTTTATTGTTTGTTTTTCTAAAGTAGAAGGAGTTATGCAGTGTTGCAGTGGCAAATTCCATATTTAACTCATCAGAAAGCTTGTATAGAGGAAGCAAATCATCAGAATTCATTTCTTGAACGGTACAGCCAAAGCCCACATCCTTATGACCGGCTGCTACCAGTTTTCTCAAGGTAGCGTAACCTCTATTGAAGCCATCAGGAATTCCTCTTATTTTGTCATTTGACTCTTGAAGTCCCTCAATGCTGATTCTTATTCCCACCTGAGGAAACTCTTCACATAAGGCTAGTATTCTATCTGTAAAGTAACCATTTGTCGAGATTACAATTCGATTTGTCTTTTTGTAAAGCTCTCTGACAATTTCGTTTATATCATTACGAATAAAAGGTTCACCGCCTGTTATGTTAGTGAATGCCATCTCAGGAAGCTTTTTAATCAAATCCAATGACATTTCTTCGTTGGGCTTGCTGGGATCTCTAAAGCAATTGCACATGTTACACCTTGCGTTACAACGGTACGTAATAATGATAGAGCCGTATAATTTTCTTTTCATGATGATTCTCCCTTTCTATTCATCATTTGGTTTTAGGTTATAGCAAATTACCCCCTATTTTGTTTATAATTAGGGTTTGCTGAATGCTAGTAGACATGTATAAATACAGCTTTTGATATAACATATTTATGAATTACATGTATGAGTTTTGAATATATACACTAAATATCTATGCATCATAATGAAATACTAGAAGTACATTTTAAATTAATGAATCAACTCCCGCACATAAAATTCTATCGGTATGGGAGACTTATCAATTGTTTGTTGACGAAATAACTGCTTAAATATAGAAATTTATATGTTAAAGAGTGTTGCAAAATATTTCAATAACACATTATATTGCACTCATCCAGAATGCCCTAATTAGTTTTTATTTGTAGCATCTAAATTAATTGGTTTGTACATGAGTCTAGCACCATCATGCCAATAAGGATGATCAATATAAAACCATGCCCTCAGCATAAATATACCTGCTCTATCAGCTACACCTGTTCCTAAATCCCATGCACCCTTCCACCGAATTTCCCGTGGTTTAGAAGATTCTACACAATACCAGGAGTCTGCAAAGCTATTGTCCTTGTTAGCTCCGTTTGATATTTCTACAGGAAATGCTATTGAGGGGTATCTCTCATCATACCCAAGGTTTTTAATTATTTGATTTACATAATCTTCTCTGTTCTCATTTTCCATTTGCTCAGGTAATGTATAGTTTAGTGGCAAATAATCCTCTGAACCCGCACTCACGTACTTCGTCATATCATAGCAAACATATGGAACAAAATCTTTCACTATTGCTCCGTCAATGCAGTTCCAAATATTCCCCCATGGATTTTCAACAAACCTATATCTCACACTTGTATAACCATTTCCACTAAGAGCACCTAATGCATATCCGCTTGGTGACGTCATTGTATCACACATACCGCTTGCCATAGGTGTATTGTAAATATATGTAGTTGAAGCGTTAACATCATAAGGCTCACCCGAAAAGTAAATTGCTATGTTTTTATCATCAAAGCGTTCAATAGCTGTTATGGTTCTATGATTCATATAGTAATTGCCCTTTTCCGATACTGAGCAGGACTGACCAACCTTAAAACATGCATTTTTAGGTAAAATAATTCTATTACTGTGCTTTTCAGAAATTGCAGCCGATTTAATAAAGGGATATTGCATTTTTTGCAAACCCATACCTATAGTCTTACTACTGTTCTTATTAGCAAACTCAACAAGATACAAATGCTGTAGTGCAAAAATACACCTTATATCAAGCACTCCATATCTCATACTTCCGTTTTTTCTAGCATAGTCACGGTAGGTGCATAGAGGCAAATTGGTTGTGGGGTATTTACCAGACCAGCTCACCAGCTTATTCTCCTCCGTCACAAAGCCGTCATATGCTGCAATATATATTTTATCTAAAACCTGATTTCCCTCTAGAAATGCCGGCTCCACTTCGAAGCCCTCCTTCTGAGTTTTTGAAATATACAAATATTCATGGGTGGCATCCTGATATCTTTTTACGTACCATTTAGGTATTTCAACAAATACATTTCCATTTGAACCATCATATGCAAATTCCTTTTGTTCCTGATATGTAATTTTTTCTTCAGAATCGATATTGCATAGCTTTATTTCTGACCACGGATAAATATAATCAAAGTCATTGGCAACTGGCAGCTCACCTTCCACTGCACTTGCAGTAAGTCCTGCAGAAGCTCCTAATCTTTCACATTTCTCATTTAGCTCAGTCAGGCTCCATCTAACACCATAGACACCATCATCTGTAGCTGTTATTTTCTTGGGGTAATAAATTTTTACATTTCCAATATCATCACCTGACACTGAAAAATTGGTTAATCCGTTATAGCTCTTTAGAATACCTATATTTTTATAGTTCTTTTTAGTACTCAATATATACCAATTTAGCTTTAAATCCTGAGCTAATCCTGTGATATTCTTTATTACAGGAATATTTATTTTGCTTTCTGTATATTTTTCATATGATGTAGCAATATCTCCATATTCAATTTGAACATTACCGCTTGCTTCAAACCCAAAGAAGACTCTTACCCATGCTACACCATATGGAATTTTTACTGTTGATGAATTTTTTATACTATATTTTGTATTATCAGCACTTTTTAGCTGCCATACGTTTCTATTAACACCACTTCCGCTTATTGTAAGTGTTTGACCAGGGGATACCCGCATCCACTTGCTGGTTTTATATTTTTTGTTTTTTGCATTTTTAAGCTCTTCTTTGGTATCACTTCTGATATAGCCATTTTGATAGCTACCGTTATATATATTTTTGCCATATGACGTTATTGTAACAGGCTTAGTATTATTTCTAACTTCAAGTCTACAATATCCGCTCTTTGAGATATTTGTATTAAACAGCCTGCAGTCATTATTCAAGGTTACAGAAGCGGAATTCTCTATAAGTAATTCCTTTTTACTCTCACTATTGCTTTTTGAAGCTTCTTTAGCACTTATGCTGGAAACCCAACATATATTGCACAAAATAAAAACTGTAATGCATAAGCATATTACCTTTTTTCTCATACTAACCTCCATTCTCCACGAAAAGCTGCTCGCTGAAAATTTTCTCCTTTTTAGCTGCTTTATTCTAACCACTCCATCAAAAAACACTTGTGGTTTTTGTGACTCGAAAATGCATCATGTTTGTGCAAAGGTATCGCTCAAAACCACAAAAAGCTGCTTGCAGCTTTTTGCTATGCGAAGAGACCATGTATGCACGAAATGCTAGCTTCGCATTTTTTAAAGTAAAATTCTGCTTAATTTATCATAATGCAATTCACTATTATAATATTTTTCAGCCTTACTTCTTGCATTTCTACCGTATTCCTTTATTAATTGATTATTTGAATTAAGCAAATCAATTTTCTCAGCTAAATCCAGTTCATTCTTTGGTTCGAAAAGCAAGCCATTCACCCCATCCTCTACTACCTCCGGCAAACTGCCAAAATTTGATGCGATAGCAGGCTTTCCATGAGCGAATGCTTCCAGTAAAACATTTGGCATATTATCGTACCAAATTGACGGAACCACAATAAATTTTGCATTGCTTATCAGAGTTTCCAATTCTTTACCCGACTTAAAGCCCATCAGTTCAACATTATGTAAATTATTTGCTACAATAATGTTCTTTATATTTTCCAGCTCACCATCGCTGGCTTGACCTGCCACCTTTAAAACCAGTGATTTGTCCTCAATATACCTCATAGCCTTTATGGCATACTCCACACCCTTTTCTTTATTTAATCTTCCCAGATATAAAATATAGTTATCATGTGTGTATTTAGCTTCAATTTTTGACGAATCTATAAAGGTTGGAATATGAATTACCTTTTTTTCATCAAAGCCAAATTCAATCAGCTTTGAGCGTAAAAAAGAAGAGGGAGTTACAAAATAGTCAACTAAATCATATATTTTAATTAGCCTATGAAATTTCATTGACATAACTCTAATTATTGAAGCAGCTTTTGAATTTTGAACGCAATTGTGATGTACCGCATTAATTAAAGAACCTTGTAAGCAATTTTCACATACATCACCCTCCCGTAAAAAGTCAAATCTAGGACACATTAAAAAGAAATCAGAAAGCCTGACCACCACTTTTTTACCAGAATTTTTAGCAGCCCTTATTACGCTTGGTGACAATTTATTGACATGGTGCAAAATATAGACCGTATCTGGCCTTTCGATGTCAATTTCATATTCCAATGCCCTTTTTACCTCAGGAGAATAAAAGCTTCTGCTGAGCATTTTTAAAACTGCTTGAGGTGTTTTTCTATACTCATTAAAATAAACTACGTTTTCTCCTCCTATAGGCTTGACAAAGTACTTCTTATACTCTGTTTCAACATTTTTGTTATTGTTAACAGAAAAAGGGATAACCTTGTGACCCTTTTGTTCAAATACATCTTTAATGTTAAACATGTATTTTTCCGGTCCACCTGAAACAAAATACCTATAGTTTACCAACAATATTTTACTCATATTTATTCCCATACCCAGCATTTCTCACAAGATAATACTCACAGAAATGGCGTGGGATTAGTACCCCCTTCATCTATTTTTTATAACGCCTAGACTCAAAATGAAATTTTTCGATTGTAGAAAAATTTCATTACATCAGCGGCGTTTCATCGAGGCTCGAGATATTCTCACCGCCTGAAAACCAAAGCAGTACCCTCCACTTATAGAAGTGAGGGATATTTTCTTACCTCGTTATTTTTCCTTCAGCCTTAGTCTCCAATTCTGCCTGACTTCTACTGGATAATTTTCTTAGTTCCTTAACAAAATCAGTAAAATATTTCTTTTCACTTAAAACAAACCTTTCCATCTTAGTAGTAGCACTAGATTTCATATTGTGTTCAATTTGCCCAAAAACTTTATCCCATCGAAAAGAAGGATGCTTCATATTGAAATAATTCTCCAGCAAATCGGCTCTCTTAAGTAAGTCCTTAATCTTACTTTCATACAGCACAGATATCTCCTCAACATCAATTGAAATAAAAGGCGTATTATTAATAATTGAAAAGACCGTACAGTGAAAGAAATTTGTTATGCTAAGACTAATGAAGCTAAATATATGCGCCCATTCAAAGGGGTCTAAGTCGTATAAAAATGCATTGCAGTATCTAGTATTAGTGTATAGAGATACTATTTGATAGTCTTTGCTGTACTTGTCATATATATATTTGCAGATGGTATCATCGGTACACATTAATGCAATAATAGGCTTGGCTAAATCAAGCTTATATTTTTTTGTTAACTTCTGAGCAAGTAGGTCTTTAATACCTTTTGACTTCTCAATATCAAAAAGGAAGGCTGGATCACAATTTCTTCTGATTAATAGTTTGGTATCTATATTTTTCAGTTGTTTAAGAGTGTTTTCGTCCCTAACACCTATATATGAGAATTGATTTAAGGAGCTTTTTATGTATTTTTTCTGTACAACACTCAAGCTATCAAAGCGGGTTCTATTTGCTGATGCAGCATAGCTTACCTTAATGCAGTTAAGCTTCTCGTTGAGCCAATATATATTTGGAAAACCCCTTAACTTGTTGATTTTCCATACCTCATCACTACCAACAACTATTACATCATATTTGTTTTTTATTTGCTGTTCTATTGTATAAAGCTTGTTGGTAATTATTCTGGTTTTGCTTATGGGCAGGCTTTTATATAATATTTTTTTGAATTTAAGATATCTAACAATATTTTTACTGGTCTGTGAAATATTCCAGGAGAAGCAACTCAGAAAACTATATAACTCTACATTTGTCATGTTATAATCTATTATTTCCACATCAAAATCAGTACAGCTTTTTAGGGCGTTTGCTAAACTATAGCTTTGCAGAAAAGACCCATAGTTTATACTTCTGTGAAATGTAAGTATACCTACTTTAATCATAATGTGTATACCGCCTCATTTAATAGTTATATTCTTGCTGTTTTTTTCTGAACTTTGCTAAGGTTTTTTGTTTCACATATTTGAAATCCTGTATAGAAGGTAAAATTGTGTTTATAAAATTTAAATTATATTTTTTACAAAAAATGCCCATAAACAGCAATCCACATGTATTGTATGAAATAACAGATGAAGTTGCTGAGCCTTGTATTCCGAAATATGGAACTAAGAGGAAATTGAAAATTATATTAGTTATGGTTGAAACCGATAGCACTACTAAACTAATTTTTTGTCTTCCTGTTGCAATAAACAAGGGATAAACCATCTTGAATAAAACCATACCTAATATTCCTGAAAACAATATTATTGTAACGGAATATGCCTCCACAAACTCTCTTCCAAATAATATAAGCAGCATTGGTTTACCAAAAAGAGCAATTCCAATAAACATTAATACAGTTAAGACAACATTTATTTTTATGCACATACAAATATCCTCGATGTCATCATTTCTCGCATTCTTTGAAAACAGAACTTCTTTAAAAGCATCGGATATTAGCCACCCTTGCTCGGCAAGAACGGCACCCACGCTATATAATCCTATCTGCTTGTAGTCAGTAAATAGTTTTAAAATTAATATATCAACTTTATAATTTAGTGTAATCATTAACAGCGAAAGCATTGAAACAAAACCAACACCTATTGATTTTGCGAGTAGCTTCAAATCAATTAATCTAAGATTAATTTTAACACTGAACAGAATAATTACAAAAATTACTTGTAGTGCTGACTTTAAATATATTAAGCTTAAAATAACATAAATGTTTTGCCAGGCCGTACAGAATACAATAAATAAACCTAATGAATAAACAAGTTCTATATAAATATTTATTTTGTTTCGTAAATTTATATCTTCCACCATTACTATGAAATTTACCTGCTTATTTATAACCATAAAAGGAATTAGCGTGAATATGATAATAAGCTGCTGCTTATCTTTAAATAAAATACAAAGGATAAAGGATATTATGAGATATATTATTAGTTGAAAAAATACGTTATTTATATACTTTGTTTGTATTTGCGAAATATCCTTTCTTTTAAAATAAGGATATGATTGGTAAATGCCTAAATTTAAAAACATCATAACTAGATTTACTATATTTAATATATATGCGTATTCTCCTCTTAAGGTTGGTCCTAAGAGCCTATTTATAAAGACCATATTCAGAACGCCTAAGGCTGCTATAATAACTTTACTAGAAACAGAGTAAAAATACGGATTTTTCGATATATTTTTTAGCATAGCTGCTCATACTCCTTGAACCACTCAACAAAGCTTTGAAGTCCCTCTTCTATAGATACCTTTGGTTTAAAGCCTATGTATTCCATTAAATCGTCTACATCCGCATATGTAACAGGGACATCTCCTTGCTGCATGGGTAAATACTCACGCTGTGCTTTTTTATTCATGTACTTTTCCATAAGAGAAATCATATACTCAAGCTCAACAGGGCGATTATTCCCGATATTAAATAGTCTGTAAGGAGCATAGCTTGCAGCAGGGTCTGCAGTCAGCCTGTTCCAGCTGTCATTAGGTTTTGGAGCTTCCTTTTTAATCAGCCTAACAATCCCTTCAACTATATCATCAATATAGGTAAAATCCCTTTGCATTTTCCCATAATTAAATACCTTTATTGGTTTTCCGTTTTTTATCGCATTGGCAAATAAAAAATATGCCATATCAGGTCTGCCATATGGTCCATATACTGTGAAAAAACGCAGTCCTGTTACTGGCAAATTATAAAGGCTTGAATATGCATGAGCCATTAATTCATTTGACTTCTTGGTTGCTGCATATAGGCTCATTGGGTGATCCACATTGTCATGTATACTAAAGGGTACTTTCTCATTAGCTCCATAAACTGAGCTTGACGATGCATATATCAAATGTGGAATTTCATAGTGCCTGCAGCATTCTAATATATTCAGAAAGCCTACAATGTTAGAATCTATATATGCTCTTGGATTCTCTATGCTGTATCTTACACCTGCTTGAGCCGCAAGATTTATAACACATTCAAACTGGTTATCCTTAAAAACCTTTTCTATAGCATTATAATCTTCTAAACTGGATATATTCATAGAATAATTGTGATTGGAATTTAGCACCTCTGTCCGATACTTCTTTAAATTAACAGAATAATAGTCATTAAGATTATCAATTCCTACAACCCTGTATCCTTCTGATAGTAGTCTTTTTGACAGATGCATCCCAATAAAACCAGAGCTTCCTGTAACAAGCACTTTTTTCATTAAAATCCCCCATTTTGTTTTGGTTTGACCTTTCAATATAAATAAATCTATTTTGTGCTGAATTAACGATACCAAATAATACAGGATTGGTGTTAATTAAATCAACTTTTCCAGTTTTAAAAAAACTCTTGCGTTCTTTGAGACTCGAAAGTTAACCATGTAAGCACCAACTATACTTTCGAGTTGTTTACAATTGTTCAGCAATCCCAAAGCTTTTTTGCCCATAAGCTGGAGAGATGTCGTTTTTAACAGCACTACTTTTTTCCTCTCTCAGATGGAAATCCTTTATGGCATAAACTACACCTGCCAAAATCCAGAAGGCTTCAATATAAAAATTATTATTAGTTAGGTTATAAATTAATGTTGATATATATGAAAGAAAAATAAATTCGTAGATTGTTTTATTTATTTTTTGCTTATTAAAGAGCTTAAATTTTATATAGATCAAAATGGGACTGAAATATAAAATGCTGTTTGCAATTAATCCTATTATCCCTTGCTCAGCCCATATTTGAAGTATAAAATTATGAACATTTACATTACTTATTTTCTCAATGCCAAATTTACTAAATTCATACCAAAAGCTATCATAGCTATATGCCATATTACCCAGCCCAATTCCCGATATTATATTGTTAAACCCTGTCTTTAAAGCAATTAGCCAAAATGCAAAATGGTATTTCGAAGAGCGTTCCTCAGTATTAAAGGTTTCAAGTATCCTCTCTTTTACATCTGGAAACATATTTAAAAACAAATAGCCTATAAAAACTGTCGCTGCCAGTATTGCAACATTTCTCATCTGATTCTTGCTCATTGCTGAAATCAAATGCAAAGCAATAAATAGCAATAGACCAACTCTTGAGTATGTAACTACCATTGTAAATAGATTAGCTGCCAGCAATAAACACAGCAGGACTCTCTTTTTACCCGATGCTTTTCTTATTATATAATTAACTAATAAGGATTGTATTAGTATTAGATTTGCAATAAGTGTTGCATTAAGGCCTAATACACCATTTAATCTGACTATTTCTTTTCCTGATTGCATCAGTGTATTTGTACTGAATAAATTACTGTTAACATATATCATTCCATTCGATAAAATAGTAAAGGATGGAATAATAACCTTCCCTGAAATATAACTTACTATACATATGGTAACTAGAAACACATTTGAACAAATAATGCTCTTTATTATTTTCTCCATAAAATCATGGTCTTTAGCCTTACAATATATTGTGTACATTAGTATAAACAAATATATATATTGTATCAGCTCTTTTATAGATCGGTTTGTGTTGATTGATAATAATCCTGAGATACTAATTGCAAATATGTATAATAAAAAAGTGAGCTTTGAGTCTTTATTCAAGTTTAACCTGTTTGAAGATGAAATAAGCAGTTCCTTATTTTCAGCTTTCTTTATCATTAATACACAAAACACCATTAGCCAAAGTATTTGAATCACCCTGAAATCGGCTATATTAGTTTTGTATACCAATATATTTGAAAAGGGAGACAAAAATATAACTATTAAAATGATGTTGTCAAAACTAATATTGCTTTTCATATCTTTCTCCTAATTAATTAATTTTGTCTACAATAAAAAGTAAATCTATTTTACAATCACCGCTTCATTACTTTTATATAATTCCTTTCCTGGCCCGGAAATTACATTATCTCTCAATTTAACATTTCCATTATGAATTATAAAGCCATTTTGTTCTTCAGTTTTTGTAATAATTTCATTGTCAGAACAGGTTATATCAATATTTTCTTGATTCTTTTGCACTTCAATTCCGCATAAGCCGTCCTTTTGATTTAGAATTATTTTATTATCACTAATTAGGCTTTTTTGAGCTTCGCAGGATATACCTATTCTGCTGTTATATATTTCATTCTTGTTAGCTATTTCAGAAGAAACTATTCCTCGTAAAGCTCCATTTATAATATTTTCATAGCATTTCCCAAATACAATTCCTCTTCCTAGCCTTCCAATTATCTTATTGTTTTTTGAAAAACTAGCATTATAAATCCCAGTAGAGTTTAAGAGGCTGTTAACAGAAATAGTGTTGTTATATACCTTTATGTCACTGCTATTTGTATTAATATCATTGACATATATTAAAGTACATTTGTTATCTGAATCCTTTTCTACTGTGATTTCATTATTAGAAATAGAAACATTGGAAACTCTATTACCTCTGTTTGGCCCACCAACAGTAATAATAAAATATTTAATGCTTTCTGAGTAAATTCTGTTATTGTCGAATTGTACTTCTTCAACTGTACCCTCATCTTTATTATCGCTTGGAAAAGTTGCAAATACTTTAGCATTTATATCTGAATAATCTTTAAATACTGAGTCTTTAACATATACCTTCCTAACCTTCCCTACACTTGAATATACTGCAACAGTTTCATCACCAGAGTTTTGAACAAAGTTACATCTGGCAATTGATATGTTTTCCGTTATATTCTCTCTTAATTTCTGTTTTGTGGTAAGGTTTCTGACCCAAATACAGCCACCCGTACTTGCACCTGTCATGTTTTTAAAGGAACAATCAGTTATTTTTATATTCTTGCAGCAGCTAAGTAAATTAACTAAAGTCACCATATTTGTGCTGCTCTTATCAGAAATAAATCTGCAGTTTTGAATTATACCTCCTTTTACATTAGCAAGTGTTAATAAATAGTTGAAAGGGCTCTTGTCACTTTGCTTTACTTCAAAATCTATGCCGTTTATGCTTATATTCTGAGCGGTATTATTATTAAAGCTAAGGCTATAGTTAGCATTTATTATATAGGATTTTTGTTCTCCTTTTTCAATAGATTTAATGGCTACACTATCAAAAATTATTTTGCATACTCCTTCAGGGCCATACAATATTACATTTTTACCCTTGATACGTATTGGTCTTTTACACAAATAATTTCCCTTTGGAATATATACTTTACCATCTTTACTTAACATTTCGATTATATAGTCAGTGTTGTCATTTGCTTCATATTTGAAATTTTTATCGGAATAATATTTTTGATCTTTCGCATTATAAAAATTTGCATTACCTATTTCACTACTATTTATATTAGCCGATATCTGATTGCATTTTGTTAAAAGCAGCAAGGCAATTGCGAGCATGAAGATAGGTACAACTAGAACTGTTTTTTTTATATTCACATTGTGCTGCATTTATGGTTCATTCCTTCCTAAGCTTTACTAAGTCAGTTACGGTTCAAAGCCTGCGCTACAGTTAAACCATTTAATATAGATTATTTACTCATTCTTATGGACATTCAAATATAAGGATGGTTTATTGCTGATAGTAATTGACTTTAACCAGCCTTCTCGCCCTTCAGCATGTTTTCTTTAATTTGAGAGCTTTGGCCAATTACTCTTCTGCCAATTGATTCATAAACAAAATTTTTACCTTCAACTGCCTCCAGACTAAAACAATTTCTGCCATCAAGCACAATAGGGCATCTCATATAAAATGAGAATTTAGATACATCCATCAAGGCTATTTCAGTCCATTCGGTAAGAATAAAGCAAATATCTGCATCTTCAAGGGTTTCTTCAACAGAATTGCAGTATTCAATTTCAGAAGGATATATTTTCTTAAAATTATCCATTCCAATTGGGTCATATGCTTTAACTCTTGCTCCATCCTCTAGAAGTATAGGAATATTTTGAAGTGAGGGCGCCTCACGGAGATCATCAGTACCTGGTTTAAAGGTTAAGCCTAATATTGCAACTGTTAATCCATGAAAGCTGTCATAGTATTTTCTAGCTTTTTTTATCAGCTTTATTTTTTGATTTTCATTTACATCAATGGCAGCTTTAATTGTTTTCAGCTCACAGTCATTAAAATTTGCCAACCAATGCAAAGCCTTGGTGTCCTTTGGAAAGCAGGAACCGCCATATCCAATGCCTGCTTTTAAAAAACGGTTTCCTATTCTAGGGTCATAGCCCATACCTATCGCTACATCCTCAACATTTGCCCCAATGAAATCGCATAGATTTGCAATTTCATTAATATAAGAAATTTTTAAAGCTAGAAAATCATTTGAAGCGTACTTAATCATTTCAGCACTTCTTCTGTCTGTAACAACATATTTTTGTCCAAACCCATCATATATATTTCTAAGAACCTTTTCTGCTTCTGCTGAGCCTACACCTAAAACTATACGAGCAGCATTCATCGTGTCGCTGATTGCTGTTCCCTGTGATAAAAATTCAGGATTATTTACAATTTCAAAATGCTTCGTATCATTTTTTTGACTAACAATTCTTTCTAAATTGTCACCCGTTCCAACAGGCACAGTAGATTTAATAACTATTATGCAGTTCCTTTGTACACATTCTACAACTTGCTGAACGGCATCATAAACATATTTCAAGTTAGCTGAACCATCCTTTTTCTCAGGAGTTCCTACACAAATAAATACTACCTCACTGTCACGGTAAGCCTCTGTATAATTACTGATAAAGCTTAGCCGCTCCCTGTTACTAATGACCATTTCTTCTAGTCCAGGCTCAAATATTGGCATTATACAATCTTGCAGCTTCTTTATTCTGGTTTTGTCAATATCGTAACAAGTCACTGTATGCCCTATCTCAGCCAAACACACGCCTGTGACTATTCCAACATACCCCGTTCCAGTTATAGTTATTTTCATTGCAGTTCCTCCTCGATATACAAACTCATCACGCCAATACGGCCTTTTTACTCGGCTTTTCACTATTTTCGTTTTTGTCCTTAGCATTATAGAAATATTTATATGAGCTTAAATACTGCTTATAATGCTTTTTATTAACATCATTTATTACTACACCTAATATATTTGCATTTGCCTTTTCCAATTTTTCCTTTGACCTCTTCATTGCTTTAAGATTTGTTTTTCCCATTTTTGCAACCAAAATGGTAGAGTCTACCTTTGTTGAAATTATAACTGCATCAGAAATGGTATCAAGGGGAGGAGAATCAATTATTACGTATTCAAATTCTTCCTTTAACCTTTCAAGTAGTTCATTAAACCTTTCTGAACAGAGATGTCCAATTGGGTTTAACGCTATGCCTCCATTTGGCATATACTTAAACCCTTCTATGTTTGTATAGCATATTATTTCCTCATACTCAGCATTACCGCTTAAATATTGTGACAGCCCCAAATTACTTACCCATTTTGGTATTGACACATGAGTAGTTTCCTTTCTCATGTCTGCATCAACCAGTATGGTCTTTTTCCCCCAACCAGCCAAAGTTATTGCAAGATTTACAGCTACTGAGGTTTTTCCAGCTTTAGGCTCAGAACTTGTAATTACAATGCTCTTCATATCTCTGTTTTCTTTTTCCATATGAATATTCCCTGAAAGCATAGAATATGCATCTCTAACTGCCTGATTTTCTTGTAAGCATGAATGAAATCTTATATTTGGCATATAAACCTCCTCTATCTAATACTATATTTAGGAATTGCTCCTAATAATTTTATTTTCAAAGTATCTTCAATATCATCAATGTACCTTAGCTTCATATCAAATAGCTCTCTAATATAAATGATGGAGAAGGCAATTATTATACCTACAAAGAAGCCCATAATTGTTTTTTTAGTTGACCCATTATCAATTGGTACCTTTGGAATTTCTGCTTCATTTAGTACTCCAATAATATTACTATTTGTCATTTCTCTTAATTGAGAGATAAATGCTTCAGTTACTGCATTAGAAATATCGGCTGATTTTTTTGCATCATTTGAAACGGCACTTATAGCAATAACACTTGATTCATCCTTAGGAGTTATATTTAGCATACTTATCAATTCTTCCTGTGATAATTTATATTTTTCCAGTAGCTTATTTGCTAAAGAAATAACTTTTTCGCTAGTTAAAACATATTGATAATCAAAAACCAGCTGCCTGCTTATGGACACGTCCTGATAATTAATTCCTTTTCCACCATCAGCCGTACTTGTATTACTCATTGCGTATATAGTTGTTTCTGCCTTATACATTGGAATGGCTTTAACAATATTTAAATATGCTGGAATTCCTGCTCCAACTACTCCAAATAAAATAATTAGCCAAATCATTCTCTGTACTGAATTTAAAAATCTACGTATTTCCATTTATATGCCTCCTCTATTTTGATTTTTAATATACTTTTTCTGAAAAAGGCAAAGCTTCGCCATTTGGAACAATTTGCTTATTCCAATTCCTCTTACTCGTTAAATCCCATCTAAAATCATCTAATTAGCCTTAAAGGATTATTCTTCTTAACCCATAGACTAGGATTTTAACCTATATGACATTCATCTGCTTGCTTAACGCCGAAACAATTAAACTAAGCTTTAGAAATATTATGCTGGTTGTACCATTGTTATGCAGAGCTCTACTATTCGTGGTTCTCCCATAAGATTTAAAAATACTTTTACTCTGCCTTTTCTTTTATTTACAGCTTTTATGTAACCCTCTAACCCAAAAAGCGGGCCATCTATAACCTCAACTTTTTCACCCTGAACATACAGCTTAGAGTATCCAATGATTTCATTTTTAGCCATCAATCTCAGCAAAACCCATATTTCATTTTCATAAATTTCCTGTGGACCGTCAGTGTCCTTGAGAAGCCTAATTACTCCCGGAATATCGCTGATTAAGTTATATGTTCTGTTATTTATTTGACCATTTAGCAAAACATATCCAGGAAAAAGAGGTCTAATCTTCTCTTGCCACTTACCTTCTTTTCTTTCTCTCATTCTTCTTTTTGGGACAAGTGCTTTTAACGTATCATTCATTCTAAAATGAATCCTTTCCTTAACCTTGTCCTCTTCTCCTGTGGTAACAAATAATGCATACCACTTTTTTTCTTCTTTTGTATTCATTTTTAACCCCAGTAGTGGTTAATTTATATTAATTTTTCACAAGATATCTGCTTTCTGTAAAGTTATTAACCACCCTCTCTTCATTCGTGTAAAAAACTATAGTGAAACAATCAGTCAAAAACCTCTACATCGTAGAGATATACCTCCTTTTTAACAGCCTACTCCACCCACATTGCAAAAAACTCTTGTGGTCAGACACTCATCTATTGCTTGCAATTTGAAATTATACACCGAATCTTTTATTTGTAAATTTAATGCTTTCGCCATTTCCCACACATTAAATAAATTCTTCAACATTTATATTTTTAATGCTTTATAAATTTATTATAAATTCAGTAATTAGCTGTAACTATTTGATGTAAAGAAATTATGAAATTATAAAAATGAAAAGTTCTTCAACGGAAATAACAAATTTAGATATATGACTTTAAAAGTAAAACAAAACCTGTAAAACATACTGAAATGGTGAATTTACTTCTTTTTTGAACGCAAAAAAGAGCAAACAACAATTTAAAACATACATTGTTTTTTGCTCTTTTAATTACTTACTCAAATTTCCCACACCTAAGATCCTATGTGCGAAAGTTGATCATTTAATTTTTAGCAGCTCAATAGCCTTTAAATAAACTGCATCCTGCGTTTCCTGTAATTTATTCAGCTTTTCATTTAAAAGGTTCTGTGTACAAAAGTCCAATACACCATACCCATAAACTTTGTTATCTCTTTGAAATTTTGTAATAGCTGCAACTGTCTTTTTATCTAGAATATTATCGGGCTTATCCACATCATATTTCATCAGCTTTAAAATACATTCTGCACTAAATACATCGTTGCATTTTGTTTCAAGCATAGGCTTAACCGCTACATTAAGAGGCCTTATTTCATTTACCCTTATCCCTCCTGCACTTGTGCTGCCTTCCTTAACATTTACATCCGGTTCAATGCCTTTAAGGTCAATACACTCTCCCTTTGGTGTGTAATACATACCCATAGTCATTTTAGCCCAGCCTAACAGGTCGCTTTCCAGCGCATCTTGGAAAACAGATGCGTTTACTGTTTTATTGGCACTTCCTTTGTTAAACCTTTCAAAAGCTTCAGGTGATAATATTGGCACAACGCTCTGTACTTTCGCCTTTCCGAAAGTCTTGTTTCCAACAATAACTCCTGCATTGGTGTCTTTTATTGCTCCTGTCAATATTTCTGAAGCACTTGCCGAATTTTCATTTACTAATACGGCAAGCTTGTATTTAATGCTTTTCAAGGATGAATAGTGTTCCTCATCCTTCATTGTTTCATCCTTAAAGTCTAGCTTTGTAATCAAACCCTTTGGTACAAAAAGCTTCCCAATGGCAACTGCTTGATCTAAAAGGCCACCAGGATTATTTCTCAAATCCAATACAACCTTCTTAACTTTTTTACTATCAAAATAACCCAGCGCTTCCTTCACACCACTATAGGCATTTGCAGAAAACATATCTAACAAAATATATCCAATATCTCCTCTTATTTCATAGCTGACACTTGGAACGTCAACCTTTGCTCTTCCAACCTCAAGTGTAATTTCATCCTTTACATTCTGCCGCAATATACCAAGCTTTACATTTGTATTAACAGTTCCTTTTATTTTTGCAATTACATCATCAAGCTTTGCTTTAACTACAGATACTCCAGCTACCTTAGTTATTTTATCTCCCTTAAGTAGCCCTGCTTTTTGTGCAGGAGATCCATCAAATACATCTGTAACCGTTACATAGTCACCAATTAATTCGACGGCTATTCCCACGCCATGAACTTCACCGCCAAGAGAATTCATAAATGTATCAAATTCACTCTGACTATAAAAAACTGAATAATTATCTAAGGTGTCGAACATCTCCTCGACAGTGGGTTTATTTAGATCCTCATCAGCTATTGTGCCGCTGTATTTCTGCTTTATCAGTTTCCTGACACTTTCTAAATAATCATCACTAAAGCCCATTTCCTGTTTCTGTGGCTGTATCTCAACAGCAAATACAGTTGAACTAACCACTGTACAGGCTATTGCAATTGACAGCGCTAATGCTGTAATTTTCTTCAAATTTATCATAATAATTGTCCATAAACGTTATTATATATACTAATAATATACAAGAAATGGACTGCCACCTCCCTATAATCACCTAAGCATCACAACTTCCTCAGTCGAAAATCTCCGTTGTGAGAGACCTTATCAAATTAAAAGTCAAAAAATCACTTAAATTAATAAATTTCATGTGATTATTTCGGCAACAACAAACCAGTTCTAATTCTCCGGCAACAGTTGACTTTTTATTTAGGAAAGTCGAGTGTTTCATTTTTATTCCTATAACATTAATAGCTCAATAGCTTGTCCATATATTCACTTCTAATGTCGCTGTTCATATACTCTATATACGCCTTCATCATATCAGCAGCTTTTGCCTTTGTAACCTTGGACTTGGGATAAATATAGCCTTTGGAATCCTCTTCAATCAAACCTATCTTCTCTGCAACATACATGGAAGGTCTGGCAAATGATGAGATACTGTCATTATCAGTAAAGCTTGTTACTGGTGCAGGGTTTGGTGCAAGACCGTTCAAACCCAATGAATTTATCATCATTGTAATCGCTTCTTGCATTGTTATTAAATTGCTTGGTCTGAATTGGCTTTTTCCATTACCATATACTATACCCCTAACTGCAGCCTCGTTTATAACATTAAAAAATTCATGGTTAGTCGAAACATCTGTAAATAGAGATTTAACCTCTACATCCTTTTTATTTGTTGTTTTCTTTTTAGAAACAAATACCGGATCAAGAGGAACTGCCTTTGCAACATTTACAAAAGCTTCTATAAATTCAGCTCTACTCATGTACTCTTGTGGGTCAAAAGCTGCAGCTTCATTCTCCTTAAATGCCTCTAATCCAAACATAAGAGAAATACTTTCTTCTGAAGGATGTCCACTTATTTGCTTTAAATTTGGAGAAATCAAGCTTATTTGTGTTGGAAAGCTCTCAAGCTTTAAACTGTTTGTATAAGTATTAACCTTAGTGGTTGGAACCTTATTTTTATCAAGCTCACTTAATTTTGCAGTATACTTCAAAATGTTCTCATTTTTTTGAGTTTGTATATACCCGCCCTCAACACTTGTTGGTTCAGCAATACTTTCATCATATTTCAGTTCCTTTTTGGTTGTAGAAGATATATCTATGCTTACCTTACCAATACTTCCAACTGTCTTTCCTGGCTTGCGATAGGAAATAGTCTGTTCTAGCTTTTGTGCCTCTGCCGAGCTCCAATACTCGTCATAGCCGGAATAATTTCCAGATGTTTCTACAACAATAGTATCTGTACTTCTTGCTGTTCCAATATGATATGTTTTCTTGCTTCTCAAGGTGCCATTATAATAATTGACTGCAGGCTTCATATCGATAAGATTAGATTTTGACAGCACATAGTCATTTAAACCTGCTATTATGTATCTAGTGCCACCTAAAATCACTGTTTCTGTAGCTTTGGACAGTGTAGTTGATTGTGTCTTTTGTCCGTTAGCTTTTGGTGTAATGGTTGTCACATATACAAGTGAACGGGTCAGCTTATTATCTCCGTTTGCCAGGGAATATGTATATGTCGAAGTTAATGTTTGAGTATTAGTCTTTGTATCCTCTTTAAACTTCTTTGCTATTGTCACAGTTCCGCTAAGAATTATGGGAACACCACTCAAAAAACAAGGTTCTTGATAATCATACTCAAATTTGCTTGAGGTTGTAGTGGATGTAGTTGTAGTGGGCACTTCCCCCGATGATATACCACCGTCATATCCACTATCCCCCTGCTTTGCAAATGTCATATCCGGTGTCAGGGCTAATAGCATTGTAACTGCTAAGCCTAAGCATATAAATTTTTTCACCTTAATTCGTCCTAATAAATTTTGCAAAATAGTCAACCTCCACTTTATATGATTTTATACTCTTTCTGTTACTAAAAATGTTACTATTCAGCCTCATAAAATTAACTTAGTCTATTGGTATTCAAATTTATCAATGGTTTGTTGACAAAATATTTGCTTGAATACCTATAAATCTTTCTACTCTTCAACTATAACAATATACGCATCTCCAGTTGTGGTGTTATCTTTCTTTAGAACTCGTATTTTATCACCTTTTTTAAGCTCAGAAGGATTTATTCTCTTATTATTCTTTATTACTAAAGAATTTGTCAGAAGATTGAATTTACTGTCCTTCATGGCAACCCATAAATGCTTGGTTGCATCATAGTATTTACAATTGCGCAGTGCTATTGCATCAGGTTGTTTAAGAATACTACCATCCTCACCTATTGTCTCTCCTGATGTACTTGCCACAACACCTGATATATTGAAATTACCATAAGGCGCTGTGCTTATTTCAACAGCATTTGTACCATCACTTAATATGTATATAGTTCTGTCATAGAAAGTGCCTGTTTCATTATAGCTGCCAAAATCACCCTGACCTATTATACCATCTGTATCAGTAATTCTGGTATCTGACGATAAATTAAATGTCATTGGAGTATTTGCATAGTTCCAGTTTGTACCTTCAAGCTTTGCATAAGATTGTAGAGTAACGCTCTTGTACTCGTCAATACTGCGTATTCTTCCCCTATATAATTGAATAGCCTCAGCTCCTGGCCTATCCTCTATCGAAACAACTCCAGCAATTAACTTTCCAGTTTCAGAATCCCTGTTAGCCATAACATAAGCATAGTCATTAGGTGTCACACTACCACCCTGTACCAGTCTGCCATCCTTCACAACAATTGTTCCGCTGTCTACTGCAATACTATCCAAGTTTTTTTCCAGTGTAAAATTATTGGAGCTTGTAGTATTATAAACCTTGTCGTTGTATACAACTTCTTTATCTGAATTGTCAACAAAGCTTGCTGCTACACCATTTTCACCGTTGCCATAGTCCTTTTCACTAACTATGTAAACTGTAGTTCCATTCATATATGTATTTAATGTTGAAATAACTCTTTCGCTTCCGTCAAAATAAGCCTTAAAATTGTTTCCCACATTTATTGTCATAAAAGGATCTGTTGTATTCTTTATCCATTGTCCTTTACGGAGAGTCCATGGATTACTAAGCATAATTTTATCTGATAAATCATCATAGCCTTCAAAGGTTCCCTTATAAACATTTGCAACCAACCTGTCTCCGCCTTCAATAACTATTTCTTTTAATACAGTAATATTTGGAGCAGCGTTGACTAAAAGCTTTACCTTATCACCATTTTGTAATTGACTTAGCTTTGAAAGCTTTCCGCCCTTGATTACGTTTACACCATTTGTGCTGTAAATGAGCTGCTTTCCCTTTTCTGTTTCAACTGTTATAGTGCTAATCTTCTTATTTACAACCTTGCCGTAGTATATTGAGTAATTTGGAACTCCACTGATAGAAGAAACAGAACCATTATCATCTATCCTGACAAATACGGTATCTCCCGGCTCAATATCATTTAATTCTGCTGGTACATGATTTTTAAAAACCTCTACAGCATTTGGGTCAGCATAATTAAATGTTCTGAGTGTGGATGTCTCTAGTGGTGTCTTGCCTGTTCCATCTGCATTGTAAAGTGTTATGTATCCAAGCTGAGGATTATTTTCCTCAACTATACCTGCAACTAAGCCCTGCTCCCTTTCCTTTTTAACAGTTATAGGAGTTATTTCAACTATCATATCCTGCTTTATACCTATAATAACAACGCTTCCGGGTTTTATGTCAGCAACCTCAACCTTTGCCTTAGTCAGCGCATTTATGACACCATTTGAGTAAGACTTATTTTCATATACAGTGCTTCCATCAGCATATGTCTGTGGTTTTGGATCTGCAACATCCTGGTTTGGATATTCTATTTCTTGCTTAAGGGGTGTAATATTTATTGCTCTGGCGTTACTATTTACACTGTTTACAATAGCCGCCTTATAGCTAATCTCTTTGTTACTGGAAAGCACACGTGCATACTGTACTGTTCTGTCCTCAATGCCTGCAATATATTCAATTCTGTCTCCTACAGCCAAACTACTAGAATTAGTAATATTTCCGTTTTTGTTTACTGGTATTTCTGTACGGGAGGTCACCTGAGCTTCGCCTGTAAGTTCATTTGAGGTTGTTGTAGGTTTTTGATACTGTGCTTCTACTGTTATAGTATCAAGAAGTCCGTCTGAATTGCGGACATAGTATGTAATATAATCTATTCTATATCCCTTTGAGGTATCTTTTGTTGAATGTTTTTCTTCTATCGTTGCCGTTCTCTTTTCCATACTGCGTAGTGGCAAAATCACATTCTCAGCATTTTTTAATATTCTGGCAACCTGTGAACGTGTAACAGCCTGATTTGGATTAAAGTTTCCTTTGCCATCACCGCTCATAATATTATTTTCAAGTATAGCTTCTATGTACGGTACATTTTCTGCCTTTGCACTTTTCCAGTCTGCAAAGCTGTTGAATAATTCCTGTTGGTTATATACAGGTAACAACATCAGCGCCTTTGCAAGCCATGTAGCAAACTCCTGTCTAGTTACAGCTGCGCTTCTTCTAAAAGCTGAAGCATCTAAGCTTGTCTGATCAGTCTGCAATGCATCTGCCAGCTCTTGTAAAGTAATCAAACCTTCATTTGCTGCTAACTGGAGACTTCCATCATATAAAACTGCCTGCAGTCCTGTCTTTTTCTGTGCAGCAGCTCTAGTAGCATTAAGTGTCTCTCCTTGTGTAGCAATGTCCTGAGCTCTGTTTGCTGCCATATACACCAGATAAAGTGCCATTTCCTTTGAAATAGAGCCATTAGGGTTAAATTTCGTACTCCCTAAAGATGGAAATATTCCCAGTGCACCATTTTGATAGATAGCGTCCTTCAAGTCATAGCCAGCTTTGCTGATATCTGTATATTTCAAATTGCTAATTGCTGCTTGACCATTTTTTGTAGCAGTAAAAGCATTAGAAACCTGTTCATCTGCTACAGCAGCATTTACAAAGCCTGTCTGAAAAATCAGCATTGAACTGAGAACTACTGCAATAGTTTTTGTCAGTCTTTGAGATAATTTCTTATCATTTTTAGTGTGGTCTGAATATTTAATTTTTTGTTGGAAAAATTTTAAAAAAGTCATATATTTAGCCCCTGTTATTAATATAATAAATTTTTATAACGCCTAGATTCAAAATAAAATTTTTCGATTGTAAAAAAATTTTATTACATCAGCGGCGTTTCAACGAGGCTGGATATATTCTCACCGCCTGAAAATCAAAGCGGTTCCCACCACTTATAGAAGTTGGGGATATTTTCTTGCCTCGTTATACTTTACATGTAAATATTATCGGCTTATTTTATAGAATTTTGTGTTAAAGTTTCATTACAAAATCAGCAGGTTATGCTGAGCTGTCATTAAAATTTAGAATCACATAGTACTTTTATATCCAAAAGCCAATATTTAAATATAAAAGCTACTACTTCATTGCACAAAATAACCCACTAGCACATAGGATGTAATAGCCTGTATTCATAATAGCTCTAAACGGATAAACATTATTAGGTTTTTAAAATTACATAATATTGAATCTATATGGGTTGAGATAACTTCAGGCAAATAAAAGTTAATAAAGGAGGAGTAATTAATGTCTATTAATTTATTTTCCAAGGCATTTAAGTCATCTGATAGTATCAGGTCAGCTGATACTATTACTAATGTTAAAAATTTTGGTGCGGTTGGCAACGGAATTATAGATGATTCTACCTCCATTCAAAGCGCCATAGATCATACAGCTTCTATTGGTGGAGGCACAGTATTTTTCCCCAATGGAACTTATTTGGTAAAAAATAATATAATCCTTAGAAATAAAGTCAGCCTTTTAGGTCTCAAGGGCAGCAGTCAGTTAATGTTTGACGACACTTTCGTTGGAAAAAAGCCTAATAATCCAAACAAAATTTATCATCCAGCTATGTGGAATGAACATAACCAACGCAAGTATAACGAAGCTACAGCAGATAGTTTTAGTATACGTGATTTAATATTTACCAAATCTACCACAAATGCTGATTTGAAAGTAATAATTTTTCTCACTAATACTAATGGTGTAGTTATTGATGGATGCCAATTTGATATGTCAGGAACTGTAGATTCTCTTGCATTATATGTCTTTTCCTGTAATTATAATCTGACACTTCAAAATAACACTTTTACTAATGTCACCGGAACTGATAAAGGTGGTGGAGTTTGGATTTGTAATCTTACCGATGAACCTAATGAAACTAATAAAACCTATAATGTAAACATTAATAATAATAATTTTATTATCAATAGCGGTGACGAATCCCTGGGGTTGTACGGAAGAGATGGCCTTATTAAAATGGTAAATGTAACCAATAATAAATTCATTACCTTAAAAGGTGCATCAACAGCACAGTCTAAAGTACTAGCTATATTTGGAAGAACCTATATCACAGGAATAGAAGGCGCAGGAGTTGAGAATGTCATTGTTAGCAATAATATTTTTGATATAGAAGAAATTGAAGCTGGTGTAATTACTATCGGTGGCACAGTGTCAAACACAGATATAATTAAGAACATATTGATAGCTTCAAATATTATTAGATTTAAAACAGAATTATCTAATTCACTTGCCGTTGGTATATTGGGAAACGATTTGGGGATAGCAGAAAACATTAGGGTGTGTAATAATATTATTTCTAATATTGGAGAAAAACCATTTAAATATGGCATTTACAAAATGTGGGATGTTGAAGGAAATGAAGTAAGCGGACAATATTCCCAAGCAAATATTGCAGACTGTACAAATGTATTTAATAATAATTTATACGGCAATATATACCCTGGTGGTTCAGCAATTAGAAATTCATCTCTTTTGAGCAATAATATTATTAACAATTGCTTAAGAGGAATATTAATTAATTCAATAGGAACATATACTATACAAAATAATAAAATTGATCTTCCTAATAATGCTTCAGCAGTAGGAATTCAGATAGCTACTGCACTCTCTAAAGATATTATCATAGGAAATATAATAAACACTACTCATTCACGTTCTGTAGCCTTTAATTTCTCTATAGGCATAATAACTATGATTAACAATATGAAATTGGGTAATGGAAGATATCTGGATGGGCGTGTAATATTAGCTCTTTCACAGGGTAACAGAATAGATGATTTCGGGTTTGATACCTTCTATCCAGGGAGAATTATTGATAACGAAATTCAAGACGCTCTGCCCATCGGACATATATGCTGGGATTCTACAGAATCTCCTATTATGGGCTGGAGAAAGGTTTTATTGGGCAATGGCGCAGATAAGTGGCAGCAAGTAAATGCGTAGCTAGAACATTTTTTTATTAAATCTGTATTAATTATTTGCTCAACTTTTACAGTGAACAGTCTATTGGTGCTCAAACTTATCAATGGTTTTTTGCTAAAATAATTGCTTGAATTAGTAGTGGTTCATAGTGCGCTAAAATCGACATCGTATCGGTTTGACCGCAAAAAAACGTAGATATCACCAACTAATTCATGCATTTTATAACCAAACTTTGCATTGATAATTTTGACACCTACAATTTTCAACTGGAAAAGTTGAGTTACTTAATTTTTTTGATGGCTAGCCATCCTTCAACATGACACAGTCTGTTACTGAGCACCACCTATGTCTATTCCAACTTATAGGAGTTACCTATTGGGCTACTTTCTAATATACTGCCTAAATATCACTAATACCAATCGATTGGACAAGCTAAAAATATATCTATACTATACATTTAATAAAGCAGTTTACTTTTTATTCTACTTTTGGGTTCACATTATTTAGGGATATTTTCCAATTTATACTATTAATTAATTTATTTAATCTTCCGATAAATAATAGCAATCTTACAACTAATGAATACCTGCTATTTTTACCATTCACGAATTATTTGTAATATAATGCGTTTTAATCTAAATATTTGGGTAAATATAAATATGTCTAAAAGTTGATAAGTACCACATTACAAGGGAGATTATTTCTAATGAAGATTAAATCAAAGCTAGTTTTATCTTACACTGCTATTTTGCTTCTTTTTGCACTTGCTATTTTCCTCATTGTATACATTAAGGTATCAGGAGCCATTACTGAAAATTTTCAGAGCAGTATACAATCAAATGCAAAACTTTCTCTTGCACTTTACGATAAAAATGTGCCTGGGGAATGGAATATCAAGGATAATATTCTCTATAAGGGAAATCAAAAAATTAATGATTCTACAGAATTAGTTGATTCTATTACGAAAAGCAGTGGATATTTAGCTACAATATTTATGAAGGATACTCGTGTTTCAACAAGTGTCCTTTTAAAAGACGGAAAGAGAGCCGTAGGAACAAAAGCATCTGATGAAGTTATTAATACTGTACTTAAGGAAGGCCAAAATTATCATGGTGAAACATTAGTAGCCGAAAAGAATACGTTTACATTTTACACTCCACTAAAAAATAGTAAAGGTGAAATAGTAGGCATGTGGTTTGCTGGCATTGAAAAAACTACTGTTGACAATCAAATCCTGAGTATTATAGTTACAATTAGTTTTGTAATAATTGTTGGACTGCTTATTGGTGCACTTATTGCCTATTATATTGGCAATAAGCTGTCAAAGTACATTATAGAAATAAAGGACCATTTAAATAAGTTTTCAGAGGGTGATTTTAGTAATAAGATTTCTAAAGATGCTCAAAATCAAACAAGTGAGATAGGTCAAATTTCCAGAGCGGCAAATACTGTACAGGAATCTATTAGAAATATTATTATGACTATTATCAAAGAGTCAACTAATATTGATAATTCCTTAGAGCAGGCTAACAATAGCATTTCAACCTTAAATGGAAATATTGAAGATGTCTCTGCTACTACCCAACAGCTATCTGCTGGCATGCAGCAAACAGCAGCAACTATGCAGGAGATGAATGCAACCTCAACAGAAATACAAGGAGCAGTAGAAAATATCGCTAAAAAAGCACAAGAGACCTCATTTGCTGTCAAGGATATTAGTACACGAGCATTAACCTTAAAAACAGCGGCTAAGGAATCAAAAGACCACGCTTATAATATCTATAAGACAACTAACGTAGATCTGACAACTGCTATTGAGCAGGCAAAATCTATTGAGCAGATTAAACAGCTATCTGATGCTATTATGCAAATTACTTCTCAAACCAACTTATTAGCATTAAATGCTGCTATTGAAGCATCACGAGCCGGAGAAGCTGGTCGAGGCTTTGCTGTAGTTGCTGATGAAATTAGAAAGCTGGCAGAAGATTCAAAGAAAACTGTTAGTGAAATACAAGGAGTTACCAAGAATGTATTAGATGCAGTTGAAAATCTAGTATTAAGCTCACAGAATATATTAAACTTTATTGAAAGCACGGTAATTACTGACTATAATAATCAAGTTGATTCAAGTGAGCAATATAGTAATGATGCAGTCCGCATAGATAATTTGGTTATGGATTTCAGTTCTACCTCCGAGGAACTCTTAGTATCCATAAGCAATATGGTAAAGGCAATAAATGAAGTTACCATTTCAACAAACGAAAGTGCTGAAGGTACATCAAACATAGCTATACGTGCTTCAGAAATAATTGATGAGAGTTCTAAGGTTGTAAGGCTATCTGAGGGTTCAAAAAAGTCTTCAGACAATCTTAAAAATTATGTTTCGGAATTTAAGATATAGTGAATCAACTTTCGCACATAAAAAATCTATTGGTGCGGTAGAATTATCAATGGTTTGTTGTTAAGTAAACTGACTTGTAGAATTATTACTTTTCATTTGATATTGCTACCACACCTTATATTATTAGACTTTAAGCAGAATTTTCAACTGCGAAAGTTGATATAGTGAGTATAAACTATAGTAAAAGGTCGTTGAAAAATGAGCATTTTTTCTGCTTATTCAGTGAAACAATATTCGCTTTTTGCTTTCTTACCTTAGAACTTTTTAGCATAAATTATTTAGGGCATGAAAAACCCCGAAACCTGTTGAGTTACGGGGTTGTAAACTATGATATTATTTTAAAACTAACAATAGAAAATTAAGTTATTTATACTAAATTGTGCCTATTCCTATTATTCCATTCTCTCAGGAGCACTTATACTCAATAAATCCAATACATTTCTAATTACTGTTCTTGTAGAGTCAACTAATAAAAGTCTAGCCTTCATTAGACCCTCATCCCCACCTCTAACCTTGCATGCATTGTAGAAGCTGTGGAAGCAAGCAGCCACATCCTGAACATATCTTGTCAATCTGCTTGGTTCAAGAGTTTCAGCTGATATTCTCACCTCATCTGGATACTCAGACAGCTTTTTGATTAGTTCAAGCTCCTCTTCTGTCTTGAGCAGCTCAAGATTTACATCTTTTATATCAGGAACAGTTACACCCTCACTGGCTATAAGCTTGAGCATACTGCAAATTCTCGCATGAGCATATTGCACATAGTAAACAGGATTTTCATTCGATTGCTTTGCTGCCAAATCAAGGTCAAAATCCAAATGACTTCCTGATGCTTTTGCATTAAAGAAAAATCTTACTCCATCTCGACCTACTTCATCAACTAAATCCATCAAAGAAATTGACTTTCCTGTTCTTTTTGACATCCTTGCAACTTCACCATTTCTATATAGACGGACCAGTTGGAATAACACTACGTCAAGCTTGTCTGGGTTTATTCCAAGAGCTGCCATTGATGCCTTCATTCGTGCCACATGTCCATGGTGATCAGCTCCCCATAGGTTTATTACCCAATCAAAGCCTCTCGTTTCGAACTTGTTTCTGTGATAAGCAATATCTGCTGCAAAGTACGTAGGTACTCCGTTATTTCTAACCAAAACCTCATCTTTATCACTTCCAATTACAGAACCTTTGAGCCACAATGCTCCCTCATGTTCTACTGTGCAGCCTCTGTCCTTAAGAATCTGCAACGTCTCAGTTATTTCGTTGCTTTTGTGCAAAGTCTGTTCTGAAAACCATACATCAAATTTAACTCCATAGCTTTCAAGTCCTTCTTTAATTGCCTCTAAGTTTCTAGGAAGCGCATAGTCAACAAATACCTTCTTCCTTTCCTCGGAGTCAACATCTATAAACTTGTCCCCATTAATTTTAACAAATTCCCTCATGTGCTCTGTAATATCTTCACCTTGATATCCATCCTCAGGGAATAAAATAGCATCCTCACCTTTAATTAGCTGAATATATCTAGCTTCGAGAGACTTGCCGAATTTTTCTATCTGATTTCCTGCATCATTGATTAAATATTCCCTTGTAACATCATATCCAGCTGCATCAAGTACGCTTGCAATACAGTCACCTAAGGCTCCTCCTCTAGCATTACCCATATGAAGAGGGCCTGTAGGATTGGCACTTACATATTCCACCATCACTTTTTTGCCATTTCCTATATTAATGTGTCCATAATCCTCTTTTTCTTCAGCAATAATTTCTAATGTATCGTATAGATACTTAGTTTTTAAAGTGAAATTAACAAAACCCGGTCCAGCAACATCCACGTTTTCAATATAAGTATCATTTATAACAATGTTTTTAATTATTATTTCTGCTATTTGCCTAGGCGCTTTTTTTGCAATCTTAGTAATCTGCATTGCAACATTTGTTGAAAAGTCACCATAGCCCTTTTCTCTTGGAACTTCAATTAAGATATCATTAATTTCTAATGAAGGTAATTCTTCATTTTTTATAGCCACGTTAATAGCACTGCGCACAACAGCTTTAATTTGTTGGCGAATTTCCTCTGACATGTTTTTCATTTACCGCTCCTGCCTCTCTTATTTGCATATAAAAATTATTTTTTCCAGCGCTTTGGTTATCAATTTCAATCTGATACCCAACACTTATTTCTCCGCCTACATCATTAATATCTATATTTACATTTTCAGCATAAACACCTATAGTAAAAATCCCATACTCTGTTTCATAAGAAGATACATGTTTTTGTCCCTTTTGGAAAACAAATTGTGAATTAACCTTTCCAAATCTCATTAGTGTAACAACACCGTCACAAACCTTTAAAGTAGTAGTAGTTCCAAGCATTCCTGTTACTTCACTCTCTCTATAGGTTATGTAATAGTTATTTCCCTTCTGATAGTACTTACCCTCTGTTATAAGCTCAAGAGTATTAGTATCACTGCTAGTGTCAATCTGAGTACCCTTCACGTTGATTATGACGTCTTTACTCATCGGGTTCCTCCTATAATCTTCGTATTTTGTATCTAATTGCACTGTGAATTAGTACTATAATAACATTTGATACTACTTTTTTAAATATATTTTTGTAATAGTTGAATTAATTAGTAAACTCCCTCTTACAATCATTAAACCTTTCAAACGCTAATTCTATGAGTTTATCTATTAATTCAGTATAAGCTATGCCACTTTTGTCCCATAGCTTTGGATACATACTTATCTTTGTGAATCCAGGCAGGGTATTAATTTCATTTATATAAATCTGTCCTGTATTTTTGTGTACAAAAAAGTCAACTCTTGATAATCCTGCACAATCAAGGCACTTAAACGCTCTAACTGCATACTCTTTGATTTTCTCAACTGTTTCAGAATTAAGATTTTCTGCAGGTATCATTACTTTTGAGCTATCACCTGCCTGATATTTTGCTTCATAATCATAAAATTCCTTACACGGCACAACCTCTCCCACTGTTGAGGCAATCGGGGTATCATTTCCTAATACTGCACACTCAATTTCTCTGCCATCAATGAATTCTTCTACCAGAATCCTTCTATCATTCTTTGCTGCAATGATAAGAGCATTTACCAGTTCTTCTCTGTTTCCAGCTTTATTTACGCCTACAGATGAACCGGCATTAGAGGGCTTAACGAAACAGGGATAGGTAAGTCTTTCTTCTACCTGCCGAATAACATACTCTTGCTCATTATAAATCTGCTTTCTGCTGAATACAAGATAGTCTCCCTGTGGCAAGCCTTCCTTTTCAAACATTACTTTTGTATATGCTTTATCCATTCCCAATGCAGAGCCTAACACTCCGCAACCAACATATGGGATTTGCGCAAGCTCAAAAAGCCCCTGTATAGTGCCATCTTCTCCATTGCAGCCATGTAATACAGGAAAAATAACATCTATTTGAGTTTGTTTATCACATATTATTTTTTTTGCAGAATTATTGAAAGCAATTTCTGAAGAGGTTAAAGTCGGTGACATCCCCTTGCGTGCCAAAAGCATTTGTTGTGCAATTGACTGCCATTCTCCACTTCCTATTTTCTCTGTTTCTCCCTCGTATGTAAGCCACTGTCCTTCCTTTGTAATTCCAATCATAACAATATCATACTTTTGCTTATCAATATTTTCTATAACTGACTGAGCTGATACCCTAGATACTTCATGCTCAGATGATTGACCTCCAAATATAACAGCCACTCTTTTTTTTGACATAGTATAACAACCTCCACGTCCCATTTGGGGCACATAAATTTTGTAAAATATAAATATCCATTAAATTATATTTTACATTTTACTATTTAAGTACCAATTATACAAGAATACCAGAGTATTTAGTAAACTAAATGCTCTGGTATTCTTGTAATATGTTTTAATTAATTTAATCAACATCCACTTTAAAAATTAAACTTGTAAAGCAATGATATTAAGCATTGATTTAAAATCACTTACCGTTCTACTTAATATCACTGCTTTACATGTATTTAAAAAAACTGAAGGTTGAGTTAATTTATTTGCATTATTTCTCTTTATCTGTTGTTTGTGAGGTTGATCTTAAGTATGGTACAGGGTCAACTGATTTACCATTTTTCAAAACTTCAAAATGCAGATGAGCACCATCTTCACATTCACTCTGAATAGGATCTCCCACTAGTCCGATTATTTCATTAGCCTTAACCTTTAAGCCACAGCATATGTCTTCGAGACCTTGCTTGGATAGACCAGCATACTTAGTAACTATGCCATCACTTCCATGGGATATTTCAACAGTAATACCATTTGAGTTATCCTCTACCAGACATATTGTACCATCCGCAACTGCTCTGACCTTTGTTAGCTTTTCAACTTTGAAATCAAGTCCTTTATGCGCCCTTATGTCTCCTAAAGTTTTTGATTCGGAAAAAGTGGTTACATCCCTTGTAAAGTCTTTCATTATCGGACCCTCAACAGGTCTGTTAAATTTCAGAATAGACTTTACAGCAGTATTATCACTTTTAGGCTTAGCTGATGTTGCTACATCATCTTTTACAGGAGTGCTTGCAGTTGTTGATTGGTTTGCAACTGCTGATTGGCTTGCCATATCAGCTTTACTAACACTACCAGCAACAGCTTTTGCCTGTTCTTCCGGTTCTTCTTCTGAATTTGCTTCACCAGGAATAAGCTTTTGGGGTTCATTCATACTAGTATCAGGTGAGTTCATATTCTGCGTTGCTACATATATTGCCGTTGCTGCCACAATTAATATACAAACTGCTAAAATTATATAGAATCCTTTATTATTAAAGAATTTAGACAGTTTGTTTTTCCAATTTTTCTCGTCTGGAATAAGTTTCTTCATAATATATATTCCACCTCCATTAAATATTGTTTCCTATAATGCCAACAATATACATAATAAAGATGGAATAGTTTTAATCTTTTTCTAAATTTAAGCCTTCTTATATATCGATGTTTTCATAATTAATATCCGAGGCTATTTTTCGATAAAAATAAGTAAATTAATCTACTCTAAAGGTGAAAAACCGTGTATTTCAACTCCTTTATAATAGTGTTTCAAAATATCTTCATAGCCAGTTCCCTTCTTGGCAAGGTAATTAGCTCCACATTGGCTCATACCCACTCCATGCCCATAACCAAGTGTTGTTATAGATATATTTCCATCTGGAAGCTTAGACAATTTTATATTTGTTGATTTTAGCTGAAATATTTTTCTAAATTCTGTACCTTTCATAATAATATTTCCAATTTTTATATCAATTACTCTATCCCCTGAAGAATATTTCTTTATTTCCATATCTGACATTATATCTTCCTGATCTAATTTTATTTTGGGATTATATTCTTTAAGTATCTTAATCATTTGCTGTGGTTCTAATATCACCTCATTTTTATACTCTTTGAAAGTATCCTCCCCAAGACTTTCTACTCCCCTTAGATATGGTTCTGACACTCCTGCCCATACATCTTCTACATTTTCAGTGTGTCCACCACTATTTGAATGAAATAGTGGATTAATAAGTACATTATTGTATTCTAAAACCAGTCCCGAAGTGTCACTTACAGCTTTACAAATTTTGTTCCAGTATCTGAAGGAGGAAAGGAATCCCCACCTCTTCATAGCAGTATTCTTACTAATCCACGCCTGACAATGTCCAGGGTCAATACACACATCGGCTCCATTATGGGTTTTATCTGAACTTGAGCCATAAAGCTTTGTTGCTCGTCCTAAAGCATAAGTCCTTGCTGCTATTGCTTGTGCCTTTAAAGCTTCTATCTCAAATGATGCCGGCATTTCTGCTGCAAGTACTCCTAGCAGATACTCCTCTAATTTCATTACAACCACCTTCTTCTGATCATTCATGTATACATTAATTGTAATGCCTTCCTTTTCAATTATAGTTTTTTCTGGCGCTGTTACCACATCAATATTATGTACTATGGCTAAAGGTATAACTACTACAATTATAAGCATCAAAATAACATAGCCGATAACCTTCTTCATTCCTACCTCCCTTTTGTTATTCTACTAAAACTTTTCAGACTGATCTACTGCTTAAATGGTCATCAAGTAACTTGCCTCACAAAGCCATTAATTTTTTCAGGGAGTTTTTATACTTCATAATTTAAGTTTTATTATTTTATGCATTTTATGAAAATTCTTTTGTGGAAATATAGAATAGCAAAATATTATTACTCAACTTTCACAGTTGTAATTTTTTGGCGTGAAAGACTCTATACTGCTCGACTTTTCATTAGAAAGTTGGGTTAAAATAAGTACATTAATTATTTACTAATTATTTTGGCAACAAACCATTTGATAATTCTAGCTCATCAATGGATCTTTATGTGCCAAGTTTGAGTTAATTAGTAATATTATAATCAATTAGAAGATTGCAAAAATCCCCTAACAAATATCTGTTTTAATGTATATTCATTAGGGGGTTTTTTTATGAGTTATTACTGTTTATTTAAATTTTTAAGTTTCTTAATTTTCTTCTATTCTTTCAATTTTAGCTCCTAAGGCTTTTAATTTCACATCTAGCGCACAATAACCTCTGTCAATATGTTGAATTTCGCTAATCTCTGTTGCACCTTCAGCAGCTAATCCTGCAAGTACAAGGGCTGCTCCTGCACGTAGGTCTGTTGCTTTTACACTAGCTCCTGTCAAACATTTTTTGCCTTCAATTACAGCAGTTCTGCCATCAATCTTTATATTGGCACCCATCCTTTTCAATTCACTAACGTGCATAAATCTATTTTCAAAAATTGTCTCTGTTACAATGCTAGTGCCTAAAGTACAACTAAGTAATGCCGTCATTTGCGCCTGCATGTCTGTGGGAAAGCCTGGGTATGGGAGTGTTTTAAGGTCTATTGGTTTTAAGTCACAATTACTTTTTACAGTGACAGATGATGTATCCTCCTCAATCTCAGCACCTATTTCTTTGAGTTTAGCAATTATAGGCTTCAAATGGTCAGGTACCACATTTTCAATTCTTACGTTTCCATGTGTAATAGCCGCAGCAGCCATATATGTTCCCGCTTCTATTCTATCAGGGATTACAGTATGAGTGCATCCGCATAACTTTTCAACACCCTCGATTCTAATTGTATCTGTACCTGCACCTCTTACACAAGCTCCCATTTCATTTAAATAACTTGCCAAATCAACAATTTCGGGCTCTATAGCTGCATTTTCAATGCTTGTCTGACCAGCAGCCAAAACAGCAGCCATCATAATATTTTCAGTAGCCCCCACACTTGGAAAGTCTAAATAAATTTTATTTCCGATAAGTTTTTTTGTCCTACGAGCCTCCACATATCCATGACCTTGTGTAATTTCTGCTCCAAGTGCCGTAAAGCCTTTTAGATGTAAATCAACTGGTCTTGAGCCTATAGCACATCCTCCAGGCAGCGCAACTCTAACAAAACCTGTTTTAGCTAACATTGGACCCATCACAAGAAATGAAGCTCTTAACTTATTTACAAGCTCATATGGAGCTGTTGAATTAGTTATATCTCTAAGATAAAAGGCAATAGATGATTTATTTTCTTGCGGTTCGACCTCTGCTCCAAGTGATTTTAATAAATCACACATTATTTTTACATCATGCAAATCAGGTACCTCTTCAATAATACTTTTGGATTCGCCTAACAGAGATGCCGCTATTATTGGAAGAACTGAATTTTTTGCACCATCTACTTTAATCCTACCATTTAAAGGTACACCTTCGCTGATAATATATTTAGCCAAATGAGCTCTTCCTTTCATTTTAGATTTTTAAAGCTTTAATACTCGGTATTTACTATTGGCGTAGCCAGCCATAAATAGGTTTTATTTTCCTGTTTGTTGTATCTGATAGCTATACTCAAGTTTACATTTTTGCCATTAATACTTAACTTATCTTTAATCATAGGCGAAAAAGCTGAAACGCTAATCACATTTTCAAATCTCTTACTATCTACTTTTTTTGCATCACTTTCATTTAATATGTTTCTACAAATCTTTTCCAACTGAGTGTCTTCAACATCTCCATCATATGTTCCAGTTATACATGAATTTACTATTACCTCTAACCCATGCTTATTAAATATATCTTCTACCTTTTCCCTAAGAAACATGGCATTTCCATTCTCTGTACCAGTTGCATCTATAGTTATATATTTATCTTCCGTATCGGATTTATTCCCTACAATACTTGCCATAGCTGATACTTTTACCCCATCCTTAGTAGATCCTAATATCTCTTTTTTTAACAAATTGTCTGTACTAGTTGAATTCCTTGAAAAGTTCTTAATTTCTATGGCATTAAATACCTCTTCACATACTTCTGATAGAGCATTTATATCTTTATAATCATTGGTTGCCCTAGCAAAAAAATATATCTCATTCACAATCATCTTTGCACCTGATGAATTAAATACATCAACAATTGATACATCCTGCTCTTTTGCTTCGTTTTGTATTCCTATGTAGAATGCGGTTCCGGCACTAATAGCAACAAGTATAACTGCAATAAGAATAAAATTAAATTTTTTCATACCAACCTCCACGCCCACTCTGGGCACAAAATTATGTTAAAGTATTCGTGGAGGTACGCAATTTCTTTAAAGCCATCTCCACACTGGCAAAAAATATACTGAAACTATTAAACAGTCACACTGTTTAATACCATTTATGGCTTTTTGTTCTTTAAAAATTCACTATGTTAGCACAAACTTTTTTTGAGCTGATACTATGATTATTGCCTTAATAAAAAAGTAGTATACATGATAAAATTTATTAAAAAATTAATAAAGTAGCTTGTAAAGCTGTAATCAAGATTTTAAACTAAAAAAACCAAAAATTGATAATATAAATCATCTAATTAAACAATTTTCATTTGAAAAATATGGGTAAATTTTAGCAAAAAGACAACCTCAGATAATCTGAAGTTGTCTTTTTATTGGTATATACTTTATTTAATTCTTTTAATAAATTTAGTATGTTGAAAGTGCCCTGCTGAGCATTATAGCAAAATTACCTCGTGAAATATTGCTAGTCTCATTAAAGGTTTTATAAATACTATCTTCAGGTGTTAAAATCTGTAAATTAAAAATATTTTGAACATATGCTGAGTACCATTGATTTTTCTTGAGCTTTGTGTATACACCCTTTGATGTAGTTTTAAATTCAAAAGACTTACTCATAATTGTACAAACTTCTGCAACAGTTATTTTATTATTTGGTTTAAAGGTTTTATCAGCAAATCCGCCCATTATGCCCTTATCGCTTACAGCAGCTATATATTTTTTTGCCCAATGCTTATTGGCATCTTTAAATTTATTGCTCAAATCTACATTGCTATCAAGCTGCAAATTTAAAGCTGTTGCAAGCATTACTGCTGCCTCTGCCCTTGTTAGTGTATTTTGCGGTCTGTAGGTTCCATCTGAGAATCCATTAGTTACCCCTATGTCATGAAGATGACGTATATAGTTGTCAGCCTCTGTATTTAAAATGTCCTTGAAGGGTCTAAAGTTCAAATCATTAGTATTTGTAGTTATAACTCTAAAGGGAGCAATAACCATCGCTTCGTTAATCTCAACTGAAGCCGAAGCAGCCGCTTTACTGTCGAAGGCATACGTAACATTTATTACTCTGCCATTAGAAGGGCTGAATGCAATTATTTTAATTCCTTTACCCTTTTCTTGGCTAGTGAGAGTAATTTTATATTTTGTATTGCTATATTCAGTCGTTACCCTCACACCATTAGCCAGCACTCCTTGGATTGAAAAAGTTGAAAGCAGCAGTGATATTATTAAAATTGTAATGTATCTTTTTGAGTATTTTTTCATTTGTTCCTCCATATCATATCCTCTACTCAATCTCACCAGCAAGAGCCAATGCTTTTTCTATCATATACATTAGTTCACCTCTTGTTACTGCGCCTGTTGGATTTAGGCTGCTTGAGGATGAATTTGGTACAAAGCCGTTCTCGACTGCAAAAGTAACCTTACCCAGTAAATCCTTGTCAATTCTGCTGTAGTCACTGTAGCTGGAAGTTATATCGTCCTCAGCTTGCACCTTTTCACCGGACTTTATTTCATAGAGGACAGTTACCATGGTTGCAGCCTCCTGTCTTGAGCATACTGTGCCAGAATATTTACCGCCCTTTATGAATCCAGCCTTGGTAGCCGCTTCCATATATTCACTGCCATACTGATATTCCAGTGTGTCAAATATCAATTTTACTGCATCACCCAAAGTTGCGTTTTCATCAGGCTCAAACATTCTGCTTGAAACACTTTTTAGCTTATGAAGGTAAGCTACATTTATTATAGAAGCTTCATATTTATGACCGTAAATGTCATCAAAAATGCTAGTCGTCTTATCAGCTACTGCAAATATTCCTGATGTCTGGGATTTGAAACTAATAGCTCCAGATTGATTGTCAGTATCATATTTATTCCAGGAAGTCTGTTTCTCCCAATTTTGTATCTTTGGATTAAACACATATCCTGCTGTCTTTCCTTCTACATAGTCATTCATAATAGTATATGGGTAATTCACCACTAGCGGTGTGTTAAACTCCGATATTTCAATGATACCATTGCCTGTATCAAGTGTTACTTCCATTTGCGCTAACTGCTTTCTGAGTAGCAAATCATTTGCTTTTGCTGTAGGCTTATTTGGCGATAATGTTATATTGAACATATAAACCTGCTCTGACAGCGTATTCTCAGTTATAACATTTGCAAGTATCCCCGCTTTTAAGTCATAGGTTACTGTTGATGTTTTAAATGAAATATTCTCCTTTAACTGTTCAAGCTTATCAAATACCTTTTTTGAAACATAGATAGCAATATAATCTGCCTTTGAAGGCGGTTCAGACACATCTACAATGTAATCCAGCTTGTTATCAGTATTCATAACCTGAATCAGTCTGTCTGCATTAACACCTACTATCTTGACAGTCCATGTTCCGCCAACAACTTTTGGTGACTTATCAATAAATTCACCACCAATAACATTATCTACATCTTGGTCAGAATCATAATCATCACTGCTTCTCAGAGTTCTAACACTTATGCTCTGTGTTGGCTGAGATGTTAAGTCTTTAGCTGGGTCATATGCATACAATCTTGCAAAATATCTGAAATTGGATTTAAGCCCCTCTATCTTGTACTCAGCTACAGCTCCAACCTTGTATTGCTTCACATCCTTATAGTCTACTCCACTAGCAACCTCTAGAATGTATTCCAGGTTATCTTCTTTTATCCATTCAAAGGTAATACTATTTTTAGTTTTATCTTTTGTTCCAAAGCCTCTAGGTGTCGTTGGAGGAACTTCATCCAAGGTTTCTACCAGCAGTGAATCACTCCACTCTGACTTTTTGCTTTGTGTCAAGTCTTGGCTAAAGGCCTCTGCCTGAATCCAGAAATAATACTGTGTGTTGGGCTTCAGTCCGGGAATTCTTATATAATCCACGCCAGAACTTTTTATTTGAGCTGTAGTAACTGTAATTACAGGGCCAGCTTGTTCAGGATTATCAACTGTTCCGTATTTAATGTAATAAGTATTTCCATCCACTAAATCCCAACCTAAATCTATATAGGTATCAGAAGCATATGTATAGTTAAAGGTAGGTACTATTGGCTTTTCAACTATCTGTGTAGGTGATGGCAAAGTAGTGAATATTATTGGGTTTGAAGTTTCCGAAACCAAATCTGGTTCTCCATCTCTCACAGCTCTTACCCAAAGTATATATGTCGTATTTGGTTTTAATTCGTTTACAGGTATTACCACGTTGTGCTTGGAATATATTGGTGCAACAGTACCAGAAGGTATATTATCAGGAGCATTTAAGGTTGCATCCTCCCTCTCATCATTTGCAGCAGTAGAGACACCTTCTAGCACATAGCTGTCTATTGTTGTAATATCTATACCCTCATAGTATTCCTCACAACCAACAGATAATGTAATTCCTTCACCATAAGCTACCTTTCTGTATGTTATATCATCAGGAGGTGTCGTTACTGGATTGTATGGCGGGATATCATTTAATGAAGTTTTATCTGCTCTTGATTTTTTATCATCATATGACCACTCTCCTTTGTCCTCATTAAATATCTCATACCATCTGTTTTTTAATTGAATAGTTACACTCTCGTCAGTAATCATATCGCTATTTCCATCCGTTTTCTTCCTTATTTGAAGAGGAGGATTTGATGGTATTAGAGGAGTGTCTATTGCTCCGCCTGACAAAGTAATAATAACTTTCAATGCTGGAGCTGATGCGTGTTCTACATTCTGAATTACATCGTCAATCTTTTCAGCAAAATATTTCTTTGCCACTACTTTAAAATAATATGTATGGTTTGCAGTCAGCCCTTCAAGCTTATATTTATAACCAATAACTTTATTATTATCAGCAGCATCTACTACATAATTTGTTTCTCCTGGAGCAAAAGAGGATTGAATAAGTGTATCTGTTGCTGGTTCATCTATTGTGTTAGGGTCTTCTATTAACCAAATATCATAAAGAACGTCCTTATCGATAGTTCCATCTGCCTTTTTAGGCACTCTCCATAGCACTGTAGCTGTATTGGTTCCAAGCTCACCCTTTGTTTTAACAGTGTTATCCACATTAAGAATGTCTGCATATGTAATTATTACATTACCTGCCGAATCCAGAAATTCAGGTACAATCTCAGGCATAGCGGGTGTCGATGATACCTTTTCATCCTGAAGGGTTATTTTATCAGATACAATGCTAACACTGTCAGGATATAAATTGTGTCCATCTTTGGTTACAGTCGCTCTTATTAAGTAATAGCTTACTTCCTCACCTAGCGGCACAGTAATAAAGGTTGATGTGCTTTCTTCAACAAGCATAGGAATAGGAACATTTCCTATATATTTGTCAATCTGATAGGACACCTTTACATCTGAAGAGGAAATACCTGTAACAACAGGGCTCCAATCTAGCTTCCAAATAATTCCTGCATCAGTTACCGCCATTTTGGTTGTTTTTGCTAATATATATGTACTAACTAAAACAGTTGTAGGATCTTGTGTCCTTATTATTGCTGAATCAGTAAGATCAGGTACTATTTTTACATAATAAACTCTTCCTGCATCATCTACTTTATGTTCATATGATAGTTTTCCTTCTGCCTCATTGACAAAAACCGGACCATTTAATCCAATTTCATTCTTTGTTATATGTATTGGTAAAGTATTTGTAAAATCAACATTTTCTGATACATACAACTTATAATTTATTCTCTTACCATCATTCCAAACATCATCCCAAGTTATTTTAAATTTATTGGTACCAGTTGTTTCACATTGCACATTAATATCAGTAAGAAATTTTACGGTATTTGAGCTAGCCGATTCAGTAGACTTCATTGTATTATCGGTTAGTGCATCTGTATATGTGTAATATGCTTTTGCATTTGCAGTATAAACTGTACCTGAATTTAAGTTTCTCATTCTTATTGGAGTTGTCCCTGCTGGTACGTCCTTTTCTTTTAGGAAGACTGGCTTGGCAGATCTATAACCCTTTGGGGATTCTTGCAGATATACGTTTACATACTTTCCAGTAACAGATATTCCTTGAGGATTATCAACACCAGTCCAACCAATATCAGCATAAAAGCCTGATGCGCCCCCGTCAGCAGAACTATATCCAATAGGCTTTTCAACATTTGGATACAAGGCAGTAATAGCTAGTCCACTGGGTGCAGGTTGATCTGGAAGCTCAGCCCCTAAAGCTAAATTGGTACTATATGTTGTTATAAAAAATGTTACTAACATTATTGTTGCTAGTATTCTGTTTGTTTTCATTCTACATATCTCCTTAAAGTAGATTACGTTATAGTAACTCAACCTTCACACATAAAATGTCTATCAGTTCTGAAACTTATCAATAGTTTGTCACCAATACTTATAAAGTATGAAATCATACTGCTTGCAGCTTATTTAATGTCTTTATTATTTTGCGAAACCTATTTAGCTGGAACCAATTCCTTTTTATGAATCCAACATTTTCTGAAGTACTGTTGCAAACTGTGCTCTGTTAATTTCTTGCGTTGGATAAAATTTGCTGCTGGAGTCGAGAGTCATTATTTCCATTTTTAAACTCAAATACACCGGCATTGCATACCTTTTTGCTATTTCTTTGTCATCCTTTATTACTTTATTATAAGAAGCTTTTAACTTATTGTAATCGGCACCTGTCCTTTGACAATACAGCTTTATTATAATAGCTGCAGCCTCTTGTCTTGTAATATTTCTATTAACATTTGTAATGTTTATCATTTTATCAATTCCATATGTTTTTGCTTTAGTCTTAATGTCAGTTTGTTTATCAACTGTTGCTTCTGAGATTAATTCATATAACAAAATACTTTCTTTAACAGTTATATTTAATTCCGGATTAAAGGAAGTATCTATTCCAGGGAACACAGCAGTCAAGTCATAATTTGCCGCAAGCTTTGCTATATAAGGCTTGGCAGCACTATCGTCTGAAACAGTAGCTGAAACATCCTTTAAAGAAAGAACTACATATTTTCCTGGACTAGTTACGAAGTAGCTCAAGTACCCATTATCATGTTTTAAATTCTGAGTCAGCTTTTGCCAATTAGCAGCACTTCCATACACTACAAATGGATTTACTATTGTATCAGCCTTATAAGACATCTTTACACCCAAAGGAGAACTAAATTTTGATACATTATAGCTATCAGTAAAGACACCCTCTTTATAAGCTATGCCTTCAAGTGTATCCTCTAAATAATATGACAGCTCATTCTTTAGCTCATCATAAAGTTTATTCAGATATTCAATAATTTCTGCTTCTTTAACATTTCCCTGTGTCTTTGTATTATTTGGGTTTTTTATAACTGCTACCTTTTTCTGAATAAGTCCTGTCTTTTCGTTGTATAGTTCATTCTTAATTAGTGCATTTATAGCATCATTAGTCTTTGTACTTGCAACAACCTGAGCTGATAATACATTCATTTTTGATACAATTGCAGTATTTGCAGGTATACTTGGCTGTGCACTTGAACTCTGTGTATTATTTAATTTCAAAAACACATCTTCAGCATCGTCATCATCAAGTGCATTCTTAAACTCCTTCATGTTATCTAAATCAAAGGTATTTGGACGTATTGTATATTCAACATCCTTACTTTTTATTATTACACTCTTATCATTAATTTTTATAGCTTCCAAAATGTCCTTTGCCAGGTAAATCTCATCCTTATAAATATAATTTGGACTATTAGATATGTCTATTGTACAAGTAAATCTACCAGCCTGTTCAAGTAAATCCTTGACTTTATCATCTCTTACATATATTTTATTTATTACGCCATTACCTGCGCCAATTTCCCAGTATGGTTCCTGTTCCAGCTTTTCAATCAAATCAAGGAATTTTGCAGTTACATTTGTATTATTATCTTCATCGTCATAGTCATCCTGATTAAATTCTGTTCTAGTCTCTACAGGTCCCACATACTTTGAAGGCGTAACTGCTGATAAGTTAGAAGAATCTTTTTTCACTGCTCTAACCTTTATAAAATACTTTGTATTAGGCTTTAAAGGTAAATGTTCTACAGACCCATCTGGTAATATAGTGGGAACTAGTTTTATTCTGGCATTATATGTATAGTAGTTAGTATTTAATTGGCTGTTCTGTTTTTCAATATAATATGGATAAGTATGTGTTGATATATCAACATACTTCTCTAAGTCAACATCGTTATCCAATACAGCATAATTGCTATCATCAGCAGTTTTAACCGCAATTTCATAATCAGAATATGCATCTATTGCATTTCCTTGCCATTTCAAGTCTATTTCATAATAATCATTTCTTGTCTTTAGTCTGAGGTTGCTAATGGTTTCATTGTTTGTCATTCTTACAACCTTTATGTCATAGGTTGTATCTGCCTTAAGCTCAAACAATCTCCCATAATATACACTTTCGTCCTTTACTATTTTATAGTTTGCTTTAGGAAGTGTAATATATTTGCTTTCATTGGATTTCTTCAATAGTATCGAATAATTGTCGGTTGTCATGCCAGGAGTAGTATCAAACCAATAAAAAGCTAATTCACAGTCGTTTACAACCTGCAGATTTGAAGGGCTTTCAATTAGTGATGTAGTTACCGGAATTGATACCCATACACTTTTTTTTGTACCTGAAGCATTTACAATTTCAGCTCTCAGAGTAAAGTAATATATTTTGTTTGGATATAACCAGGTATCTATTGTATATCTGCATTTTCTTGTTGCACTGTTATATTCAAAATTTGATGGCAACGGATTAACACTAGGATCTAATGTTAATTTTGTTTCATTATTATCTATATTATTGTCCTTATTTCCAAAGGAACTAATAAAGCTCTGATATATAGAATCAAGTAAAATACTACTATCAGTGTCTGAGGTATCAGCCTCTACCTTATTTTTAGTTGATATAAGATTGTATTGTGCTTCATTCTCATTAACAGTCCACTCAAATGTAACAGTTTGTCCAGTAATCATTGGATTGCCATCAACATCTGTTGCAATAGAGAAGTCTATTGGAGCCAATGGTCTTTCAGCAGTTTCATCTGGTTCAAGCTCTCCAGCTCTAGGAGTAGTAACAGGCAGCAATACTGTTTCTATTGACTGTCTCTCCTCCTGTTCATTTACCATTTTTAGCCTTACTTTTACCATAAAATAATATGTAGTATTAGGTGCCAATGAATATCCAAAGGAAGCAACACTATTACTTGCAGTAAACTTATTGATTGTAGCATATACCCAAGTAGTACTGCCTAATTTTTGCTTTGTAAAGGCAACATCCTCCAAAACACTTGTTGTATCAGTTGTGCCAATCAATTTAAATGAACTTGGATCTGTTCTGTTACTCATGTACAAGTCATAAATTACTTCGTCATCTTCGCTGTGCTTAGTTGTATAATTACTCCAATCTATATCTAGGTCATTAAATCTGATTTGTACAGTTGCTTCTGCCGGATCTGTTGCACTGCTAGGTTTTACAGTAGTATTAACCCATTCAAGATTACTGGGAATAGGAACGTCCCTACCTGACGTTGTAAGTGTTGTAAAGCTGGTTACAAGAGACTTCTCAGACATTATAGTGCTATCGTAGGTAGCTCCTCTATTGGCAGCCTTCGTTGTATACATTTGCAAATAATATGTTTTGTTTGGAAGAAAATATGTAGGATAGCTTTCAGTATTGGGAAGCGTTAATGGATTACCATTCTCATCTTCTCCTTTAAAAAGATCAAAGCCCTTAAATTTATATACCAACTTGTCCCCCGAATCATCAATATTTGGAGAATTGGCACTTATATATTTCATCAGTCTATATTTCACAGGAAACATACCGTAGCTTTTTCCATTAGCCTCCAAGTATGGTGTCGGCTCTAATGTGAGGTCTTCAGCATCTATATTTATTAAAAAGTGAAAATATATATCATTTGTAAGATTCCCCTTTATTTGATCCCAATTGCTTGGTTTGTCCCATGATATTGTAACGTCAGAAGAATTATCAGTAATACCACTAACAGCTGTTGGCAAAGCCAAATCCACACCTATTACATCTATATTCTTTGGTACAGGAGGTCTTGCAGTATCATCCTGCATTTTATATGCTAGGTTTAAAGATTGTATTCTATCTGCAACACTGTCAGACTTTACAATAACTCTATAATAAAGAGTGTTTTTTGAGTTAATTCCATCTATACCTGTTATTGCATATTCTCCATCAAAATAGGAATCATCCAGCTTTTTTCTTCTAGTCCAGCTGGTATCCTGTGCTGAAGGTACATTACTTGTCTGAACCTCATAGTATAATTTAGGCATGTTGACACCGCCTTGATTAATGCGGTATATACGCACATACACAGTGTCAAAAGTATCCTTAGTCAATTGAAATCTTATTGGAGTATATGTATAGTCTGTAGAACCTAAAAGCGGATTTTCAGTCAACCCGTCCGCAACAGTTCCTACATAATTCTTGTCACTGTCAACAAATAATGTGTTCATGCTCATTTTATAAATTGTACCAGGAAGAATTTCCTGATGCGCCAAAACATATTGATTATCCCCAGCAACTGCTATAGCCTGCGGCAATGTAGATAATCCTGTCCCTGGATTTATTGCATTCGTCAAGATATCACTTCTAGAAGGGATCATAGCTGTCTTGTCTTTAACTCCCAGTAAATAAAATGAGCATTGACCTGTAAAGCTATCCCATTTTACATCAGAATGAATTTCTTCTAGTTTTTCACCAGATACTTTTGCTGTATATGAACCGTTATCATCCATTGATAAAATAACATTGGCAAGTGATTCTGCTCCTGTTATGTTTATGCTAAAATTTAAATACTTAATGCTTCCATCTATCTGAGAAAGCACCGTACTTTGATTCGCATATTCGATAGCCTTTGTACCACTATTAAACACTCTTGGCATATTCCATATAAGCTTGATTGAAGGATAATCACCTGTTTCCACTCCACCTCCAGGTATTGTCACAGACTGCTGCTCTACCTGCTCAGCATAAAATGATACTTGCGGCAAAAAGTAAAGCATTCCAATATATTCTTGTGCACTACTATTTACCAGTTTAACTTTAAAATCATATATTATGTCAGCCTGCATTCCTGATATTGAAGCCGAATTCTTAGTTACATCAATAGGCAATATAACATTTTCATAAGTCGTACCATTTGGTATATTATATTCAATAGTACCACTAGTAACATTTGCCACTGCATCCCAGTGTATATTCACAACCCCTGTACTTTTGCTATAGCTATCTATGTAAACATTAATGGGAGTAGCTGCAAAAGCCGGCTGTACTATCCCTGTACAAATTGGGAAAATCATACTCAAAATCAAAATTGCAGATATTAGTCTTAATTTAGTCTTCATAAAATACCCCCGAAAGTATAATTACTAAAGTCAATTTGTGGTTAAAACCTGAGCATAAAGATAGATTAACCGTGCCTAAGCCCAAGCAATAAACCGATAGAATATCTAAGCTATACATAATTTGTTTTCGCCTAGATTATATGACTTTTTCTTAATTTTATATCGTCATTATAGCATTATTTACTTACAGTTGTGGGGAAGTTGTAAAGAAAACGTAAAGAAAGGAGGGGCTATGTAGGTGTCGTCTCTTTCGACTCTTGTAAGTCACCACATATATAGAAGACGAGTGGCATATCAGAAATACTTCCTCAATTGTGTATCTCAACTTAATAGTTACAGTTCTATTTATTTTTCTAATTTATTTTTGTTGCATAATATAACGGATACAAATAGTTGTAATTACAAAAAATATTATACATATTAAAACTATAACTTGCTCTGGATCACTTATCAGAACTTTATAAAAAAATACCGATTTATACTCACCCATATTAGAATGCCACTGCTTAACTGGATGTAATAAAATCATTACACATATAATACCAACACTTAAAATAAATTTTAAAATCTTTGGTAATCTACTATTATGCTGTACTAGTTTTTTTCTGTTGGTCATATTATCTATTTCCTCTCAAAATTTTAATCACTTTTACTTATAGTGAAATATATAATAAATTATTGATTAATAAATGCTTATTATATACTCTAAATACAAAAAACAGAATATTTAACATACAATAGGGTTATTTATTCTATTATATTTTTACATTCTCTATACTTTATCACAACATTCTTTTCTAAATTATATAAGTCTGTATTTTGTGCAAGCTATCTAAGATAGCTTGCACATATAATTGGGATTTTTAATAATAATTGCATTTACCTTTTTTGCTTTTAAATTTTACATGTCTTCCAAAGTCATAAGAAGCAGTATTTAACCATGCTTCCCAATCTGATAAAAAATGGGATTTAAACATTCCACCATAAATCTTTATATCATCAACATTATAATGACCTATTAATTGTGCTTCGTAATCTATTACAATTTTTTCAATCTCTTTTTTTTGATTTTTAGCATTTTTAATCCTCAAATGCAGTTGGTAAAGAGTATAATCACCCACAATTTTTTGAGAGAAATATTGATAATTTGATAGAATATACTTATAAGCTCTATCCATAGTTTCTATCAGATCTGCTTTCTCCCAATTCTCTGCATACGTGTAAATACGATTTTCTTCAATTAGTCTAAATGCTATTTCATCCATCCTATAAACATCCCAGCGTTCAATCGTACTTTTTGCAACCGAATAAATATTATATCCCGTAATTGCAGCACTTATATATTGCCCTCCTAAGCTAAAAATTTCAGACATAACTTCTTCAGCGAGTTGCTTTCCACCATAATTCTCCACCGACGAACCACCTATCACCCCAAACTCTCTTTCTATGGCATTGTTTAGTAGTCCCCCAAAAGGTACGAAATCAACTACAATTGTTCTTGTCAAGCATGTCCAGAAACTGTCCTTTTCTAAATAAATACTTGATGCCCTCCAACCTTCCTTTATATAATAATGTCCACTCGGATCCACAGAATTCACAGGATTATTACTGCAGTAAGTATACAAATTTAAGCTCATCGAATCATTAACCTTACCTCTGTAAGAGTCCTCTGTTGTAAATCTTCCTGTCATTGGGTCATAATGCCTTGCACGCAAATAGTACTGCCCTGTTATTTCGTCGAACTGTTCCCCTGCATACCTAAACCTATTTTGCACTTTTTCAGTATAATTCGTTGTATTACCAAATGCATCATACTGATAAGAATTGATCACATCACAGTTTTCGTTTACTAGCTTGGTTACATCTCCATGAGCACTATTCAGGTAATATGCCAAGGTCCCAGCTGAGTTCTTTCTTGCTATTATTTCGTTTCCTCTTAAACTTCTCGCTGTTAACGCACCACTTGCATTTACTTCTGTTATAATATTTCCTCTGTCGTATGTAAAATCACTAGTCAATCCATTTTCACATACTGATACTCTTAAACCGAATGCATCATAATTATTTTCCATCCAGGTTTTATCAGCAAGTAGTGTTGACTTTAACTGGTTAAATGCATCATAAGTGCAAGTTATACCTCTTGATGAAGTTAACTGATTTCCATTTTTATCATAAGTATAAACCGTAGATCCTGTTTTTGAACTTGTTTCTGTGGTCAATCTATTGTTTAAATCATAGCTATAATTGATAGACTCATTCTCTTTTTCCCACAAAGTCCTGTTCCCTGCATTATCATATTTAAATGAATCAATTCCTGAGGTTGCCAGCCTATTCAGCTTATCATATGTATATGAAGTTGTTAAACCATTCTCATTCTTTGACAACATATTGCCATTGCCGTCATAAGTATATTCAAAGCTGTTTAATTCTTTTCCTTCAGAACTTTTGTGTAGTAATGAGGAAATATTTTTATCCTTATCATAATTATAGCTTATATCTATTCCATTTTTATACTCTATACCAGAAACCATATGGTCTATATTATAGCTATATGTAGCAACTACATCATTTCCATCTTTTACTGTTTTAAGATTATTATTAATATCATAGGTATAGCCTGTTGATTGTCCTGTTTGGTCAGTGACACTTAAAACATTACCATTTCTGTCATAATTATATTTTAGTATTTCTTTACCATTTCTTGATTTTAATATTACTTGACCATTTGAATTATAGCTAAATTTATCAACACCTGTTGAATCGATAGTCGCAAGCATACTTCCATCCATATTATACAGGTACCTTACAAGTTCATTCTTATCTGCTACTCTTTTGCTTGTTAAATTGCCATCAGTAGTATACTCATAAAGTATATCCTGCCCGTTTCTATCTGTATGCTGTCTTAATCTGCCTTCTTTATCATATTTATATGTTACCCGCTGACCCATAGGATCTGTCATTTCAGATAGCTTGTTCAAACTATTATAAGTATATGTTGTTTTATTGTTGTTTCCATCAACTAATTCTGATAAATTACCAGCCTTATCGTAACTATACGTGGTTACAATACCATAAGGATCTGTAACACTGGTAATTTTACCCCACATATCACTTGTATATCTGGTTGTATTCTGTTCGCCATCAGTATATGAAATCAGATTGTTAATAGCATCATATTTATAGCTTGAAGTTGTTTTACCGTTAATTTTAGCTTCTGGAGTTATTATTGTCTCAACTCTGTTGCCAATATCATAGTTATACTCAATACCATATCTTTCAGAATCTGATTGACCAGCAGCATATCCAGCAGCATCAATAGCTTTAATTACAAGACCACTTATATCATAGAGGTTTCTTTTTACGACAATTCCATTTGCATCTCTAACCTCAACCAGCCTATTCATTGCATCATAGATATACTGGGTTCCTGTTCCATTATCAGTGCTTGAATTATAGTTTTCAGGAAGAACTTCTTTAGTTACATTTCCAACCTCATCGTAAAAAACTCTTGATACATTATTAGCCTTATCTTTTACTGAAATGAGCCTGTTGTAAGCATCATATTTGTATTCAATGGTTCCATTCCAATATATTTCTTTAATGATATTTCCAGCTTTGTCATATTCATAAACAGTCTGTCTTACTACTTTACTATCCGAATCTTGATAAACGGCATTTGTAAACTTCTCATAGAACTTTGCTTGCTCAACAGATTTAAGTTCTGTAGAATTCTGGTTGCCACTAAATAGATGCTCCTTCATATAGTTAAGATCAAAAGCGTCTATTTTACCATTGCCATCTATATCATATTTTTCATCATAACTTAAATCATATGGAGTTGCACCCTTGCTTTTTGCAAGCAATGTAAAGTCATTTGTCTGAACCTTTCCATCCCCATTCATATCCAAAGTTTTTGCTGAAACTACTTTTCCAATGCCTTCAGTAAATTTAAATGTTTTTCCATCATTATTTTTATACGTTGATATCGGGCTAATTGTAATAAAGCCTTTCCCCGATATCCCAACCTTTAATTTAAATCGTAGAGTAGAAAGTATTGTTTCAACATTTTTCCCAGTAAATGCTCCTGAAATCTTTATTTCACCTGTTGTTGAAGCGTTGACTGATATTCCATCTAGCTTTTGTTGACAATCAATATATTCACAGATCCTAGCATCATACTTAATATATATATCCGCCCCAGCTACCACCATATTTCTATCTGGGTTTAATTTTATTTGATAATCAACTTGTTCACCAGGCATAATAGCTGTTTTAGCAGTATTAACTGATATAGCTGTATTGTAGATATCAATTTCACTGGCTGTTACTTCTTCTTTTTTTGCTATAAGCCTTCTAGCTGAATCATATTCAAAATTTGTAATATGTCCTTCTGGGTTTTGAACACTTTCAATATTACCATTTTTATCATATTCAAAGGATGTAATCGCATAGGTTATTGGGTTATTTTTATCCCCATTTATCAGATCGTTTGATAGGATTTCTCTTTTTACAGTTTCTACCTTGCCTAATTTAGTATATGTATAATAGGTTTTAATACTGTTTCCATCACTTATTGAGGATTTTTCTATCTTAAGCTGACCAAGTGAGTTATATTGATATTCTATTTGTTCACCTAAGGTATCAATAACCTTGACTACCTGTCCACTTTTATTGTACTGCTTTGTAACAGTATTCCAAGTGTCAGGCTCCCCATTTTCTGTAACATATTCTTTAGAAGTCTTTTTCTCAAGCTGCATTCCATTTTTATCATATGTATATCTGGTTATATTATAATAGATTAAACCATTATTATTTTGAGCAGGTGTTCTTTGCTCTGTTAGCCAGCCAGCAAGATTGTATTTCATAATAGTTCCATATCTTGCCTCATCACTACTACCGCTAATATAACCCTTACCATCAATTTCCTTAATGATATTTCCAGCTGCATCATAAACAAGCTTTTTAACAACATTTCCATCCGTATTCTTAACCATAATTAGACTATTTAGCTGATCATATATGTATTCAATTCCTGCACCATCGTCAACAGCTTCATTATAGCTGTTTGCATCAATTTCTTTAATCTTATTTCCTACAGCATCATACTTTATTCTGGATTTTTTCCCAGAGGGATTCGACACCTTAATAAGTCTTTTATCCGAATCATATGTATAGATATAACCTACACCGTCATTAGTTAACTCGTTATAGTAATTTGGATTTATACTCTTTATGATATTTCCAAACTCATCATATTTGACAGCATTAACTGTACCCACTGCATTAGTTTCCTTTACCTTCATATCCATAGCATCGTACTCATAGGTTACACCCAAGCCATCATCTGTTACTGGGTTATACTGCTCTGGTAGAATATACTTTATTAGATTTCCAAGTTTATCGTACTTATATCTAGTAACATTATTATCCTTGTCAATTATCTTCTCAACCTTGTTATTAGAGTTGTATTGATAAGTAACTATACCATCTGCATCAGTCATAGTCTCTGTTCTATTTAAACTATCATAGGTGAAGCTAATAATTTTATTTTCTGGACCAGTTACTTTTGTTGGTGATGGATAATTAGAGTACTCAAAGTTAGCAGTATTATTTTCAGCATCTGTAATACTAATTATTCTTCCATTGTCATCGTAATTATATGATTTAATAGCATATGTATAATCATCAAGCTTTGTTTTACTTGTTTTAACATTTCCCATTGAATCATATGTAAAACATGTTTCAGCTCCTCCTGGTGAGCTTATTTTAACTAAATTATCATTTTCATCATACGTATAGATTGTTTTATAGAAATAAGGAGCAGCAGAAGTAGTTGATTTTAGGTTCCCTCGTTCATCATATTCATAAGCTGTTATATTACCGTTCCTATCTCTTATGCTATCCTTATTGCCCCACTGGTCGAAGGTGTATTCCTCATATGTATTATCACTGTATATAATTTTATTAATATACAGATTATCATTAAATTGGTAAGTTTCTGAGATATTTGAGGTTACATAGTGACAAATAGTTTCTTTCCCTTCATCATTATATGTGTAAGTAATCTCATTACGGTTTTCATCAAACTGTCTTATAACTCTGTTAAACTTATCATATTCATTTTCTATAAACTTTTTATTATTTTGATCAGTTATTGATGTAATTCCATAAATACTATAAGCATAATTCTTTTCTTCACCGTTAATTCCCTTAACCCTAATCAAATTCCCTGCTAAATCATACGTATAAATTATCGTTCTATTTGCTGGGTCAGTGATTCTTTTTAATTTTTCATCCTCATAGGAAAAAGTGAGCTGTTTACCACCTTGCCCAGTGACAGTTTTAAGCTGCCCAGCTTCATTGTAGGTTAATGTAATGGTATTATTATTCTTATCTGAAATTTGTATTAGTTTACCGCTTGAGCTATATTTATAAACTGTCTTATCTTTTAGTTTTAAAGAATATATTCCATTGCTGTCCTTAGTAAGCTGTTCAAAAATTCCATCAGGACCTATAAATTCATGTCCTCCTGTTTTTGGTATAAATCTGCCAGCATGACCATCAGGATAGGTTACTACTGCATTTCCAGTCTCTGAATCTATTGAAATATTACTTTCATAATTCATTCTCCAACTTTTACCCAGTATTCCTTCTCTCGTATCAATAGAATTATATGAACGCTGTACCTGTAATGGAAGCCCTATTTCAGTAATATTTATGTCTTCTTCACTACAATAATAGTTACCAGTAACTATATTTACTGGCTCATTTACACATACTTGGGTATCATCATTATAGTATCCATATTGCCCCTGCATTTGCTCTTCATTACATTGGGTTATTGGCGGAACAACCACACTACCAAACGTGAACCATTCTGTTTCTATACCATCAAAGTTTCTAGCCTTTATCTCTACTTTATATGTTGTAGCATATTTTAAGTTGCTAATAGTATCTGTGAGATTTGTAGTCCATGCATTTTCTTTTACCTTATAATTATTTTCATCAAACAATGCCAGCTTATATTCTGTACCACTTGGATTTCCATTATCAAGCCAATCTATTTTAAGTGATAGTGTATTTATATCCAGATTACCTTCTCTTTGTACAGGAACACTTGCAAGTGTATAGGCTGATACTGGATAAGACCAATTACTAGAACCCAATTCATTTATAGCTCTAACACTAAAAGAATGCTCAGTATTTGGAGCTAAAGTATCGCTAGTGCAAGAAGAAACAACAGAACTTATACTATCATTTCCATCAACCATAATCCGATAGCTTTCTGCGTTTTTTATACTATTCCAATTAATTACCATATAATTAGAGTGAGGCGTCAGTGATACTCCTGTAGGCATTTGAGGTATTGTAAGTTCTTCTTCTACATTGATAGTAAAAACTTCATCAGCATTAAGATAGTCAGGGCAATGGAATCTTACAGTGTATGTTCCAGCTTCATCTAAAACTTCACTGTCACATGTATACCATGTGACACACCCATATGGATCTTCTCCTTCTACAGATATTATTTCAGACTTTTTAATAACACTACCGCATTTTATTGTAACCTCAACATTATTGTGATTTTCAGAGTACTGAAGGCCAAGTGTTGCACTTTCTCCCAATTTAATATTTTGCTCTTCGGGAGTATACTTTTGAACAGAGGTATGAACATTACCATCTCCACCGATATCGCTATCGCCTGTAACTTCGGCTTTTTCTGATATGTTCTTAAATGTCTTATTAATGTTTTTTAGCGCTTTTTCAGCATCAACCAATCCATAACCGTATGTGTTTTTGTTGCCTAATGAGACGGCAGTCCCAAGTAATAGCTTTCTCATCTGTGAATTGGATAGAGTCTTTTTTGCACTTAGCAATTCTGCCGCAACTCCCGCAACATGGGGAACTGAAAACGATGTACCACTTGTTATCTGACTAGTATTACCTAATCCAAGTGTTTCAACCGAAACTCCTGGGGCAACTAAATCCAACTGTTTACCTCCATTTGAAAACGAAGCTATTGCATTATCTTTGTCAACAGCTCCAACACTAATTACATTTTTATATCTAGCTGGGAAATCTACATTTACTGAGTCTCCATTATTGCCTGCTGCTGCAATAATAAGGATGTTATTGGAATACGCTTCATTTATAGCCTCTTGTAATATCCTTGAATATTTTATTCCTCCGAAGCACATAGTCACTATATTGATTTTGTTATCTATTGCCCATTGTAAGCCATCAATGATATTACTGTACTTTCCATCTCCATTTTTATCAAGAATTTTTACAGAGTACAAATCTATATTTGGAGCAACACCCAATAAGCCACTATCATTTTTTATAGAAGATAAAATTCCTGCTACCGCTGTACCGTGCCCATTATCATCGGTATAGCTTGAAACCCCATCTATAAATGACACTCCGTTTTTAACATTCAAGTCATTATTCTGAGTCTCTATACCCGTATCAAAAACGGCTACCTTTACACCCGTTCCAGAATAGTTCTTTTTGAGAAGCTGAGGTGCTTTAATCTGCTCTACGTTCCAAGTTATCTTATCCTCTAATTTCCTTATGGAACTATCTTCTTCAACAAATAATACATCTTTATCTTTACGTATTTTTTGAACACCTGCATCATCTGTTTCAACTAGCTTAATTTTTTTGTTTTTAAGGTGTTTCTTTATTTTTGACCCCTTAAGCTTGGAATTAAAAGAAAGATTTCCATCCTTGTATTTTACTAAAACTGTTCTTTTCTGTTCACTATATGTATTATTGAAATTTACTTTAGCTAAAGCAATACTTTGCAGCGGAATTAAAATTGACAAAACGATTGCTATAATGCCCATTAACTTTTTCTTCATAATGCTCTCTCCATTTCTTAATTCTAATGAGTATCATCAGTGGTTAGAAGCCGACCACACAATGTAGGTTTTGCTTAGGCTGCTGCAAAGCTTGATAATCTATATTTCCTAATTTGCAGCAGCCCCTTAATATATTTTGTATGCTTATTATTGTATTCCTGTAATGTTCAAAGCCTGTACATTAGGAATTTCAATATAGTTACCTGATGAATCTATGATCTCGGCTTTATTAACCCTTAATACAGATATGCCTATCTCATTAAGCTTAACCTTAAAACTCATTATATCAGCCAAACCTGAGTTACTTGGATCATCTGCAGTAGCAGAAATCAATATTTTAATTTTCCCTGTAGCTTCATCAACCTCATATTGTAAGTATCCAGCTTCCTCCTCAGTCCATAATAGTTGCTTAATAGTATCCTCATTAATGATTAGTTCTGCAGGATTATATTCTAACTCAAGGAATGCTGTGTACATATTATTAACATAATTTGTCTTAACAACAACCTCGATACCACCATCAGCAGACTCTTCATTTACCCAGTTAGCTTGTGCTAAACATACTGCTGGAGTTTCATTATTCCAGCCTATTTCAGACACTATATTACTCCATTCGCTTGCAAAAAGTGAGTTTTTAGCCCTAACCCTATAAGTATGCTGTTTTATATTCGAGAAACCACTACTAATATAAGTTAAATTTTTTCCTACATTCATCTCTTCCCCGTCAACTTCTATCTCATATTGCATTGCTTCTGGTACTACATCCCAGCTAAAGGTTATTTGCCCATCAGCATAAGTAGCCTTTGCATTATTAGGAGTTGGCATAAGTTCTGCCAATGTTATTAATGTAATTAATGTACTCCATTCGCTTACTACACCTGACTTATGTGTTCTAAATCTATAAGTGTGGACTGTGTTTGGAAGAAGTCCCTTATGTAGATATTTCCTCTCAGTCAATGATATAGTTGTGATATTGTCAATCTCTAGATCATAGCTATCTGCTCCATCAACAGGATTCCATGCCACGCTGATAAAGTTATTACTTAAATCCATAACAATTATACCTGGCGCATTAACCATATTTTTCAGGAACGGATAAGACGTTCCCTCCTGTATGCTCCAAACATTTGTAAAATCCCATCCTATAAAGGTTGCTTGTTTCATTAGCTGGGCCGTAGTTCTAGCATGTTCTGTAGGATTAGTAAGTCCTGTGATTGTAGAATTAAAGTAACAATTTACTAAGGTATCTACTCCACTCTCCCCTACTATCGGATTAATTATGCGATTCATTGTTCCTGCTGCATAGCAGTTTTGGAAAGTACCCGATTTAAACCAACCAACAAACCCACCTACTCTTATTAATACATCTGAATTTACATTACATAATGAAAAACAATTGCGTATAATTCCACGGCCCAGGTAGCCACTTGCTAAATAACCTACAAATCCTCCAACTTTCTCCGCATGTACACAAATATTACCTGTTGCATAGCTTTCAGTAATACTAGAATCAACCGCACTACCAACAAGTCCTCCTATGCATCCAGAAGTGCTTGAACCTAATAAATTAACTGTTGCTTTACATTTTATAACATCAGTATTCCAAATACTGCCTGCCAATCCTCCAGCATACGAAAAACTTCCATTTGCTTCTAGACTAGATGAACAATTTTCTATTCTTCCACCACTCATCCATCCTACAATCCCTCCGACATAGTCTCCAGAAGCACTTACTATACAATCACCCAACAAATTACAATTAATAATATTAGTATTCTCTGCACTCCTTACTATTGCTCCAATATACCCTGTACCACTAATATTGACATTTTCTAAATTTATATTTCTAATTGTTGCATTTTTTGTATAACTAAAAAGCCCGGAATCTCTTAGATTGCGAATAGTATAGCCCTTCCCATCGAAGCTGCCTACAAAAGGTGCATTAGGCATTCCAATATAATCCCACTTCATATTTTCCAGATCTATATCTCTTGACAAAATATAGTGTGAAGATGTTTCATATTTTATATTATTTAATTGCTCCTTAGTCTCTATAATATATGGGTCATCCTGTGTACCACTTCCTTTTATCAAATCACTATTTGCACATGCTTTAAATACCTGTTCTGAATTATTCATGTTCTTTAAATATGGATATGATTTATTTTCATCTATGCCCCACGTATTAACAAAATCCCATCCTATAAAAGTCTTCTTCCTCTGCATACTAGAAGTCATTTTACTGACATTTTCACTTATATAATCTCTCTTTATCATATCTGAAGATTGCCCATCATAATAGCAGCCAACAATATTTTTACCATTAGAAATATAGCCAACGAAACCTCCTAAGTTACGTTGGTAATCGTAATCTGCTGTCTTAATACTTCCTAATGAGTAACAATTTTTAATTGCACATGCTGGAACATTATAACTATTAATGCATCCTATAAATCCACCAATAACACTACCTTTGCCACCATTACTAACCGCACTAATATTAACTGCTACATAGCTATCTGATACACTTCCTTCAGTTGCAACTCCTATCAATCCACCAGCAGTGGTAATAATATTGGAAATAGTTCCTGCCGCATAACACTTTGATATACTTGCTTTTACTAAATTCCCTATTAACCCGCCAGCATAACCTTCAGCAATGATAGTCGTTTCCGCCGCATAACATTTTGTTACACTTGCATTTAATAAATTTCCTATTAATCCACCAACATAACCTTTAGCATTGAGAGTTGTTTTTGTCGTATAACATTTTGTGAAAATAGTATCGTTTGCTTCCCCTACTAATCCACCAATATCGCTATCTCCACTAATATTAACTTTTGTAGAACTATCAGATACACTTCCCCCTGATACATATCCAACTAATCCACCAGCATAAGAATTGGTATTAGTAATAGTTCCTGTTACAAAACAATTTGATACTGTAGAATTCTCTAATTTCCCTGCTAAGCCGCCTGTATATGATTGTCCATTTATACAATTGGTGCCTATCATCTTGCAGTTTCTAACGCTAACAGACTTTCCTGTTCCCGCAAGTGCTCCAGTATAACTACCACCTGCTATATTTACATTTACAAAATTCAGATTTTCTATGGTTCCATCAACAATAAATCCAAACATGCCTAAATTACTATTCTCTGAAGTTATTTTTAGATTTTTAATTGAGCAGCCGTTTCCATTTAAATTACCAGTGAACGGGTTACACTGGTTCCCAATTGGCTCCCACTCAGCATTTGCCAAGTCTATATCTTCCACTAATTTATAGTTGGCTGACAAATCACCATATTTAATATTGTTTAATTGTTCCCTTGTCTTTATTAAATAAGGATCACTAACTGTGCCACTTCCACTTTCCACCATTGATTTGCAATCTACTGCTATTACCTGTCTAGGATTTATAACATTTTTCAAATAAGGATATGATTTATTTTCATCTATGCTCCAAGTATTATCAAAATCCCAGCCTAGGAATGTTTTTTGTCTTACCATACTAGTAGTCAGTTTGTTATCTTCACTTGCAATTACAATTGAACTTATATATCTTGCAGCAATTCCGTCAAAATAACAACTAACAATAGTGGTATTTGAAGAACCTCCAATGAATCCACCGCTGCAATTAAAAGCATCAATATTAGTTTTATTGGCTTTTACAACTCCAACTGAGTAACAATTCCTTATTTCACACACTGTATTCCTGCCGTATGAATAGCCACAAAATCCACCAACATAATATCCATTTTTAGTATTAGCTGTGATGTTGGCTGTCGAATAGCTATCAGATACGTTTCCATCATTGTTATAACCAATTAATCCACCAACTGCTTTGACATTGTAACTAGATATATCTCCTGTTGTAAAACACTTTGATATACTAGTTTTATTTAAATATCCAGCTAAGCCTCCTATATATTCATAATTGGAATATGATTTTATATTAACATTTGCAGAACAATTTTCTATTGCTCCCATATAATTAACACATCCTACTAAACCTCCAGCATATGATGAATATGCATTTGTCAAATAACACAGATCTAAGGTTCCAGTAACTTTACAATTACTAATTTGTACATTGCCATGAGCCTGTCCAACAAGTATTCCAGTATAAACAATACCTTTTATATTTCCATTTATAGATACATTTTCTCCACCATCTCGTATATTGCTATCTTCAATACTCACATTTTGAATAGTAGCATTATATATCGTTCCAAATAAGCCGATGTATTGTGTTTGATTTTCACTTATTTTTAGATTCTTAATAGTATGTCCTTGTCCATCAAATCCACCTGCGAATGGTGTTTCAGAATTACCTATTGGTATCCATTCAATATTCTCTAAATCTATGTCTCCTGCTAATTTGTAATATCCAGAAAGATCAATTTTAATATTTATAAGATCCTCCTTTGAAGAGATTATGTATGGGTTTTCTTTTGTTCCTAGAGTACTCATATCTACAGAAACAACACTACTCCATTGGCTGCATTGATTTTCTGTTTTGCATCGTATTCTATAATTATGCTTTGAACGTGGCATCAAATTTGTATGAGTATAAGTTAATCCAGTAGTACTAACTACAATACCATCAATATCTAGGTCATACCCTGTAGCACCTGTTACTGCTGTCCAAGAAAGAAGGACAGTGTTGTTTGAGGTAGAATTTGCACTAAATTCTGTAGGCGTATCTATCCCTATTGATAACTCTTGAGGAGTCATTAATTCTATCTCTGAAACTCCAGCATAATATTTAGAATGATATGAATCCAATATATTTAATCTATAGTATTGATACGATTTATTGTTTTCAAAGATGTAGTCATGATTATTATTATCGTTTGGTTGGACACCACTAGTAAGTTTTGTATAATTAATCCCATCCATAGATACCCATAGTTCCCAATTTTTTATTCCACAATCTCCCGGAAATGAAGCACTTGCTAATTTTATTTTTGTTACTCTTTGTGAGCCGGCTGAACCCAAATCAATTTTTAAGAAATGCCCGCCAATAGGTGGTACATCATAAGTTTCCCAGTAACTTGTTGAATTATTAAATACACGGTATGCATCTGTGCTATTGTAGTTACTATCAACAACAATTGGCTCTGATGAATTATTTGAAGTCAATAGTGGTATTATATCCTCTGAATATTTAACATCTTGTTTCAAAACAGTTATTACATCACTCCAATCTCCACTTCCATAAACACTTTTTACCCTTATTCTATATTTATGTACAGCGTCCATCTTAGCTGAATAGTCAGTATAACTATTTGTTACTACACTTACTATTTTCTGTCCATCCACCTCAACTTCATATCCAACTGCCGAATCTATAGAATCCCAATAAATATTTATATCACTATTATTATTTGATATATTTGTATAAATATTACTTGGTATATCTGATGGTTTTGAAGGTGCTGAAAGATCGTAGATTTCAATTCCATTAGTCTCAGTATAACTAATAAAACCAGTTAAATATAATTTATCATTTATTGCTACCATATCTTGAATATATTGTAATTGTGGAAATTGATTATAAGTGGTACAGGTATTTGTAATTGGGTTATATATTTCCATTGGATATTGTTTCGACTTACTTTCATTATATCCCATAAGGATAAATATCCTGCCATTGGTTTGTACTATTTTTTTAGAACTTGTAGTAGGCAATAATCCTTTTATTAACCATGTATCAGTTTGAGGATCATATTCTTCTACAGGGATTGGAAGCCAACTTTTATTCGTACCATTTATCGCATAAAGTTTTTGATTACACTCGACTAATCCCAAATCTTTTCTCGGTATATTCATGTTCTTCTTTGTAGTCCACGTATCTGTGATGGTGTCATATACATTTACAGTATCTAATTCAATACCATCTTTACTTCCACCAACAACATATATTTTACTATCAAGTGCTTCTACTCCATAGCCAACTGCGGCTGTAGGTACGCTCGCTTTAGTAGCCCACGAGTTTGTGCTAGGGTCATATACTTCTACAGCCTTACTTATGCCGGTAGCACCATATCCTCCAATTACATATATTTTCCCATTCACATTTACAACTGATGCCTCTCTTCTTGCTGTGGGCATATCAGCTTTTTGTACTGATTTTTTTGAAATAGGATCATATTCTATAACTTGACTTTTCACCACACCATTTGAATAATATACCTCACCACTAGCTACATATAACCCGCCAATAATATATATCTTGCCATTTGCTTGTGCAGTCCTATATGCCCGGAATTTTTTTAATAATTCTGATATTGGATCATTTGAAGTCCACTTACCACTAATCTCACTATTTAGATCACTTGTTTTTTGAACGATAGGATTACTCCATGCACTAACGCCATTAACGTTTTTATTACGAATCCTGAAAGAATACGTTTTCCCTGAAGTCAATCCTGTAAGTTCATATTCATATACAAATCCGTTTGAAATGATTTCTCTTCCGTCTATCTCAATCTCAATAGAAGTTGTGGTTTGTACATAGTCAAATTTGAATAATACAGAATTTTGTGTACCAGTAGTTCTTATGTTTGTTGGTGTATCCAGCAAAAGAGTTGATACCTTAATGAGTTGCGACCATTGGCTGGTTCCCGTAGCATAAATTGTTCTTACTCTATATGTATGTGTTGTATTTGGTATTAAGTTTGAATGAGTAAATTGGGTATTTACACCATTGCTTACAATAACACCATCAACCTCTACCTCATAGAAAATCTTTTCAGGTGTATCTTGCCAACTTAAAAGGATTTGCTTATTTGCTGCCTCAAAATTAATCTTTGATGGTGCATTATTAGATATTGTGCTAAAGGATACTGACTCACTCCATTCCCCATAGCCAATACTATTTATTGCTCTTACTCTATATGAATGAGAACTGCCAACTAATAAATTTGAGTGGTTATAGCCTGGCTGTGATGTAACTTCTATTTTTGTTCTATCAATTTCGATTTCATATTTATCTGCCTTAGGCACATCATCCCATATTAAGTTTATTGAAGTTGAAGTTTTTAATAAGGCTCTTAAATTTGCAGGTTTATCTGGAAAATCCAAATCAGTTGTAACAATAATTTCATTACTAGCAGAAGATACATTTCCCACTTCGTCGTATGCCTTGATTACGTATGTATATTCTGTTGCATCACTAAGTCCTTTTTCAATGAAGTTTGTTGAAACAGTATTTCCTACCAATTTATCATTTCTATATATTCTATAACCTGTTACACCAATATTGTCAGTACATAGATCCCATACTAACTCAATACTATCCTTTGTTTTTGACGTCGCGGATAAATTTGTTGGGGGTAAAGGTGGTTCATTATCCGATGCTACCTCTGTAGTTACAGCCAAACCACTACTTTGCTGAGATATATTACCTGCTTCATCGAATGCTGCTATTGTATATACATATGTATTTCCCTGAGTTAGATTTATATCAGTAAAAGTTGTATCTATTGTAGTTCCGATTTCGAAAGAATCTCTATACACTTTATAGCCAGCTATCCAAATGTCATCAGTAGATGAATCCCAATTTAGCTTGATGGATGTAAATGTTATTGCTGCAGGTGTTACATTTACAGGTACACTAGGGCATCCGATATCCTGTGCTCTACTTGTTGATACAGTTATAATATTACTTTCATCTGACAAAGTACCAACTTCGTCATACGTTCTTACAGAGTATGTATATGTTGTTAAAGCTTTTAAATTTATATCTGTAAATTCCGCTGTAGATGTATTTCCAACTTCTGCTTCATTTCTATATACTTTGTATCCAGAAATTTCAGCGCTAGGTTTTTCCCAAATTATTTTAATGCTGTTATAGCTTATTTTATTAGCTTGTAGATTTATCGGAATTAAGTTAACTTTTGTTTGTAAATCATTAAGTCTACCTATTAAACCATTCTTATCTGTTCCATCTGGGAGTGAATTAACTACTACCAAAGCCACATCAATATCTGACTGTTTTTTACTGTTCTCTGCAGTTATTACATATGTTGTAGCCACTGTGACAGCGTTGTTATAATTATTAGTATACTCGACAGAATTTAATCTTTCCAAGAGTTGAGTCTTATCTGTTCCATCTGGCAATAAATTTATTAATACTCTTGCACTATCTACATATATCTGCATTTTTGTATTTTCTGCATTAATAACCATTGTTGTTGCATTGAGTATTGATTGTACTGCATTCAGCCTGTTTTTTAAGTTTGTTTTATCGTTACTCGCAGTCAATCCATCAACTAATATCCTTGCACTATCGACACTTTCCTGAGTTTTAGATTTTTCTGCATTTATAACAGCTGCTGCTACAAAAACCATAGGCTCAATAGCAATTAATCTATTTGTTAAATTTGTCTTATCATCCCCTAAAGGAAGAGCATTAATAAGTAGAGTAGCAACGGCAATAGTTTCATCTGTTTTTGATGCTTCAGCACTTATTACTGCCGTTGTTGCATCAACAATTGGCTTGATAGCAGTTAGTCTGCTAATTAAGTTCAATTTATCAGTTCCTTCAGTCAGTTTGTTTACAAGGTTATCTGCGGCATCAAAGCTTTTTTGAGTTTTTAATGTTTCTGCCTTTTCTACTTCAGTCATAGCATCAACTATTAATTGAACTCCAATTAGCCTATTAGTTAAACTGGTTTTATCTATACTGGCAATTAAAACACTTACAAGTGCTGTAGCATTATCTATACTTATTTGCTTTTTTTCTAATTCAGCAATATCTACTGCTGCTGAAGCTTTTAGAAATGTTTCAATCTGATAAAGTCTACCTAGTAAATTGGTTTTTTCTTGGCTTTTGGGTAATGCATTTACTTTTTCATTCGCACTGCTAATGCTTAATGGCGTTTTTAATGTTTCTGCATTTACTACACCTGTTAATGCATCAGCAAATACCTGCACTGCATTTAATCTATTTGTCAATTGCATTTTGTCAGTTTCTGAAGGAAGTGCATTTACTAATACTTTCGCACTATCCACATTTGCCTGCGATTTTACTAACTCTGCATTTTCCACTGCTGTTCTTGCATTAATATAATCTTGCACTACATTTAGCCTATTTGTTAAAATTATTTTCTCAGGTTCTGAATTTAGTGCGTTTACTAATATTCTAGCACTATCTAAATCTGACTGTAATCTGTACGAATCTTCTAATATTTTTACCGCAGCTATCGCTGCTCCAACTGGATCACCAGGACATGTTTGTTTCCACGAAAGTAAATCACAAGTAAGACCATTACCTAGTTGTCCACTATAATTCTTACCAGTTCCCCATAGTGTTCCATCCTTTTTTATGACAAAAGAATTACTGTCACCGGCATAAATATTATACCCATCATCCAATACCTGTCTCCATGTATAGACCGTCGTAACTCCTTCAACACCTAATTGTCCACAATCGTTTGATCCAGTTGCCCACACTGTACCATCAGTTTTTAGCACTAAAGAATGGCTCCAATTAGAAGCACTAATTTTGGACACATTCAATAATAGCGTTTGTTTCCAAGTACTAATTTTTTCTGTTCTCTCTCCGGCTTGTCCATTATAACTACTACCTGTAACCCAAACTGTTCCATCAGTTTTTAATGCTAAAGAATGAGAACTACCTGCACTTATTTGTGATACCCCTGTCAGTACTTGCTGCCATACAATTACGTTCGAAGAATCATTTCCATTACCTATCTGACCATTGTTATTGTTACCTGCTGCCCAGACTGTCCCATTTGTTTTTAATGCTAAAGTATAGCCTTGTCCAGCACTAACATCAATAACATCTGTTAACACTTGTTTCCATGTTGTAACTATTGTACTAGATTGAGTTCCATCCCCCATTTGCCCATAAAAATTATCACCTATAGCCCATAGTGTTTTATCCTTTTTAATTATAAATGTATTACGATCAGAACAAGATACATCAGAAACACCAATTAATACTTGTTTAAAGCTGGTGCTGCTTGTGGTTGTTCCATCTCCAAATTCTCCTAAACTATTATCTCCCGCGGCCCACAATGTTCCATCTGTTTTTAGAGCAAAAGTAACATTACTAAAAGAACTAACTTGAGAGACACCAGTTAATACTTGTTTCCAATAACTACTGTTTGTAGTTGTACCATCTCCAAGTTGTCCAGAATAATTAGAGCCTGTAGCCCATAATGTTCCATCAGCTTTCACAACAAATGAGGAATGTCCAGCAAAAACATTCACATTTTTTGATCCCATTGAAGCTTCCGCAGAAAAAGTCTTTGCTGTTCTCGAACTCTCCAACTTTCCATCTTTTTTTAATGATACATATATAGAGCCTGCTGCAGCACCTATCTGTGGAATTATTATTGTAACTGTAGTCTGTCCAATCCCAACAGTTGAGCTGCCAATGAGTGTTCCTGCTGTTGATGCACTATATATATTTACTATATCACCTTCAGCCAAATTGGATACTACCACAGTATCATCTACTCCGGTCCTACAGTTAGTTACTACTATATTTGCAGTTGCTAGTGCAGTAGTTGTCGGTTCTACTATAAATGTCTTTGCTGTCCTTGCACTTTCTAACTTGTTTACCTTTGTCAATGATACATATATTGTTCCAGCTACTGATCCAATCTGTGCTGCATTCAATACTAACGTAGTTTGTCCTTCTGCTACTGTTCCTGTTGCCAGCAAAGTTCCTGCTGTTGCTAAATCATACACATTCACTATGTCTCCTGCTGCCAGTCCAGTTACAGTTATTATGTCATCTGTTCCTACATAGTTATTGACTACTGTTATTGTCGCTGCTGCTGGTGCTGCTGATATCTCAGAAGTATAGCTCTGTGCTGTTCTTGCACTTTCCAGCTTTCCCTCTT